>JBDTTF010000106.1:0-112626 GCA_039930765.1 Gemmatimonadota bacterium | reverse complement strand
GTCTCTCGTCTCTCGTCTCTCGTCTCTCGTCTCTCGTCTCTCGTCTCTCGTCTAGTTCGAAAACTCCCACCTGAACCCGAACCGGTTGGCATATGGCTGGGTCGTCAGTCCAGGAACGGCGTACGTAGTCGTCACGCCCTGGAGATTCTGCCGGTCCCAGAACAGGATGAACTGCTGCAGTCTGATCTGCAGCAGGGCCCGCATCCAGGTCCCGCCCCGCAGTGTCACCGGTACCCCGCCGATCAGCCCGACGGTCCAGTCACTCCACGCCTCCAGCCCGAACTGCGCCTTGATCTCGAAGGTGCCGCTGGGATACTTGCGCCAGAACCGTGACCGGAAGGTCACGCTCGACAGCGAATGCGTCGGCGGCGAGCCGTCCGGCTGGCCGCCCTTGATCGGGTCGCTGTAGAAACCGCTGAGGTAGAACCACTGCACCGGAGCAAGTCTCCAGTTGACCGTGACCCGGTTGCTGGCAACGGTCGGGCGGAACGAATCGATCGGGGCCAGCGCGAAGTAGCTGGACGGCTGAAACGCCGACAGGTGGCCGTACTCGACCGACACGGCCAGCGGCCTGGTTTCGAAGCCCACCGTGGCCGACCAGTCCGACACCTTGTGTGCCTGCTCGGAGAAGATGGCTGGGGCGCTCACGATCGAGCCGCTCCTGAGCGCCGCGCTGGCGTAGAACGACAGTGGCAGCTGAATCCCGCCCCGCAGCCCGATCCAGTGGCTCGAACGGTCCACATCATGGGTCTGGTAGCCCAGTTCCCCGCTGACGGTCACCCGGTCGATCGGCTGCCACCCCGCATTGGCCCGGAGATCCCACGGGGTCCAGCGTGACCGGTTGAAGATCGACCCGCCAACCTGCAGCCGGGTCAGCCGGAAGTTGGCCAGGATCCCGCCCTGCCGCACGTCGTTGGTGAACCCTTGCCCGGTCCAGTGACTGTCCATCAACAGTCCATCCAGGTGCAGCCCCAGCCGTTCCGGGCCGGTGCCCCACGACACCCGTATCGTCTCGTCCTGTCGATTGCCATCGACCGGGCGGCTCAAGGTGTCAGCGTCGAGTACCGCGACCCGTCCCGCCGTCGTGAGCACCACCTGGGCGTTGACCCCGAAATGGTTGTTCGGCACGTACCCAACCTGAATCCGGTACTGCCCTCCGCTTGACTCGTTGCTGGTGCTGCCGGACTGATTCACGCTGGCGTAATCACCACCGAACGAGATGTCCCAGCCTTTGCCCAGGCGGTATTCCAGTGCTCCGATGTACCGGGCATACTGACGGTCGCCAGTGCTGATCCCGATCCGGCTGGCCGGCGCCTGCCGGTCATGCTGCCGAGTATACAGCAGCACTCGAAGGACCCCGGGCCATCGCTCGATGACGACGCGCTGCAGCAGGCTCAGCGGCTGGAAACTGGGATCGACGGCCACGCTATCCGGGCCGATCGGGATCAGCGGCATGCCGTCCTGGTAATACTCCACACTGGTGCTCCCCCGGCCCGCATAGTCGAGATACTCCGACCGGCCGATCCACCCGGCGCGCAGCACGTAGACATCCGGCACCGAGCGCAGCAGGTCGCCCAGCGTTTCGCTGCCGGCCCACGCCAGCGAGTCCTGGTTGAACTCGAGCCGGCTGTAACCGGGTCTCGGCCCTTCCACGCCCAACTGGGACAGGACCGACATCTGGTGAGCACCCTTGGCCTGGGCCGCGAGGTAGCGGGAGGTTTCATCCAGATTACTGGTATCGACGGGAACGGAATCGACCTTGCCGATCGAGTCGGGCGGGATCTGGGCCCGCAACATGCCTGGATGCCCGAGCAGCAACAGGAGAAAAGCGAATAGTGAAAAGCGAACAGGAGGTAGTCCCGTTCGCCTTTCGCCTTTCGCTGTTGCCGCAGTCCTCACGCCTTCGACGCCCTGGCCAGCAGGAACTCACTGAACAGTCGCACCATCACGCCGGTCGGGCCCTTGACCATGGTGGCCTCCTCGCGCTCGGTGTAGGCGGTGCCGGCGATATCGAGGTGGACCCAGGGATAGCCTTCGACGAACTCCTTGAGGAACCAGGCGCCGGTGATCGTCCCGGCCGGACGGCCACCGGAATTCTTCACGTCGGCAATATCGGACTTGATCAGATCGCGATACTCGTCCCACAGCGGCAGCGGCCAGACCCGCTCGCCCGAGCGCTCGCCGGCCGCCTGCACTTCCGCGATCAGCCCTTCATCCGTCCCCAGCACTCCACTTGCCGTGTGACCCAGTGCGACCACCACCGCCCCGGTCAGGGTGGCGGTATCCAGCACGCAACTCGGCTGGTAACGCCTGGCCCAGGACAGCGCGTCGCATAGGATAAGCCGGCCCTCGGCGTCGGTATTGATGATCTCGATCGTCTTGCCGAAATGGCTCTTCACCACATCGCCCGGCTTGATGGCGGTGCCGGAGGGCATGTTCTCGGTGCTGGGAATCAGGCCGATGACATTGATCTTCGGCCTGAGACGGCCCAGCATCTCGAAGGTGCCCAGCACGGCCGCGGCGCCCGACATGTCGTACTTCATCTCCTCCATGTTCTGGGCCGGCTTGATCGAGATACCACCGGTGTCGAAGGTGACCCCCTTGCCGACCAGGACGACAGGCGCCCCGGTGCCGCCCTTGTACTCCAGAATGATGAACCGGGGCTCTTCCGGACCGCCCTGCGATACGCAGAGCAGCGCGCCCATCCCTTCCTTGGTGATGGCCGCCAGGTCCATCACCGTCACCCCGATGCCGTGTCGCTTGCCGATTTCCGCGGCCCGGTTCCCCAGGTAGGTCGGAGTGCAGACGTTGCTGGGCAGCACCTGCAGCCCGCGAGTCAGTGTCTGACCCGCCGCGATCGCCGCTCCGATCCGGTGCCCCTTGTCGAATTCGGCTTTGTCGGCGGCCGCCAGAATCTGAAAGCTGTCCAGCGCCGGCTTGACATCCTCCGGGGGCCGCTTCATTTCGGCAAAGTGCCACGCCCCGAACGACAGTCCTTCCGCGATCACCTGGCCGGCAACCGCAGCGCCGATCGCGGTCACCACTTCGGGGGCGGGATGAAACGCCGCCGAGGTCACGCCGAGTACCCGGGCGCGCTTGCCGGCCGCCGCAGCGGCACGGCGGAGTCGGCGGGCGTTCAGGTCCGCGACTTTCCCGAGGCCGATGAGCAGCAGGCGGGCCGCGGGTCCCGAGGGATGCAGCAGCACTGACTCATCGACCTTGCCGTTGAAATCCTTCGAGGCGTACACTCGGGTGAGCGCCCCCTCGGTGGATTTATCCAGGCCGGCGAGCGAGGCCGGCAGTTCTCCCTGCGGAACCGCGATGGCAAGCAGGGGCGTGCTGAATCCGGCGGGCGCCGCAGCGACGATGCTGGTCTCGAAAGGCATGGGTCTCAATCGTGGGGGAGGACGGTCGGCTGGGGAACTGCGGAGCCCAGGAATTCTTCGTGAAACATGGTCAGCAATTCAAAGAAATACGAGATGGCCAGCGGGCCGACCAGCAGTCCCATCAGGCCGAAGTACTGGATACCGGCCAGGGCGCCAACCACGGTGACGAATGGGTGCACCTTGGCGTACCGTCGGAAAATGATGGGCCGGATCAGCAGATCGATATTCCCGACTACAAGGACCCCAAGCGCGATCAGGAAGATTGCCGAGCCGACTCGCTGGTGAAGAATGAGGTACACCGCCGCGGGGCCCCAGACCAGGCCGCTCCCGACGATCGGCAGTACCGCAAACACGATGGTGACCAGCCCCCAGAATGCCGGCGAAGAAAGTCCGGTCAGTTGAAACCCCAGTCCGACCAGACCGCCCTGGACCACCGCGACGAGGACGGTACCGATCAGCGTCGAATAGGTGATAGCCACGAAGCGGTCACGCAGCAGCTGGGTATTGCTCGAGGAAAACGGCGAATAGCGCTCGAACACCCGCCACGCCTGCCCGGGCTCCACCAGCAGGTAGTACACCGTGAACAGCGCCACCACGATATTAAGGCTGAACCGGGTGACGGTGCCGACCAGTCCTATGGCGCTGTGCGCCATCCACTGCCCCAGGTTCTTGGCCGATTCTGCGATCTGACCCCCGATGTCCACCGGGCCCAGGTGCAGGGTGGACAGTTGGTGCACCAGGTCCGAATTGCCGAAATCGGCGGGCAGCTGCTGTGCCTGATTGATGACCAGCACGACAAAAAGGATGCCGGGTCCGATGATCAGCAGCAGCAGTCCGAGCATCAGCACCAGGGCAGACGCACTGGCTCCGAACCGGCGGGCCATCCAGCGATGGGCCGGCTCCAGCACCACGCAGAAGACGATGCCGCCGAGCAGACCGGAGATGTAGGGCGCGAGCCCGATGATCAGCGCCACGCCCAGCGCGGCGATCAACAGCGTGGCGCGGCCACGATTGCTTTCGAGGTATGGCATCAGGGGCGAAAGGTGCCCCGGGCGGGGCGACAGTTCAACTCTGCGGCGGGCGGATGCCGTCGAATGCGGCCAGGGTCTGGCGGGCAGTCTCTGCCCAGCGGAATCGGCTGGCCTGGTGCAGGCTCCGGGCGGAGAGATCGGCGCGGAGCCCAGGATCCGTCTGGCAGCGGATCATGGCCCCAGTCAGTGCCGGGACGTCCAGCGGATCGAAATAGAGGGCGGCGTCGCCGGCGACCTCGGGCAGCGAGGTGGCCCGGGAGCAGATCACCGGTGTGCCGCATGCCATGGCCTCGAGGACTGGCAGCCCGAATCCTTCATACAGTGATGGGAAGACAAAGGCCCGCGCTGCCCGGTACAGCACCCGGAGCTCGGCCTCGCTGACCCGCCCGACCCACCGCACTCCCGGCTCGACCCCATTGCCTGGTGCCTCCGGCCCGCAGATCACCAGCTCGGCATCGAATCCCTCGGCCCGGAGCTGACCAAAGGCCTGCCGCAACCGGCCCAGGTTCTTCCGTTCCTCGTTGGCGCCTACATATAGGAAGAAGGGAACAGGCTTCAGGCCGAATCGGCTCAACCGGTTCAGGTCCGGGGCGCCGGTACCGGGATCGAAGTCATCGGCCGCCAGCGGGATGACCATGACCTTGGCTTGCGGGACCCCCAGTTGACGCACGATATCGGCGCCGGCGTGGACCGAATCGGTGAGTATCAGGTCGGCCCGTTCGGCGGTTTGGCGGAACCGTCGCTCGATCTTGCGCTGAACCCCCTGCTTGAACCAGGACCGGTAGCGGAAATGGAACGGGACCAGGTCATGGATTGTGACCACCATGCGGGGCGCTCTGGAGAAGTATTTGGTCTTGTTCCAGGGGTACCAGGCAAGTTCGGGAGGATCGGTCTGAAGCGCCCGAAGGGGTGCCAGGGCGCCGCGGCCCGGCTCATATCCCATGCCGGCCAGCTCGGCTTTGAGCTGGATGGCCTCATCGGGCTTTGCATCCGCGAAGAGCGTGACGCGGAGGTCGGGACGGAGGCTGGCAAAGTGACGGAGCAGCTGCCGGGTGTACCGGCCGATTCCCCGCCAATCCTCCGCCATCCGGCTGGCTTCGACCCCCAGGTGCATCCGTCGTCCTTTCGCCAACCATCCCTTATCTTGGGCCCCATGCCCGCCGCACAATTCCGGGAACTGCGGTCACACACCGCCAGAGGGGCCGGACGATGAGCCTGCCGGACATCGACCTGCCAACTTCGCGTATCCTGCTGCTCAGGCAGGGCGGCCTGGGTGACGCGCTGGTCGCCGTCCCGATCGTCCGGGCTCTCCGGCAGGCACTCCCCGTCGCCAAAATCGACATTCTGCTCAGCCGGCGCAACCACGTCATTGCGCCCGCGTACCGCCCCTATGTCGGCACCATCTGGAACTACACCAAGCGGCCGTGGCAAACGCTCACCCTGTTCGCCGCCCTCCACCGCCGCCATTACGATCTTGCCATCGACCTGATCGATGCCCCGTCGACTACCTCGCGCCTGCTGCTGCGGGTCTCGGGCGCCCGGGTGCGGCTGGGGATCGGGCGCCGCCCCGAGTCGGTCTATACTGACGCCGCCCCTTCCCTGATGACACCAGAAATGCACATCGTCGAGCGGCTGAGCCAGGTCCTGGTGCCGCTCGGCATCGATCCGGCCACTGTGCCGCTCGAACTCGAATTTCCGCTGTCGGCCGCCGACCAGGACACCGCCCGGGTCGTGCTGGGTCCGAACCGGGGAGAGTACCGGATCGGAATCAACCTCTCCGGCGGATTTGCGGCCAAGTACTGGGGTCGGGACAATTTCATCGCGCTGGTCCGGCAGATCCGGGCCCGGCACCCCGAAGCCGAGGTGCTGGTGCTCGGGGCCCTCGATTACGCCGAGGAAGTGTCGGCCATTGCGGCGGCGGCCGATGCCCGTGCGGTGCCACCGGTGCCTTCGTTCGGTGTGTTCGCCGCCCTGCTCCACGAATGCGACCTGCTGGTGACTCCGGACACCTCGGTCAGTCACCTCGCGGCGGCGTGGAAGAAGCCGGCGGTGGTGCTGTTCATCCAGAGCGCCAGCAACTCGACGACGCTGTGGGCCCCGTTTCATTCGCCCCACCGGGCGCTCTGGCACGCCGAGCGGGTGGCGGGGATTCCGGTCGCCGCCGTGGCGGCGGCACTGGATGAACTGCTGGGGGCTTACGCCCTGCGGAAGCCGGCCGCATGTCACTGAAGGATCTCGAGCGGGCGTTCCGGCGCCGCTACCTCTCGTCCGGGCACCGGCCCTTCAGCGGCGAGCTGGTCACCGAGCCACGTGACGCACTGCAGCTGGGTCCGGCGCCCAGGATTCTCTTCCTGCGCCAGGACCGCCTGGGCGACCTGATCATCTCGGTGCCGCTGATCCGGGCCATCCGCCGGCACCTGCCGCGGGCCCAGCTGGACCTCTTGCTCAGTCGCAATAACGTCGCCGGCCGGCGCGCGATGGACGGCTATATCGACCGGATCTGGAAGTACAACAAGTCGCTGCCCAGTGCGCTGGCGCTGTTCAGGAACATTCGGGCCCAGCGCTACGACCTGATCGTGGACCTGTTCGACAACCCGTCGGCCACCTCCCAGGTGGTGGTGCGCTGGGGTCGGGCCCGCCATGCCCTCGGCATCGTCCATTCACGCGCCGGGTATTACACCGTCGGTGTCCCGCTGCTGGATCGGAGCCGGGTCCATGTGGTCGACCGGATCGGGCAGTTGATGCTGCCATTCGGGATCGATCCCGCCACCGAGCCGATGGACCTCGAATACCGGCTGTCAGCGGAGGACATCGCGCAGGCCAGGTCCCGGCTCCGCAAGACCGACCAGCCGCGCCGGTTCGGGATCAATATTTCGGGCAGCAGTATCTACAAGGATTGGGGCGTCGAGAACTTCGTGGCGGCGGTCCGGCACCTGCAGGCCACCCGCCCCGATTTTGCGATCACCATCAGCGGATCGCCGCAGGCCGCGGCGGAGGTCCATGCCATCGCGGATGCCACCGGGGCGGAGGCGCTGGCACCGGTCTCGTCGTTTCACGAGTACGCCGCGCTGATTCACGAGTTCGACGCCATGCTGACGCCGGATACCTCGATCCTCCATCTGGCGGCGGCGTGGAAGATTCCGACAGTTGAGCTGTTTCATCAGTGGGAGCCGGACAACCTCCCCTGGTATCCCTACCACACGCCCAATCGCGGCCTGTTCCACCGCGACACCGTGGCCAACATTCCGCTCCCGGCAGTGCTGGCGGCGCTTGATGACCTCCTTACCGAGCAGTTTCCGCCAGCAGCCGGCGGGCCGCACTGAGTGCGGTGTCGACCGAGATCAGCTCCATGTCGTCCTCCCGATTGGCGGGCGGGGTAAGCACCGCTGCCCGCGTGGTGTACGGCCCCCAGCGCGCCGGGCTATGTGAGGCGGAGAGAGGGTAGAAGCCGAGCACCGGAGTCCCCAGCGCCGCGGCCACGTGCAGGACCCCGGTCGAATTGGCCGCCAGCATCGTGGCCCGATTGAGCAGGGCAATCATCACCGGCAGGGTCAGTTCCCCGCACAGCGACAATGCCTTGCCCGCGCTTCCCGCTGCTGCAACGGTAGTCTGGCAGAGCTGGCGCTCCGCCTCGACTCCTGTCACCAGTAACCGGATCCCCGGCGCCTCGGCCAGCCGGGCACCCAGCTTGCCGAATCGTTCCGCCGGCCAGTCGATCGACGAGCCGCCGGTCCCGGGATGCAGCACCACGATCGTCTCGCCAGAGTCCACGCCGGCGCCGCTCAATCGTCGGGCCAGCTCCGCGTCCGCCTCCGGTTCGACGCTCGGACGCTGCAGCACCGTCGGGACCGCTTCACCCAGCACCGACGCGATCAGCCGGGTGTTGTATTCGGCCTCGTGGAATCGGGCCTCGGAGCGATGATCCCGGATCCGGTGGTTGAGTAGCGAGCTGTACCAGCGGTACGCCGACCCGACCCGGAGCGGGATGCCGGCCCGCCACGCCTGCCAGCAATCGGCCCCGCGCATATGGGGCAGGAAGACCACGTCGAAGGCCCCGCGGGCCAGCACCTCACCCATGCCATGCGGCAGCTCATCGACCGAATGCACCTGGTCGACGATCGGTAACCCTGACGCCAGCGGCACCGCATAGCGCCGGCAGAGCAGGTGCAGTTCGGCGTCGGGACAGCGGTGCCGCAATGCCGCGAGCATCGGAAGGGTGAGCACCATGTCACCCAGTCGGTCGGTCCGGACCACCGCGATCCTCCGGGCCGCCAGCAGACGCGCGCGATGGCCGTCAGACATCGGGCCTGAGCAGGAAATGGTACGGAAGATGACGGGGCATGGGGCTCCGAAGTTGGCCCGGCGCGGACGGTGGCACAAGGATCGAGCGGGCTGCGCCGGCACCGAATTGGTCAATCTCGACAGGTTGCCCGCCGGCATCGTCGGCTGGTGGTCGCTGACTTCTCCAAGGATGTGTTCATGTTCAGACCAGTCTCTCGATGGCTCCTGGCTCTGCTCCTCCTGTCCGGCTCCACGCGGCTCAGCGCCCAGGCCGGCACCATCATCCTGGTGCGCCACGCCGAAAAGGTGTCTCCCTCCGGCGACCCGGTGCTCTCCGCCCCGGGCCAGGACCGGGCCCGCGACCTCGTCAGGGCACTCGAGCCGTATCACCTCGACCTGATCATCACCTCGCAATATCGCCGGACCCAGCTGACTGCCCAGCCCGCCGCGACAGCCCGGCACCTGACACCTGTCGTGGTGCCCGTCGCCGACAGCATCATGGTCTACGCCGCTCAGCTTGCCGCGCGACTGGATCGGATGCCTCGTGGTTCGACCGTCCTCATTGTCGGACACAGCAATACCCTCGGACTGGTCATCTCCGCCCTGGGTGGACCGGCCGTTCCCGATCTCTGCGACAGCGATTTCAGCACGATGTTCGTGTTGTTCCGTCCCGCCGGCGATAGCGTGCCACGGCTGCTTCGAACCAGTTACGGCCGTCCGGCCCCGACTCCCGCCACCGGCTGCCCCTGAAGTCTTCGTATCGGTGGTTCGGTCCTGATCCGGCTGCTATCTTCGGCGCTGGTCACACCCACACCAAGGATTCCTTCATGCGGGTATTCCCTGCCCTGCTGCTGCTCGCCACCACGGCCCGCGCGGCCACCGCCCAGACTGAGGACCAGCTCAGGTCGTATTTCGAAGGCAGGAGCGTAGTGGCCCGGATCGAGATGCCCGGCAGCGACGACGGCGTGGATGTCTACCCGGGCACCAGCCAGCCGATCGACTTCCCCAGGCACGCCAGCAGGCTCAAGCGGTTCGGCACCGCGGTGCATCGCGGCGATGAACTGCTCATCACCAAGGTCAAGGTCAAGAAGGACCTGATCGAGTTCCAGCTCGGCGGTGGCGGCTACGGCACCTTCGGCGATGACGCAAGCCCCGACGTATCGGTGCCGTCGGCACCCCGGACCGAGCGCGAGAAGAACCTCGAAAAGGACGTCAAGCATCAGTCGGACCCGGCCAAGCTCCGGGCCATGCGCGAAGAACTCGATGCCCTTCGGAAGGACCGCGAGCGGGAAGACGCCCACAACCAGGCCGCTGCGGCCGAGGCGTCGCAGATCAAGGAGGCCAATATCCGTCAACGCCGGCTTGAGGGCGGATCGCGATTCAACCTGCGGTACAAGCCGGTCGTCCCCGGCAGCGCGCTGACCGCCGAGTCGGTCATGCGGGCGCTGGCTGAATACGTGGACTTCTCTCCGATGGCGGGCGGCCAGGTGGCGCAGGGCGGCAACCCATTGCAGGGCGCTCAGGGCGGACTCGTGCCGGTCGGCAGCACCGACGACCTGAAGAAGGGCATGCTGGCGGACGTCGTCGACAACATGCTGGGTCGACCCGAATCGATTTCGCAGCGCAAGGAAGGCACCCTGTCGGTCAGCACCTCGATCTATCACACCCGCGACCGGAGAGTGGCCGCCGAATTCGTCGAAGGCGTGCTGATCCGGTTCACGATCAGCTCGCCCTGATGGTCGCGGTGCCGGTTGCCGGAGCCGGTGTGTGCGGCTCTCATCGGCTGAGACGTCGTCTGGCCTGCCTGCGGACAATTCGTCCGCAGTCCATCAGGGGAAATCCATGGACCGGCAGGGGTTGATCGGACGGGTTCTGTTGGCGCTGGCGCTGATGCTCTTCGCACTCCTGCACCTGTCCTACGCCGCCGGCTCCGCCCTGCCTCAGATCGGTCCACCCTGGGTGACGGGCAATCCGCTGTGGACCGCGGTGGCAGGCATCGCCCTGCTGGTCGGAGCCGCCACCCTGATCCTCGATTGGAAAAGTGACTCGGTGCTCGGCGTGCTCGGGGCCGGGCTGTTGATCTATGCTCTCACTTTTTACCTCCCTGGGGTCATCGAAAAGATCCACGCGCCCGGACCCTGGACCAGCGGGGCGGAATTGATCTCCCTTTGCGGCGCCCTGCTGGCCTGCGGTGGAATGTCGACGGCAGGGAAACCCCCGATTGCCCGCGGCGTGCGCCCCATCGTCAGGATCGGCTCGATGCTGTATGCCGCCCCGCTGCTGGTCTTTGCCGCCCAGCACTTTCTGTACGCCGAATTCGTCGGCACCCTGATACCAGGCTGGATCCCGGGGCATCTGTTCCTGGCCTACGCCGTCGGCGCTGGCTTCCTGGCCGCGGCACTCAGCATCATTTCTGGGCGACTCGCCTGGTGGGGCGCCACCCTGCTCGGCGCCCAGTTCCTGATCTGGGTTCTTATCCTGCATCTGCCCCGGGCACTGGCCGCCGGCAAAAGTGGCGATGAATGGACCAGCCTGGTGGTGGCGCTGGCCATGGGTGGCGGAGCCTGGGTCGTCGCGGCCGGGTTTCCGAGGGTTCGTCAGCCGCAGTAACCACCGGCATCAGCTGCGAGCTGCTCCCGGTCGATGGTATTCTTCTGGCATGCTGACCCTCGCGACGATCGGATACGAGCGCACCACCCCGGCATCGCTGATCACCACCCTCCACGAGACCGGCGTCGAGCTCCTGGTGGATGTCCGGGCCGTGGCCAGTTCCAGGCGGCCTGGTTTCGCCAAGACGGCGTTGACCGCCAGCCTGCGATCCGGCGGCATCGACTATCTCCACCTCCGGGGACTGGGCACTCCAGCCGACGGCCGGGCAGCGGCACGCGCCGGGCGGCATGAGGACCTTCGACGGAGCTACACCGCGCATCTCAGGACCCTCGCTGCCCGCGACGATTTCGAAGTCCTCCTCGACCTGGTCACGGCCGGTCACCCCGCCTGCCTGCTCTGCCTCGAGGCCCAGCCCGAACACTGTCATCGCCGGATGGTGACCGACGCGGTGCAGCGGCGGATACCAGTGCAGATCCAGGATCTGTTCCCCGTGACAGCCTAGGGCTGACGGCCGGGGTGGCCGGCCCGGCTCGCGTTACCGTCCGCCTGGTTCTTGATTGTGGCCTGATGCACCGCAGGGTCGCACCACCCCTCACGACGCCGGGGGCATCCGATGAAAACGGAGGTGCTACCGGCCGGCTGTTCGGCGCGCTGACGATTGCCCATCTGTCCCGGATGGTTGTCGAGCAGACCATGACCTCAGAACCCTGGTACCTGGCCATCACCGCGGCCGCCGCGGCACTCGGTCTCTGGGGCGTGAAGCTGTTGCGGAAGCCGGGCCAGGGCTGACCCGCATCCGTTCACCAGAATCGATTCACATCCATTCCACCGGGGCTCGGACATGGCGGTCACACTTCCGGATGACATCCGCAAACAGGCGCTGGCCTCCATCAATCGATTCTGCCGGCAGGAGCTGGAACTCGACAGCAGCGGAATCCAGGACGCCCAGCTGCTTGATTTCGTACTGAAGGAAATCGCGCCGTCGGTCTACAACGCTGGCGTGACCGACGCTCGGGCCTTCATGCTGGACCGGTTTGCCGACCTCGAAGGCACTTGCTACGAACCGGAGTTTGTCTACTGGCCTAAATCCGGTTCGGTCCGGCGCAAGTAGCGCGGCGGCCGGTCGGTGCTTGCTGGTTCCCGACGGAACAGGCATTTTTGTGCTTCCAATCTCACCTACCCGGGATATTCGCGTGACCATCGAGTTCCGCATGCTGGGGCCGAACGACCAGGCCATGCTCGCCACGGTGTCGGCGGGGGTGTTCGATCATGATCTTGATCCCGCGCTCAGCCTGGAGTTCCTGCGAGATCCGCGGCATCATCTCGCGGTGGCGGTCGAGTCCGGCAGCGTCGTGGGATTTGCCTCCGGGGTGCATTACGTCCATCCTGACAAGCCGGCCGAGCTCTGGGTCAATGAGGTGGGAGTGGCGCCGACGCACCAGCGTCAGGGGCTGGGACGGAAGCTCCTGCAGGCGCTCTTTACCCACGCCGTCACCCTCGGCTGCCGTGAGGCCTGGGTGCTCACCAGTCCGGCCAACAAGGCGGCCATCCGCCTGTACGAATCGGCCGGCGGCACCGACCTCGAAGATCCCCCCGTGATGTTCACCTTCAAGCTGGGCACCGACACCCGCGAGTGACGTGCCCCCCGACCGGTTCCCTCCGCTTCAACGGAATCATCCGGATCCTCGGCATCAATCCATTCGTCCGGGTTACCGCTGCCAGGGCCAGGACACTCCAGGCCGACTGGCGGAGGCCGATGCCGGTGCTGGTGCGGGTCAACGGTTACCCGAAATCGAAGCCGTGGCGCATCAACATGATGCCGATGGGCAATGGAGACTTCTACCTCTATCTCCACGGCGATGTCCGCCGAGCCTCCGATACCGCGGTCGGCAGCCGGGTGACCGTCGACCTGAAATTCGACTCGGAGTATCGCAACGGCCCGCTGCAGCCGGTACCGGCGTGGTTCCGGCAGGCCCTCGGCAAGAATCCGAAAGCCCGGTCGGCCTGGCAAGAACTGATTCCCAGCCGCAAGAAGGAAATCCTCCGGTACTTCTCACAACTCAAAACCGCCGAGGCCCGCTCCCGCAACCTGAAGCGCGCCATCGGAGCGCTCGCGGGAACCACCCCACGATTCATGGGCCGAGACTGGTGATTCAACATCGACAACCTTCGGACTGGCGCTGCGCTTCGGCCTCAGCGGGCACCGGCCCGCGTCCGGCTCAGCGCCCTGCTGGTTTCGATGATCTCCAGCAAGCCGGCCTCCTGAGACTCATCGTCGGCCGGATCTGGCGGCTCAGCCTGTAGACCCATCCAACGCCACAGGGGCAGTCATCGGAGTTCGACGGCTGGCCCTGGCGCGTCCCCGCCGGCTCAGCTCAAGTCAATGCCAGTCCCAGTGGCAATCATTGAAACTGGCCTTCAGAATCCTGCCCTCGCCCATCAGCCACCCCGCATCGGGGTAGGCAAGGGTCACGGGCCAGCAATAGTGAACCGTGCTGTCCATCGCGAACCAGCTGTCACCCTCATCGGGTGACCAGGCTGCGCCCTTCGGACCGGTGGCCACCACCGAGCGGGTGAAGCGGCATGTGTAGGCCAGGCCGCAGCCCGAGCCACCAAAAGTCCGTCGGGCGCCGAGCTGCCAGGTCCGGCCGCCGTCCCGCGAGCGGGCGACGCTATCGGGGAAGTCATCCGCCAGCGCCAGGTCCCCGCCGGCCAGGATGCCATGCCACGGATCGCGGAAGGCCAGCGTGATGACCCCGGCGCTCGCCGTACCATGAATGATCGGGGTCTCGTAGGCATTCCAGGACTGGCCACCGTCCGTGGTGGCCAGGATGCGGGCCTTGGTGGCGCTGCCGGTGCCAATCCAGGCAAACCGGTCGCCCGCCGTGGCTACGCAGGTGCCGCTGGCTGCAAGGGATGCTTCGCCGGCGTGGGCGGTCGGCAGACGATCGCCAATGTCCTGCCAGTGCGCTCCATCCCGGGTGCGGATCGCTGGAAAGCGGCCGTCGACCGCATCGCTGGTCGTGATGCCACGATTCCGGACTCAGAAGGAGAAGCAGTCGTAATAGGCGTTGGGGTCCTCGGTCTGGAACTGCAGCGCCCATTGCCTGCCGCCGTCGACCGTCTGGTAAATCCTGGAATCTTCGCCGCTGCCGGCCGCCATCAGGCAGGCTTCACGGGCGCTGAATGCCTCCACGTCACGGAACTGCAGCAGCTCGCCACCGGGGACCACCCCGGCATGCCAGGTCCGGCCGCCGTCAGTTGTTACGGTATAGCTGCCACCGACGCCCGAGGCCCAGACCACCCGGTCATTCACCGCGCTGATGGCCTCCAGCCGGTTGGTGGTGTTGCTGTTCTGGGGAATGGGGTCCGGCGTAGAGGGGCCATGAGTCCGGTGCAGATCGGGTGCGATGGTCGGCTCGGGTGCGGAATTGTCACGGCAGCTGGCTGCCGTCGTAGCCCAATCCCGGTAATGGCGATATGGAGTCCGGAGGAACGAATTTTCATGAATAGCCTCCTGGAAGATGGAACGGCGGGCACCGCACCCCCAGGATTGCACCGGACATTGGACCACGCAAGATCAGGAATGGACACTCGACAACAGTACTTCTAGTTTGGCCGACAGGAGAAAAGGCCCGCCTAACCAGAAACGGCCAGGACCACACATGGAAAATGAACCCCGGTCACTGTCGGATCACTTGGTGCAAGGCCTTTCACCGGCTGAGCGTCAGGCCTATGAGGAAGCCCTGCTCCGTGGCCTCTGCCATGAGGGGGCGCTGGAGGTGGCCATCAGGGCCCGCCCCGCCGGTCATCCCTCCGCGGGCAACTCGTGAGCGAGTCACCCAGCAGGCCCATGGGTGCCGCCACCGTATCAATCGACTGAGCCTGCCCCTGTCACTGCTGCCCTCAGTGCCTGCGATCCGGGTCCTTCGTCGCGATAAGCGCGGCAGTTCCTCGCCCGTCGTCGTGGAAACGGCCGAGGGCAGCTACTTCGTCAAGCTTCGCGGGTCCGCCCAGGGTACCTCGGCGCTGGTCGCCGAAGTCATTGTCGCTTCACTGGCCGATCGAATCGGGCTGCCGGTCCCGCCCAGACGCATCGTCGTTCTCAGCGAGGCGGTACCGTCTGATGACCGCAACGATGAACTGGCTGACCTGCTCAGGGCCAGCCACGGCGAGAACCTCGGCTTCCTCTACTTGCCCAACGCCCGTCCGTTCACGCTGGCCGACCTCGGAACTGTGACCAGGGATTTTGCAGCCCAGGTCCGCTGGCTGGACTGGCTGGTGCTCAACCCTGATCGTGGCCCCAGGAATCCCAACCTGATGGTCGACGGGTCGGCGCTCTGGCTGATCGACCATGGAGCCGCCCTGCCGTTTCAGCACGACTGGGCGTCGGTGACCGAGGCCAGCCCGGGACGTGCGGAGCTGGCCATTCCTCATGTACTCGCTTCATTGGCTGGGGACGTCGCGGAATGGGATCCACTCCTGACCTCGCTGGTCGGGCGCCAGCAACTGATTGAGGCGGTGGCGGAGGTTCCCGAATCGTTCATCCGACCGTTACTGACAGGGGACACCGTCGAGATGGGGATAGCGCGGCGCAGGGAGTCCTATGTAGCCTTTCTCTGGAAGCGGTTGCGGGCCCCTCATCTCTTTGGCTCCTGACTCCTGATGACCGAATCATTCATCGATCCCAGCCGCTGCCCGCTCTGCCAGGGCACGAACGATTGTGGCATGGCTGCGGACCGGGGGGTCTGCTGGTGTTTTTCAACTAAAGTTCCGGCCGCAGTCCGTGAGATGCTGCCCGACGCTGCGCTCGATCTGGCCTGTGTCTGTCACAGCTGTCTGGCCGCGATCCAGCAGTCGGCGTGAGCCGGGTCGTGCCTGTCCCATCCCGGTGATTCGGTACTGATGATGCAACCGTGGCAGCCGAAGAATCCCGACTACATCACCATGGTGGCCGACAGCCTTTCCAGGCAGCCGATGATGGCCACGCTCGGCGCCCGCCTGAGCCATCTGGCCCCCGGCGAAGCTGACCTCACCGCGCCATTCGACCGTCGTTTCACGCAGCAGAATGGCTTCTGGCATGCTGGGGCCGTGGCCTGCCTTGCCGATTCCGCCAATGGCTATGCGGCCTTCAGCCTGGCTCCGGCCGGCTCCGATGTGCTGGCCGTCGAATTCAAGATCAATCTCCTGGCGCCGGCCCAGGCTGCGGTGTTCCTGGCCCAGGGACGGGTGGTTCGACCGGGCAAGACCCTGACGGTTTGCCTGGCCGAAGTATTCGGCACGGACGGCACCGAGCGTACCCTGATCGCGACGATGCTCTCGACCCTGATCATTCGGCAGATTCCAAAGACGACCGCATGAAAGGAGCCTTTAGGCCGGAGGGCTATCCGCAGATGTCGCCGTACCTGATGGTGGCAGGTAGCGTCCGACTACTTCAATTCCTGACCCAGGCATTCGATGCAGTCCCACTGCGCCGGTTCGATGCGCCGGACCGAACCATCATGCATATGGAAGTGTTGATTGGTGATAGCGTCGTGATGTTCGCGGAGGGGAGCGATTCGTTCCCGGCATTTCCGGCCTGGATTCACCTCTATTATGCCCGATGCCCGTCAGAGCTTCCAGCGCGCACTGGCGGCGGGCGGTATCGCGGTTCAGGCGCCCATCCAGAAGGAGGGTGACCCTGACCTCCGCGGCGGAGTGCGAGATCCCAGCGGGAATGTCTGGTGGATCTCGACTCAGGTGGGCTGAGCCACAACTCCCGCTCCCGGGTCTGCGACACCAGGTCGTGACCGAAATTGTGATGCGGCTCGGAGTGTACCAGCTCGAACCCCTCCAGCTCGTAGACCCGCCGGGCCGATCAGGACGTCATTGGTTCAGAGTGTCATTCGTCGGTAGCCGGCTGAGCGGGCAAACCGGATGCACTCCGGTACCAGCCGCCGGCCAATACCGTGGCCCCGCGCCGAGCGGTCCTCCAGCAGCAGCCTGAGGTGGGTCACCGCATCGGAATGCCGGAGCACGAAGACTGACCGCACCCTGGCACCACCCCGTTCGGCAATCCAGCAACCTTCCCGGCGAGGACCAGGATCGAGATTTTTTCCAGCCTCGCCGAGGCGGAGCGCTGGCTGTAGGAGTAGGCAGGGTGGCGGGAAGATCTGAAGCCCGACTGCGGTGACTGGCTGGACTACCGCGGCTCACCCGCCACTCGCGCCAGCGACTGCTTGATCTCGATGACCCGCCCCTGGGCCGATGAATCCGCTTTATCCCACAGCCTGAGAAATTGACCATACGCCGCAGCGGCGGCTGGCCGATCCCCGGCGGCTTCTTCCGCCTTGCCAAGCGCGTACACCGCCAGCGGCCGGAGAGCAGTATTGACATCAAATCCGTGGCGCAGCAGTGCCAGCCCCTGGTCACGGGTGTCCTTCCGGCCAGCCATGACGGTGGCCAATCGGAGCGCCAGTGGGTCGACGAAGAACTGATTCCACCCGGCTCCCGCCTCGGCTAGTCCGCCGCGCATTTGCGCAATCCCGGCGGTGGTATCGCCGGCCAGCATCATGAACCACCCCTTCTGGGCCTTGAACGTGGCCCAGAGCTGGCGCGGCATTCTGGTACTGTCACTGGTCAGCATCGAATCCACGAGACGCCTGGCCTCGGCCTGCTGACCCCTGCCCTGGATCATCATCACGGTGAGAAAGACCTGGAACGGGCTGGTTCGAGGCGCCTTGCCCATTCCGACCAGCTCCGGGGGAAACACCTCGCCCTCGGGTGCAAACCCGACCATGGTCGGCCACATCAGAATGGCGAACGCGTTGTTGGGATCAATGACCCGGAGCGAGTCGTAGACCGCCCGGGCGGCCTTGAACTGCCCCAGTCCACCCAGCGTAAGGCCCCGGGAAAACAGGACTTGGGTCTGCAGGTTTGGCGCGACCGCGAGCAGCTGCTTCATCCCATCGAATCGCCGCATCACCGAATCCGAATTGCCGTTCGGCGCCGAGAAGCCGCTGTAGATATAGGCCGCGGAGCCGCTGAACCTGGCCATGGCCCTGGCGGTGGCGCTGTCGACGATGCCACTGCCGAACGCCAACTCCCCCGCCCCGTGGTAGGCCAGGTTCTCCAGTTCATTCCCCGATTGTGACAGGATTCGGTAATAGGCGTCATACCGGGGCCGGTCGTCACTGGCCAGCGAAATCTCGAGCGGGTGAATCGCGGCTGGCGTCAGCGTCGAATCGCGGGCCAGCACGCTGTCGAACGGCGCGCGGAGCACGGCGGGGTCATACCCGACCAGCTGCCGGGTGTGATACTGTGACTCGCCGAGCAGGAACCACCCGTCGAGGTCGTCAGGATAGCGGGATACATAAGCCCGCATGCTGTCGGTGGCCGAGAGCTTGAGGTGCTCGAACAGGTTGTACGCCGTCACCAGGCTCTTTTCGCGTGCCGGCAGCCGGCCGGCAAACCGCAGCGCCGCGTCGCTGGCCTGCAACCCGCGCTCGGCGCCGAGTCCGCCTGACCAGCCGATGGTGGCGGCCAGTCGGAAGTGGGCCAGGGCAAAGGTGGAGTCCTGCTCGATGGCCCGGATGAATGCGGCGGAGGCGGAATCCCACTCCGATCGGCGGTAGTGCTGCTCTCCGACCAGGTATTCACGCATGGCGGCCAGCGAGTTCGTCGTCAGTCCGCCCACTCGCAGCGAAGGGACCGGCTCCTTGGAACGCCAGATTTCGCGGACCAGTGACAGGCTCAGCTCGTCAACCAGCGCCAGGATGCTGTCGCTGGCCCCGTCCACCTGGGCATGGGCCAGCGCTTTCTGGTCCTGGCCGTACAGATCGGCGCTGATCCGGACCCGGGGCCCGGTGGCCACGATGCTCCCCACCAGCGCCGCCGTGGCCTTCACCCCTCGGGCCACCGTCAGCGCCGTCGTCAGGTCCGCACCACCAGTGCCGCCCGCCTTCTTCCAGGTGGTAAGCACCAGTCGCGGATCGGTCACGTGGATTCCGCCGACCGTATTGAGATTGGTTGAGAGGAGGTCGACCATCCCCTCGCTCATTGTCTCGACACCAGCGCCCGAGGCGCTGAACGGCAGCACCGCAATGCTCTCCGCGCCTGCCACCACCGCACCCGCGCGAGATGGTCCGAACGCGATCCAGAGTCCGGCCAGGACGGCAATGCCGGCCGGCAATCCGATCGCCAGGCGGCGGAGCCGCCGGCGTTCGGCAACCGCACCGGTGCCCCCGCCGGCGGCATGTTCGAGCGCCGACGCAAACGCATTGACGGTCTCGTACCGCCCGGCGGGGTCCGAGGCCAGCGCCTTGGCCACCGGTCCATCCGCCTCGGCCGGTGTTTCCCGGGTGATCTTGCTCAGCTTCGGCCTCGGCGCAGTCAGGCTCTGGCTGAGCACCGCCTGCACCGTCTCACCGGCGAACGGTGCCACCCCCGTCACCATCTCGTAGAACACGGCGGCCAGCGAATATTGATCGCTGCGAGCGTCAACCTCGCTGGCCGTGGCCTGCTCGGGACTCATGTAGGCAGGCGTGCCGATCGCGAAGCCGACGCCGGTGAGCCCCGCCGTGGCGCCCTGCTGGGCCGCCGTCAGCGCGCGGGCAATGCCGAAATCGGCCACGACGGCATGGCCGCCCGACAGCAGGATATTTTCCGGCTTGATATCCCGGTGAACCAGGCCGCGCTCATGCGCGTAGCCCAGGGCGCTGGCCACCTCTCCAGTGAGCCGAACCGCCTCTTCGAACGGGATCCGCTTGTCACGGGCAATCCTGTCGCGCAGCGATTCTCCCTCGATCAGCGGCATCACGTAGTACAGGATGCCGTTGACCGAGCCGGAATCGTACAGCGGAATGATGTGGGGATGCTGCAGCTGGGCGGTGACTTCGATCTCGCGGAGGAACCGATCGGCCCCGAGCACCGCCGCCAGTTCGGGACGGAGCACCTTGACCGCAACCTTGCGGTGATGCTTGAGGTCGGTGGCCAGGTAGACCGTTGCCATGCCACCCTGCCCCAGCTCGCGCTCGAGCGTGTAGGCAGAGGCCAGCCCCAATTGCAGCGCGGAGGGAATATCGGCCAAGCGAGGCCTCGAGTGGTTATTGGATCGGGAAACGGAGCTGGTCAGTATGGTACGGGTACCGGTCAGTCGAAAACCTAATGTCCGCCGGGGCCGGCCAGAAGTGGCCAGGACTGGCGCGAGCGGCCTCCAGGCCGTACATCATCCCTCGCAGCAGACACCCCGACCTGCCCCTGAGGAGGATGCGATGCCACGAAGGGCGAGTACGCGACTTCGGTACAAGCCGGCGGTGCTGGACCCCGAACAACTCGAGAACGAACTGGCGGAACTGCAGGACCAGTTGAAGGCGCTGGACCGGGCCAGCCCCACCATGGTCCAGGCACAGATGATCGAGGCCTTGACCATGGACCTGGTCGCGCTGGAGGCGGCCATTCGTCGGCAGCGATCAGCCGCGATCCAGGGAGTCCTGCAGCTCGGCGATTGAGGACTGGGCCAGTCACGCCGAAACCAACACGCCGGTCGTTGACCGGCATCTTTCATCTGCAGGATTCGCAATGCCCGAGGCGAGAGTCGAACTCGCACGGGGTTGCCCCCGGCGGATTTTGAGTCCGCTGCGTCTGCCATTCCGCCACTCGGGCCGGGCCCAAAGTTGCCCCGCCACCGCCCCGCTGGCAAGCGCGGTTGCCGGGACCACCCGGGCCACTACTTTTCAGCCATGACGAACGGACACTTTCATTACTGGCACGACGTCCCGGTGGGTCCGACCCCACCCGACGTCGTGACCGCCGTGATCGAAATCCCCACCAATACCCGCAACAAGTACGAGCTCGACAAGACCCTCGGTGTCTTCCGGCTCGACCGGGTGCTGTACAGCGCGGTCCACTACCCGGGCGACTACGGCTTCATTCCCCAGACCCTGGGCGATGACGACGACCCGCTCGACATCCTGGTCCTTACCACCGTCCCCGTATTCACCGGCTGCCTGCTGGATGCCCGCCCGATCGGATTGTTCCACCTGATTGACCGCGGACGGGGAGACGAAAAGGTGCTGGCCGTTCCGATCAGCGATCCCTTTTCGACCGGCATCCGCTCGCTTGGCGATGTACCGCCCCACGCCCTCAAGGAGCTGGAGCATTTCTTCCAGGTCTACAAGGACCTTGAGGGGGTGACCACCCGGACCCGCGGCTTCGAGGAGGCCGATGCCGCCAAAGCTGTCATTCTCGAGGCCATGGAACGGTACCAGGACAGCTACAGTGGCAAGAAGGCCGGGCGCGCCGGTAAATCGAAGGTCCCCAAGCCCGCAAAAACCGCAGCTGCCAAAAAGAAAGGGCGCCGGTAACCACGGCGCCCCTCTGCCCTGCTGCCCCCTGCCCCCCTCTACTCGTCCCGCATCGACACTGGCGGTGAGAGAATTTCCCGCCAGATCACCGCATCACGCAACTGAGCCGCGGTAAATCTCGGCGCTGGAGCCGCGACTCCGGGCGTAGCCGCGTTCACATCGACCAACTCCAGCGGTGCGGCCGTCGAGCTCACCGCGACCGGTGGCTCGTCCGGCTCCGTGACGACAGTGACGGGTTCCGAAACCCGAACCAGGGGCCTCGATTCGCGCGTAGGGACCTGTGCGATAGCGTAGCGCCTGGCAGCGGCGCGCTCTGCCAGCCCCGTCTGCTTCAGGCTGTTCAGGACACTGCTTCGGGCCTGGTTGAATGTCGCGGGTTTCCGCCCCGCTGACTGCCCCTGCTGGGACTGCTGTTTGACCTTCTGGATTTCGGCCAATACCTGCTGCAGCGAGAAGACCTCGCCGCTGGTGCCGCCCGCGCTGGGTGAGCGGCGTGAGTCATCGCCGCCCCGCCCCCCTCCCGGCATACCCGCCCGCTTCAGCCCGTCGCGGATCTTGGAGTAGATCACGAAGGCCACGATCAGGACCGCAATGGTACCGCCCATCGATCAGCTGGCCTGGCCGCTGGCGGACGGGTCGGTCTGGCCGGCGATGGCCTGCCGCATGGCGGTGTCGGCCTGGAGGTTCTTGTACTTCTGGTAATCAATCACCCCGAACAACCCCTTCCGGAACGCCTCCGCCATGGCCAGCGGCAACTGGGCCTCGGCCTCGATGACCTTGGCCTTCATTTCCTGGGCGGTGGCCTTGAACTCCTGTTCCATGGCCACGGCCAGCGCCCGCCGCTCTTCCGCCTTGGCCTGGGCAATCCGCTTGTCGGCTTCGGCCTGGTCGGTCTGGAGCGCCGCGCCGATGTTCTTGCCCACATCGACGTCGGCAATGTCGATCGAGAGAATCTCGAATGCGGTACCCGCGTCGAGCCCCTTGGCCAACACCGTCTTCGAGATGATATCGGGGGATTCCAGCACCTGCTTGTGGGTCTCGCATGACCCGATGGCCGAGACAATGCCTTCGCCGACCCGGGCCAGGATGGTCTCCTCGCCGGCGCCGCCGACCAGCCGGTTGATGTTGGCCCGCACCGTCACCCGGGCAATGGCCACCAGCTGAATGCCATTCTTGGCCATGGCCGCCACCTTGGGCGTGGTGATGACCTTGGGATTCACGCTGACCTGCACCGCCTCGAACACATCGCGCCCGGCGAGGTCGATGGCGGCAGCTTGCTTGAAGTTGAGCGGGATCCCGGCCTTGTCCGCCGAGATCAGGGCATTCACCACCCGTCCGACGTTGCCGCCGGACAGGAAATGGGATTCGAGGTCATTGACCCCGACCTGTTCGATCCCGGCCTTGTGGGCATTGATGAGCGGCAGGACGATGGCCGAGGGGTTCACCCGCCGGAACCGCATCCCGAACAGGGTCATGAACGAGACCCGGACTCCCGAGGTCATGGCCTGAAGCCAGAGGCCGAGCGGGATGAACCGGAACACGATGGCCAGGAAGATGATGCCGACGACCACGAGCCCGAACAGCAGCGGCAGCGTCGCATTCACGTCGTTCACGGCTGACTCCAGTCAGAAAGGATTTGGAATTGAACCACCCCACGACTCAGATCACTGCCTTCACAATATGCCGGTACGACTCGGTCCGCAGCACCGTCACCTTGCTGCCGGCCCGGACGTACTCGCCCTCGGTCACCACATCGACCTTTTCTCCGTTGACCTCGATCGTCCCGGCCGGCCGCAGGTCGGTCACCGCGACCCCCACAATGCCGATGAGGTCATTCCGGGCCGGTGCCGCGATGTAGCCGGCTGAGGCGCCTGCCGACGTCAGGTGCAGCAACCCGGAGAACCGCCCGCTCGATGGCAGGTGCCGGATCCAGCCGTACGCCACTGCGCCGACCAGCGCCACGCTGGCCGCGATCGTGGCCATGGCCTGGAGGACATCAGCGGGAGTCGGTGCGGTTCCCATCAGCGCCGAGACCATCGAGGCCAGGACCAGCGCTGCACCCAGGATACCGGCAGCCCCGTGCCCCGGGAGCAGAAACACCTCAACGGCAATGGCAAGGACACCCAGTCCCAGCAGCAGCATGGTGCCCCACCCGGCCAGGCCCACCATGATGCTGGCACCGAAGAACAACCCGAACGCCAGCATCCCGCCCAGCAGGCCAAGACCATGCGCCCCGGCCTTGATCTCGGTGACAACACCGATGATGCCAGCCGATATGAGGATGGTGGCCACGACAGGGTTGGTCAGGATATGGAGCAGGACGGAACCGGATTGCGGATCGATCACGACAACTCCCTGGATTGCGCAGCCGGGAAGTTACCGGTCTGGCGGGCGGGGAGCAAAGCGAGAGGCTGGCGGCCTCGGCCGGACGACCGCCAGCTAGCGCACCAGCCGTCGGCGCCCGTTCTGCTGCCTGGCCTGGCGGGCTTCCTGGACCCGGTCGAGCAGCCGCTCGCGGAGCACGAAATACTGGCCCCGCTGCACCGGATCGAGATACGCTGAAAGCTCCTTGTCCTCGCCGCGGAATGTCTCGGCATAGCTGACCCTGATCGTCAGCAGCCGGTCGATCAGGTGGTTGACGCTGTCCCGGCTGGCGGCCACCCCGGGCCGGAGCTGGGCGGCCATGGCCTGGCGCAACCGCTGCTCCTGCCCTTCGAGATCCCGCCGCTTGAGGAACCAGTTGGCCGTGGTCTCCTTCATTTTTGCGGCCTGGACATCGTTCAGCCCAAGCTGCTCCTTGACCTGGGCGGAGAACCGGTCCTGGATCCGCTGCAGCAGCTGTGAGCGGTCGGCCAGATCGCTGTCATCCTGGGCACGCGCCGGTACGGCGTTCACGGCCAGCGCCAGGAACAGCCCGAGTATCACACTAATCCGCATCGTCAGCCCTCCAGGGAGTTCAGGACCTGCTGCATCTCATCGGGCGACAGCTCCTCGAGGTGGGGCGTGGCCACGGTGGCACTCCCCTCCAGCGAGCCATCGAGCTGTTCGTAGACCGTCTGCAGCTCCGTTGCGTCGAGATCATCGAGCCCCGACACTGGAACTTCGAAGCTGGCGACGGATCTATCTGCGGTCACCGGAGGCAGCGTCGTCGAAGTCCCTGAATCGTGGCCGGTGTAGACTACCAGGGACAGGGCCGCTGCCGCCGCCATGACGGTGCCCCATGCCCATCCGCGCCACCGCCGGTCGGCCTGCCGCGCCACCGCCAGCCGGGCGACGACCTGCCCGGCTATCCGGTCAGGATCGATCGACGCGGCGGCCGGGGCGCCAAGCAGCGAACCGGCCCTGGTGACCTGCCAGTTGAGCCGGCAGCTCTGGCAGCCGGCGAGGTGGGCTTCGAAATCAGCCGGGATCGGCATCCGGCCAAGCGCCAGGTCCGGCATCCGATCGAGCATCTCATCGCAGCGGTTCATTCGATCAATCCCTTCAGTGCCTTGACCGCGTGGTGAAAGTGGACTCGAGCTGCGCCAGGAGTGGTGCCCAGCGCCGCCGCGATGTCCTTGTATTCGGTACCCTGCTGCGCCCGGAGGAGAAAGACCTCCCGCTGCAGCCTCGGCAGCTTCAATAAGCCGGCCTGGATCCGGTCAGCCACCTCGTCAGCGACGACCCGCCCCGCCGGATCGGCCGGATCCCGAATTTCCCGGTCCTCGATCGAGATGACGGTCCGCCCCTTCCGCTTGCGGTGCTCGTCCTTGAGCAGGTTGCCGCCGATGGTGAGCAGCCAACTCCGGAAAGAGGCTTCGCCGCGCCACGAATCAATCCGTCGAAAGGCCCGGAACAGTGCTTCCTGGACGAGATCTTCGACTTCGGAAGGAAAGGCCCCAGCCCCGGCCAGAAATCGCGCCAGCATCGGTGCGTGGCGCCGCACCAGTTCAGCCGCTGACCGCTCATCCCCGGTCCGATAAGCCTGAACGAGTCGGGCGTCCGTCTCATCGGTCAGGCCTGGAAGGGGGGTCATCGCCAGCCTGGAGACGCGATTCCGCCCCGCCTGTTAAGGGAGCCTGCCGAGTTGACTGCGGGCCGGTCCGCTCGTAGCTTTGACCCGAACGAACGTTCGGACGAGGCATGAACCCCTTTGACCAACGGCTCCAGCAGCTGCTGTCCACCGCTTCGCGAACCTACGCCGAGCGCGGATTCCACGCGACCTCGATGCGGGACCTTTCGGCTGCCAGCGGAATGAGCCTGGCCGGGATCTACCATTATGTCCGCAGCAAGCAGGAGCTGCTGGGGCTGATCCAGGACCGCTGTTTTGCCGAGGTGTCGGCCGGGGCCCACGCAGCGGTCGATGCCGCCAGTGGCGCGGAGGGCCGATTGCGGGCCTTCATTCACCATCATGTGGTTTATTTCACCGGCCATATGGATGAAATGAAGGTACTGGCTCACGAGGAGGCCCAGCTGGCCGGGGCCATGCGGTCCCAGGTCAGGCGGCGCAAGAAGGAATACGTCACCTTGCTGAGCGGATTGCTGGCTGCGGTCGAACGGCCCACCGTAGATTCGAAGGTAGCGGCCTATGCATTGTTCGGCATGATCAACTGGATCTATACCTGGTATCAGCCCGGCGGGAACATCCCGCCTGCTCAGCTGGCGGACCAGCTGACGGAACTGTTCCTCGGCGGCTACATCCGGGGCGATGGTCGGCTGCTGCCCAAGAGGACATCATGATTGAAGCGTTCATCACGGCCGCGGTGAGGACTCCGACCGGCCGGGCTGGTGGAATGCTGGCTGAAGTCCGGCCCGACGACCTGGCCGCTGTCGTCATTCGCGGAGTCCTGGACCGGAGCGGCCTGGCCGGCGACAGCATCGACGACGTGATTTTCGGCTGCGCCAACCAGGCCGGCGAAGACAACCGCAATGTGGCCCGCATGGCCCTGCTGCTGGCTGGACTGCCGGTGACCGTGCCAGGACAGACCGTGAACCGGCTGTGCGGCTCCGGACTGCAGGCGGTGATCGCCGCCACCCATGCCATCCGAAGCGGCGAAGGCGATCGCTTCATTGCGGGCGGCGTGGAGAGCATGACCCGGGCACCCTACGTGATGTTGAAGTCGGGCTCGGCCTGGAACCGGACGCCACCGGCCATGGCGGACACCAGCGTCGGGTGGCGGTTCACCAATCCGAAGATGCCTGCCGAGTGGACCATTTCGCTGGGAGAGACGGCGGAAAAGGTCGCCCGGCAGTACGGCATCACTCGCGAAATGCAGGATGCCTTCGCGGTCGAGAGTCAGCGGCGGACCGGTGCGGCCATCAAGGCGGGTCATTTCAAGGACGAGATCGTCCCGGTCGACGTGCCAGACAAGGGGAATACCACCAAGCGCCTTGACCAGGATGAACCTCCCCGCCCCGACGTGACGACGGAAGCGCTGGCCAGGATGAAGCCGGCCTTTACGAAGGATGGCACGGTCACCGCCGCCACCTCCAGCGGAATCAATGATGGAGCTTCGGCGCTCTCGATCCTGAGCGCCGCCGCGCTCAAGGCGCAGGGCGCCACTCCGCTCGCACGGATCGTGGCGACCGCGGTGGCCGGGGTCGATCCGTCGGTGATGGGCCTGGGACCGATCCCGGCCGTGACCAAGGCCCTGACGCGAGCCGGAATCAGCGCCAGTCAACTCGACCAGGTCGAGCTCAACGAGGCGTTTGCATCGCAGGCGCTGGCCTGCATCCGCGAGCTGGAACTCGACCCAGCCCGGGTCAATGTGTCCGGCGGAGCGATTGCCCTTGGACATCCACTCGGCAGCAGCGGCTCCCGGATCCTGACCACCCTGGTTCACGGACTGCGGCGCACGGGAGGCCGGTTCGGGGTGGCGTCGATGTGTATAGGAGTCGGCCAGGGTATTGCCGTCGTCGTGGAGCGGGTCGAGGGGTGATGGCCCGAAACGATTCAGGGGGACCAAAAGCGCAGATCATCGCGCATCGCGGCGCCTCAGGATCGAGACCGGAAAACTCGCTCGCGGCGTTCCACCACGCCAGGACACTCGGCGCCGAGGCAATCGAACTGGATGTCCACGCCACGCAGGACGGGGTGCTCCTGGTGCACCACGATGCGGTGGTGCCTGGCATCGGACCTATTCCACTCTGCTCTGCCGCAGACCTGTCCCCATACCGTCTGTCCAACGGCGAACCGCTGCCAACCCTTTCTGCCGCCCTGAACGCCGCCACCGGCCTCGAGGTCTGGGTCGAAGTCAAGACGCTGCCGCCGTCATCCGACTCGGCGCTGCTGGAACTCTTGGATAGCGGCCCGACTCCCGAGCGCTACGCAGTCCACGGGTTCGACCACCGGATCATTACCCGGCTCGGACGATTACGGCCGACGCTCAAGCGGGGAGCGCTGCTGGCCAGCTATCTGCTCGACACGGTGGCTGCGGTGGAAAAAACCGGAGCCGCCACGGTCTGGCAGGAATCCCATCTGATCGATGAACTGCTGGTCCAGACCCTCCACCTTTCAGGCCTCTCGGTTATTGCCTGGACGGTGAACGATGACGCGGAAGCCGCCCGGCTGATCCGGATCGGGGTTGATGGTCTCTGCGGTAATTTCCCCGATCGACTGTTGAAGGTCCGGCTGGAATACGCACGGTAATGGCGTAGTTTCAAGCGGTTGAAACGTCAGACAGGAATGGCCGTACGGGCCAGACCCCCAAGCCCAGACCATCGTCGTCGCCGCGCAATGAACTGTTCGATTTCGCGAATCGAAGTCCGCCTCAACCCGGAGTGTCCAGTTGCCGCAGTCACGTTCGCTGCTGTTCGGAATCGTGGCCATCCAGCTGGCGGGATGCGCCGGCGGCGCCAGGCCAAATACCGGCGCCACTCCGGTGGCCAATCCCTCCGACTCGATCAGCGCCCTCCGGTCGCAGTATGCCTCGACCTACCACCGTAAGGACAATCCCCCCGTCCTGATCAGGAATGCCACGATCCTGACGGCGGCCGGCCCCGAGCAGCCCGGCGCGTCGATCCTGTTCAAGGACGGCAAGGTTGTGGCGGTGGGCAACAACATTGCGGCCCCCGAGGACGCGGTGACCGTCGACGGCACCGGCAAGTACGTGACGCCCGGTATCATCGATGTGCACAGTCACATCGGGGTGTATTCCGCGCCGGGAACCTTTGCCGAGAGCGATGGCAACGAGGCCACCAGCCCCGTCACCGCCCAGGTCTGGGCCGAGCACTCCTTCTGGCCGCAGGACCCGCAGATCCCGCTGGCCATCGCCGGGGGTGTCACGGTCATTCAGGCCCTGCCCGGCTCGGCCAACCTGATCGGAGGCCGCTCGGCGGTGCTGAGGCTGGTGCCTTCACGTAGCGTGCAGGAAATGAAATATCCCGGCGCTCCTTACGGCCTCAAGATGGCTTGCGGCGAGAACCCCAAGCGGGTCTACCAGAACAGCGGACCCTCCACCCGAATGGGGAACATGGCGGGATATCGTGCCGCGTTTATCGACGCCGAGCGGTACCGGCGCGACTGGGATCGCTGGCTCAAGGACAAGAAGGGGGATCCGCCGACTCGTGATCTCAAGCTCGAGACCCTGGCCGATGTGCTACGCGGCAAGATTCTGGTGCACAACCATTGCTACCGGGCCGACGAAATGCAGCAGATGATCGACCTGAGCAAGGAGTTCGGGTTCCACATTCGCACCTTTCATCACGCGGTCGAGGCCTACAAGATCGCCGACGTGCTGGCGCGCGAAGGGGTGGCGGCCGCGATGTGGGCCGATTGGTGCTGTTTCAAGATGGAGGCGTTCGACGCCGTTCCCCAGAATGCGGCGCTGGTTCAGCAGGCGGGCGCCCGGACCATCATTCACTCCGATGACGCGATCGGGATCCAGCGGCTGAACGAAGAGGCCGGCAAGGCCATGGCCGCGGGCAACCAGTCCGGGGTGCCGATCACGCGGGAACAGGCTATCCGCTGGATCACGGCCAATCCCGCCTGGGCACTCGGCATCGACTCGCTCACCGGAACACTCGAATCCGGCAAGGCCGCGGACGTGGTACTCTGGTCCGGTGATCCCTTCTCGGTGTACAGCAAGGCCGAGCAGGTCTATAACGACGGCTGGCTGGTATATGACCGGCATGATCCGAAGCACCAGCCCAGGACCGATTTCAACGTCGGGATTACTGACCCGGGAGTCGGACAATGAGGCGGACAGGCGGACGGGCGGACGAGGGGGCTTGTCGACGGGCCGACGGAACGACGGACCGTCGGAAGCAGGCAGTTGCAACGATGGTCGGCGCGGCAACGTTGATTGCGCTTTGCGCAGGCGCGAGCGTTGGCCAGGCCCAGACGATCGCGATCTCGGGCGGCACGGTGTATCCGGTATCGGGTCCGAAAATCGAGATGGGCACGGTCTTGATCCAGGACGGGAAGATCGTGGCCGTCGGCGCCGGCATCCCGGTTCCCAGCGGAGCCAGGGTTATCGACGCCAAGGGCAAGTGGGTCACGCCCGGGCTGATTCATGCCGGCTCGTCGATCGGCCTCAGCCAGGTCGGTTCGGTGGACGGAACCAACGAAGGGACTCACACCGGCGACATCAACGCCGCCTTCAATGTGGCTGAGGGAATTGATCCTTCCAACGTGCTGATCCCGATTGCCCGCTTGGGTGGTGTGACCACGGCGGTGAGCGCCCCGTCAGGCGGATTGATCCCTGGACAGGCCGTGATCATCGACCTGGCGGGCGACCGAATCGAATCGATGGTCGTGAAGTCGCCGGCGGCACTGGTGATCAACCTCAACGAGGGCAGCAAGAGCGCCGGCGGCGGCAGCCGGGCTGGCGTGCTCGAGACGCTGCGCCACCTGTTCAACGACGCGCTGGAGTATGACCGTCGAAAGGCGGACTTCCAGAAGAACCAGATCCAGTCGCTGGCGGCACCCGCCGCCGAGCTCGAGGCGCTGCGGCCCGCGCTCAAGGGCGAGGAGCCTGTCGTGGTGGTAGCCAATCGGCGGAGCGACATTCTCAGCGCCCTGAGACTGGCCAGGGAATTCCACCTTCGATTGATCGTTTCTGGCGGCATCGAGGCCTGGCAGCTGGCCGACGAACTGGCCAAGGCCGGCGTGCCGGTCGCGGTCAACACGATCAACAACATTCCGAGCTTCGATGGACTGGGTGCCCGGTTCGACAATGCCGCGCTGCTCCGGGCCGCCGGCGTTCCGGTGCTGGTCGTCGAGGGTGAGAGTGGCGGGCCGCGCAATCTCCGCTGGGCCGCCGGCCATGGTGTCCGGTTTGGCATGACCTGGGATGATGCGCTGGCGTCGATTACCCTGGCCCCGGCCAGGGCATTCGGCATCGACAAGAGCTATGGCTCCCTGGAGGCAGGCAAGGTGGCCAACGTCGTCGTCTGGTCCGGTGATCCGCTCGACTACGCGAGCCGAGCCGAGGTGATCCTGATTCGTGGTGTGGAGCAGCCATTGGTCAGCCGTCAGTCGGAGCTATTCGAGCGCTACAAGCATCTGCCGCCAGATTACGAGTCGAAGTAGCCAGCCTCGAGCAACAAAGGGCCCCATCCTCTGCTCAGGATGGGGCCCTTTGCTTTTCGGCAATCGGCACTGAACTCAGGTGGCGTGCGGCTCCGGCGGCGTATCATCGGTAGGGGGCACTTCGGTGGACATGCTCACCACCTCACCACCGGTGCTCGCAATGGCCCGCTCGATCCGGGTCAGCTCGGCGCCGATCTGGTCGAGCTTGAGCAGCAGCCCGTCCATATGGGCCGCATCCACTTCCTGGCCGCGCTCACGGCAGTGGAACAGCCGTCCGAGTTCACGATTGGTGTCGTCCTGGTCACGCCGGAGGCGAAAGAACTCCAGGCGGAGCTTGCCTTCGTCGATGGCCGCTTGTGCCTTGCGGCCGAACTGCTCGACTTCAGTGTTGAGGCGCTCGAAGAGCGAAGCCATGCTGCTTACTCCTGCTGAAGGTGCCCCCAGAACGTACCGACGGCGGCCTATGTTTCAAAATGAAGGCGCCGGGGAAATCCCCGGCGCCTGGTCGTACTGGAAGCAGATTCCGGTCAGGCGGTCGCGGTAGCCACGCCGGGGTAGACCGAGATCTTCTGGCGGCCCTTGTCCTTGAATTCGAATTTGACCACGCCATCCACGGTGGCAAAAAGCGAATCATCGCTGGCCCGGAGCACGTTCTTGCCGGGATGGAACTTGGTGCCACGCTGGCGCACGATGATGCTGCCCGCCGTGACCTGTTCACCACCATACCGCTTCACGCCCAGATACTGGGGGTTGCTGTTGCGGCCGTTGCGGCTGGAGCCGACGCCCTTCTTGTGAGCCATGGTATCCTCAGCCGATCGAGAGGTCGGTGATCTTGACCTCGGTAAACTTCTGGCGGTGGCCGGTCTTCTTCCGGATGTTCTTCCGGCGCTTGAACTTCCAGACGAAGATCTTCTTTTCCTTGCCGGTCCGGATGACTTCGGCGGTGACCGAAGCGCCCTTGATCAGCGGACTGCCCGCCTTGATCGTGGTGCCATCCGACGACAGCAGCACCTCGTCGAAAGTGATCGAGGTACCCGGCTCCGCATTCATCAGCGGTAGCTGGATCAGCTTGCCTTTTTCGGCCCGGAATTGCTTGCCCAGGGCCCGGAAAATCGCGTACATAGTGACCTTGCAGCGAAAAGAACGTGATTTGAGAGCCCGCAATCTTAATCCGGGGGCGGAGTTAGGTCAAGGCGGGGACGGGCAGGACGGGCAGGACGGGCAGGACGGGCAGGACGGGCAGGACGGGCAGGACGGGCAAACGCTATGCGCTGACCGGATGAGCGCCACTGCGTGTCCGCCTTGGATCGCGCGCATTCTAACTGTCTGACCGTCCGACAGTCCGCCCTCTACGCTACCGCGTAGAGTTCCGTCACATCCCGCCCTGCCGGCCGGCTCATCAGTCGGAACTCATCCAGCCGCATCATCGGGTCGTCCCGGAGCTCGATATCGAGGCCGGTCATCCGGGTCAGCGTGTGGACCAGTTTGGGCTCTTCCTCGAGCAGGTACAGCGCCACTTCCGGGTGCAATCGGACGGCCAGTTGCCGCTCCTTCTTTTCCCGGCCCGCCCGCTTGAGCGAACGCTCCAGCCTGCGAGTGACGACCTCGGGGGTGAACACCCGGCCACTGGCCGAGCAGGTGGGACAGTCGGTGGTCATCGAATGCCAGAGCGAGGGGCGGACCCGCTGGCGGGTCATTTCGATCAGGCCGAGTTCGGAGACCGCGTAGGCCTTGGTGCGGGCCCGGTCTCGACCGAGGTGGCCACGAAGTTCCTGCAGCACCCGATCCCGGTTGGCCCGGGTTTCCATGTCGATGAAATCGCAGACGATAATGCCGCCGATATCACGGAGCCGGATCTGGCGGGCAATTTCCCGGGCGGCCTCGATGTTGGTCCGGAGAATGGTCTTCTCGGGATCCTTCTTGCCGGTGTAGCGGCCGGTGTTCACGTCAATCGAGACCAGCGCCTCGGTGGGCTGGATGATGATCGAGCCGCCGGTGGACAGCTCACAGCGCGACTTGAACAGATCGCGGATCTCGTTCTCGATGTCGAACTTCTCGAACAGCGGGGTCGGATCCTGGGTCAGGTGCACCCGGGTGAGCAGTTCGGGGTCGACCTGGTTCAGGTACGACTCGACTTCGTTGAACAGCTCCTTGGAATCGACGTGCAACGCGTCGACCTTGGCACTGAACAGGTCGCGAATAATGCCGCGGGTCAGGCTGGTTTCACGCTGGACCAGCGAGGGTGCCCGCACGAAGGTCTTCTTGCGATTGATCTTCTTCCAAAGCGCCAGGAGCGATTCGATCTCCCGGCTGACCAGCTCTTCGGTAATTCCCTCCGCCACCGTCCGGACGATGACGCCGCCGGAATCCTTGGGCAACAGGTTGGTCACCATTTCACGCAGCTTCTGGCGCTGCTCCCGACTCTCAATTTTCCGGCTGACGCCGACCTTCGAGGCATAGGGCATGTAGACCAGGAACCGGCCCGGCAGACTGATCTGCGCCGTGACCCTGGGGCCCTTGGTGCTGATGGGCTCCTTGGTGACCTGGACCAGCTTCGTCTCGCCCTTCTTGATCAGGTCCTGGATGTTCGGAATGGCACCGCGGGAGGAGACTTCACGCTGGCGGGATTCAGGCTCGGGAGCCGCGACACCGTTGCGGCCGCCCCGCCCGTTGCGGCCACCAGTGCGACCTCCCCGGTCATTGCGACCACCAGCCGGCCGCGGTTCTTCCGATTCTGTCTCGGGGGCGGCGGCGGCCGCCTCGGCCGCGGCAGGATCATCGGGATGATCGACCTCTTCCTCGTCCTCGTCATCGTCCTCATCGGGTTCGAGGAGGTCGGAGGCGTGGAGGAAGGCGCTCTTTTCGAGCCCAATGTCGATGAAGGCGGCCTGAATACCGGGAAGGACTGCTTCAACCCGTCCGAGATAGATGTCCCCAACCGACCGACGGTGGTCGGGCCGGTCGATCATCAGTTCGGCGAGCCGGTCGTCCTCGAGGATGGCCACCCGCGTCTCCCGCGGGGTGCCGTTGATCAGGATTTCGCGCTTCAACATGCGAGACCTCGGCCCAGAGCTGACCGGCGGCGCAGCACCTGCTGGCGCGCCCACCGGTCCTCCAGGTCCTGGAAATGGAAGTGGGGGCGCCGCCGGTGATCCCGGTGAACGCCCCCAGCGTCAGTTGGATGACCGGCACCCGTACCAGGTGTCCGGCCCTACGACGATTGCCGGCAGGCTGCCGGCCGACTGTCAGAGCCCCTCGCCAGATGGCGAGCGAGCGGTCCCGCATGGCGCCAGCGGCTCGAGTGAGCAGCCACGCGCCCAGATGGAAAAGCAGCTGGATAAGGTGACGGCAGATGTGACCAGGGGCACCGGCGAGGGAGGGGGCGCCGGTGCTCCTGGGGAGTCTCTGGATAGGGAGTACTGCCGTCATATACAACAACTTAGGCGCTGCCCGGTAACTCGGCAACCGCCCCAGGAGCGTCAGAGCCGACGTTGCAGACTGATCCGCCAGCCCGAGGAGAGGGCCGGGACCTCAAGCAGCCGCCTGACCTGGTCTCGGGGACCCCGGGTGTCCAGTCTGATCCGATAGGCTTCCACCACAGAGATTTTCCGGGAATCCGCCACTTCCTGGACCAGGGGGAGGCCGGCCGCCGCAATGCCGGGTTCGATTACTCTGAAATACCAGCCGGTGCGGCCGTTTTCCCTGATCTGGCTGGTGAGGTCCGGAGTGCCCAGCCATGCCGCAAGATCGGGCGCCGGCTCGCGAGGCTGGGAGATTTCGAGGAGGGCGCTGCCGAACCGGAACCGATCGCCGATATGGGCCCGGCGCTCGTCCAGCCCCATGATCGTCAGGTTCTCGCCGAAGGCGCCGGGATCGAGGTGGCGCCGCATCCGGTCACCCCACCAGAGCAGATGAACGGCGGGATAGGCGCCGAGGGCCCGCTCCTTCCCGCCGTGGGTGCGCCGATCGGCCTGCGCATCTCCCTCGATCCCGTCCAGCCCGATGCGGGCCGACCCGCTGATGGCCGATTTGGCGATCGCAGTCCGGATCGATTTGTCACCGACCTGAAGCTGCCTCGACGTGCCGGCCTGGAGCCCGACGACGGTGGCGCCGAGGACGATCACGGTCGGGCGACGAAAGACGGGAGAAGCGACCCAAGGGCGTGCCGGCCGCGGGGCCTGATGGCCCGCCGCAAGGACCGAAGTACTTCCTCCGTCGTTGCGGGCACTACTGGTTGGGCCGCGTTCCTCCGCGGCAGCTCTTCCGGGGGCACTCGTGCTACCTGACGATGCTGCCGAGGATGTGGCGGGCGATCACGATTCGCTGGATCTCGCTGGTACCTTCACCGATTTCACAGACCTTGGCATCCCGCATCATGCGCTCGACGGGATACTCGGTGGTGTAGCCATATCCGCCGAAGATCTGGACCGCCTTGGTGGTGTTGCGCATGGCCAGTTCTGAGCAGTACAGCTTGGCCATGGCCGCCTCCTTCTTGAACGGCTTGCCATTCTGCTTGAGCCAGGCGGCGTGATAGAGCAGATGGGTGCCGGCCTCGATTTCCATCGCCATGTCGGCCAGCTGGAAATGCACGCCCTGGAACGACCCGATGGCCTGCCCGAACTGCTTGCGAACCCCGGCATATTTGAGCGCTTCGTCGTACGCTCCCTCGGCGATGCCGAGTGACAGGGCAGCAATGCCGATCCGGCCACCATCCAGTGTCTTCAGGAAGTTGACGAACCCCATGCCGACCTGGCCCAGGACATTTTCCTTGGGGACGATGGCATCCTCAAAGATCAACTCGCGGGTATCGCTGGCCCGCCAGCCCATCTTGTCTTCCTTCTTGCCGGCCCGGACGCCCTTGGTGCGGATCAGCGAGGAGTCATGCCCCACCCCCACCGCCTGACAGCGGCTGAGATCGACGCTGTCCTTGGTGACGATGAAGCTGGTGATCCCCTTGTTGCCGGCGCCTGGCGTGGTGCGGGCGGTGACCACGAAATTCTCGCCCACCCCGGCATGGGTAATGAAGATCTTGGAGCCATTGAGGAGATAGTGATCGCCCTGGTCGACGGCGGTCGTGGCGGTGCCGCCCGCGTCGCTGCCGGCCCCCGGCTCGGTCAACCCGAAGCCGCCCAGGATCTTGCCGCTGGCCAGCAGCGGCACATAGCGCTTTTTCTGCTCCGGAGTGCCGAACTCGACGATCGGTGAAGTACCCAGATTGGTATGGGCCGAGATGGTCAGGGCGTGACTGGCATCGACCTTGGCCATTTCATGGATGGTGATGTAATAGGACAGCTGGTCCATCCCCGCACCGCCCAGCTCCTCGCTCCACGGCACCCCCAGCAGGCCGAGCGCTCCCATCTTGCGGATGTTTTCCCAGGGAAATTCGGAAGTCCGGTCGAGCTCCCTGGCCACCGGGGCAATTTCCTGGCGGGAGAACTCGCGGACCATCTCGCGGACCTGGTGGTGCTGCTCGGAGAAGTAGAGTGCGTGATCCATGGGGCCTGGGTCGGGAGACTGGAGAGAGGGACGAGAGTCCGGATACCACTACGCCGCGAACGAATATAACGGCACGCGCCACCACAGCTGACTATGTTCCGGAATGCGAATGTTCCTGCCGGACGGGACGCTGTCAATCCGAGGGAGAGTCATCCTGCTGGTGGGCGCCTGCCTTGCCATCGGGTGCAGCGGCGATAGCACCGCCCCGGCCCCGCCGGCCACCGGACTCCGGCTCGTGCCGGTGGACAGCGGTTACGACTTTTCCGTTTTCGTCACCGCCCCGCCCGGGGACAGCTCCCGGCTCGTGGTGGTGCAGCGCGGCGGCCGTATTCTCCTGCGGCACAACGGGGTCCGGCAGGACTCCGCCTTCCTCAACCTGACCGCACTCACCAATCCCTCGACCGGCGAGTATGGGGTGTACAGCCTGGCGTTTCATCCGCAGTACGCCAGTAACCACCGGCTGTTCGTCTACTACGCCGGCCTCGATGGCAATGCAGTGCTGGCCGAGTTCACGGCTGACTCCTCGGGCAACCATGCCAGTGCCGCCAGCCAGCAGGTCCTGCTGACCCAGGCCGAAGCACCCAGCGCGGTACTGTATGGCGGTCTCGTCACGTTCGGCCCCGACGGCAAACTCTACCTCGGCCTGGGTGACGGGCAGACCGGCGGCGATCCGCTGAGCCGGTCCCAGGACAGCACGTCGTTGCTCGGCAAGCTGCTGCGGGTCGATGTCGATGCGGGCACACCGTATGGTATTCCGGCTGACAATCCGTATGTCAACCGGCCGGGATGGCGGGGTGAGATCTGGCAGCTGGGATTCAGAAACCCCTGGCGCTGGAGCTTTGACCGCGGCACCGGCGACTTGTACCTGGGTGATGTCGGCGAGGCCGAGTGGGAGGAAATCAACTACCTCCCCGCCCCGATCGCGGGCGGCAACAACTTCGGCTGGCCGACGACCGAGGGTTTCAACTGCTACCAGCCGGCCCTTGGATGCTTCATGCTGGGCCTGATCCCGCCGGCGCTGGTGTACTCCCACGGACGATCATGTGCGGTGACCGGGGGATATGTCTACCGCGGCGCAAAATCCCCTGCCCTGGCCGGCACCTATTTCTACGGCGACTACTGCGGTGGCTGGATCCGCAGCCTGCACATGATCGATGGCTATCCGGAAGAGGAATTGCCGGAGATCGAGCTTCCCAGGCTCGGGGGGGCCACCGACAACGTCGTCTCCTTCGGCCAGGATGCTGGCGGTGAGGTCTACGTGGTCACGGCGGCGGGCCGGATCTACCGGATCGTGGATCACGACGATGTCATTTCCGCGGGCGCCGGTGGAGCTGCCGCACGGCATTGATCCAGCGGCGCACCCCGCTTTCGGGTTTCCGGCCTCCATCACACCAGTCACACCCGCTACAACTCCCCAGTTCCTCGCCGAAATATCCCACCAGTGCGGCCCGGCGGCAGCGCATATCGAGGGCGTAGCGCTCCATGATTTCGATCCGCTCCAGCGCCGAGCGCCGCCGGGCCCTGACTCGCCGCCAGTCGACCGGGGCACGACCCGGCGCCAGTTCCGCCCGGAGCCGATCGGCCGAGGCGAGGACGTTGTCGGGGACCCCTGCCCGGGCGGATGAATCCTGCCAGATTCGCTCAAGCTGGCGTTCCGGCGGGAAGGTGACCTCCATCTGGCGGCGGTGCAGCTCCGCATCTCCCGGGGTGTGCAGCAGGATGCAGCGGGCCGCGTTGCCGTCCCGTCCCGCCCGGCCGGCTTCCTGGTAGTACGACTCCGGTGATGGCGGCATGGTCCAATGGACCACCAGCCGGACATCCGGCTTGTCGATCCCCATGCCGAACGCGCTGGTGGCAGCCAGCACTTCGAGCTCGCCATTGAGGAAACGCTGCAGGATCCGCCGCCTGGAGTCCTGATCGAGCCCGGCATGATAGGGCATGGCCACGTGGCCCCGGTCCGCCGCCACCCGGGCCACCGCCTCGGTCAGGGCGCGGGTCGGGGCGTACACCAGGGTCAGGCCATCGCGGTGCTGGAGCAGAGTGGCGAGCAGGTCGAGCCGGCGATGAAGATCCCGGGCGGGGCGCACCGAGAAATGCAGATTGGGCCGGTCGAATGAGCCGACATGGACCACCGGGCGCTTGAGCCGGAGCTGCAGCTGGATATCCGCCCGCACCGCGGGTGTGGCGCTGCCGGTCAACCCAACCGTCGGAGGCTGGCCCAGCATGGCGCGCAGGTCGCCAAGGGTGCGGTAGGCGGGGCGGAAGTCGTGGCCCCATTCCACGATGCAGTGGGCCTCATCCACCGCCAGCAACGCGACCCGCTGCTGCCGGCTTGCCAGCGCCTCAGCCACGGCTGGCGCGCCTTCCGGAGAGCAGTACAGCAGCTGAACCCGGCCAGCGGCGACCTGGTCCCAGAGCAGCTTCCGGTCTGCAGCGCTGACTCCACTATTGATGGCACCCGCCCCGATCCCGCGGCGGCGCAGCCCCTCGACCTGGTCCTGCATCAAGGCGACCAGTGGTGAGATGACAAGGGTCACGCCACCGAGTGCCAGCGCTGGCAGCTGAAAGCAGATCGACTTGCCCGCCCCGGTCGGCAGCACGGCGAGCACATCCCGGCCTTCGAGTATCGAGCGGACCACCGGCTGCTGCGCCGGCCTGAAGTCCGGATAGCCGTAGTGGCGCAGCAGCAACTCGCGGGCGCGACTGTAGAGAATGGACGGGTGTTCGGGCATCCGGCCAAGCTATGACCGATGCCCGGTGGATCGTCACCAAATTGTGAGCGGACTAACCCTGGCGACGCGTGACGAGCCGGAGGATGAACGCCGCGACCAGACAGCCCATGGCCACGTAGACGAGCATCCGGTTGTCGAGCGTTTCGCCAACCACGGCCAGGCCAAGGCCGGTCAATGCCAGCGCGATCTTGAGGAATCTCACGGGGTGAGGAATGCGGAGATGGCAGTGCGGAAATCGGGGTGGGCCCGAGCCAGGGCATTGACCCGGGCACCCAGCCGGATCCCTTCTTCGAATGACAGCCCATCGAGCTGGTAAAGTTGCCGCTTGGTGAGCGCCATGGCCGAGGCGCTGGCGGCGGTCAGCTGGCCCAGCAGGGCGTGCGAAGCTGCCTCGAACTCAGCGTCGGGCACCACCCGGGAAATCAGCCCGGCATCAAGCGCCTCATGACTGCTGAGCAGCCTCCCGGTTGCGACCAGGTCAAAGGCAACTTTCTCGCCGACATGTCGCCGCAGCATGGTCATGACCATGGCGGGCACAAAGCCTCGTTGAATCTCGGGATAACCGAGCTGGCTGCTGGCCGTAGCCAGCACCAGGTCACAGGCGGTCGCCAGGCCCGCTCCGCCCGCGAGTGCCCGGCCATGCACCAGCGCCACAACGGGCTTCGGCAACTTGCGGATCCTCAAGAACAGCTCGCCCAGCTTGAGCGCCGCGGCCTCATTGTCGGCTGGAGGCTGATCGGCTGAGGCCAGCAGTTCGGCCAGATCGGCGCCGGCGCAGAAATCCTTCCCCGCCCCCGCGATGGCCACCACTCGCACCTCGGCATCCAACTCGGCCTGGGCCAGCCCGGCATCCAGTGCGGCAATCAATCCGCTACTGAGCGCGTTGCGCTTTGACGGACGATCGAGCGTCAAGGTCAGCACACCGGCGTGCCGATCCGACCGCAGTGGCATCTCTGTCGTCAGCGTCATCGACCCTCCCGGTGCACGAGATGGCTCACTCAGGGCGCCAGCGCTCCGCCCGGCTTGGGCAAGTAGACCTCACGAGTCCAGGCGTGCTGGCCCTCCTGGATGACGATCAGCCCAAGCGGCGAAAACCCATCGCCGAGCGCGGCGGGTGCCTCGGGTAGGTCGAGCAGCAGGTGGGCGGAGCCGCCGCCCGTGAGTGCAGCATCGGGACCGTTCTTCACCGACGTATGATTGGAATCGGCGTAGAGCCGGATCGAGACCTGGGCCGTCCAGCGGGTATCTGCCGCCGAATCGGCGAAACCGGGCGACAGCATCAGCACCATCGGCTGGGCCGGCGCGCCGTCGGGCCGGTCGAGGGTAATGCGCCCCAGCGAGTAGTTGACCGGCTGGGTGGCGAGCCGGTGACCCGCCGAATCCATCAGCGTCATCCCGAAGTCGGTAAACCGCGGCCACTGCGCCGGATCCATTCTGACATCGATCCCGATGTGATTGGCCCAGGCCGGCGCGATGAATGGAATCCGCTCGGTCCTGGCATGACCGACGGTCGGGACGTTGCGCTGGGCGCCGATCGAGACCAGCGCCGTGCGGACGCTGACGGCGTTGGGGGTGAGATTGTCGAGGGAGACCGCCACGCCGGCAAGGTTCCGCATGGCGTGGATGGCCACCGGACTCCGGGTCAGGGAAAAGACGGCCTGGCTGGTGCCGTAGGGCGATCCGACAGCGGTTGCCTGATAGAAGCCGGGAACCACGTCCGCGGCATCGACCACGAAGACCGCGCCGTCATCACCCGGACCGGTCTGATTGGCATCGCCGTCGCGAAAGGGCTGGCCACCCGGCTCGTGCAGGTAGGCCGTGATCGGCTGGCCGCCGCCGGGGGGGTCCCGGATCAGCAAGGCAAATGGCCGGGCAGAGTCGGCCCGAAAAATCACCCGGGCCTGGCCACCGGCCGCAATCAGTGATGGGGCCGCGGGAAAGAGGTCGGCAGGGGTCGGCACCACCACGGTATTGACTAGCCTGAACACGGGACCGGCCAGTGAATCGGCGCCCCAGCCGGTGACCGTCCCGATATACACGCCCGGATTCTTGAGCGAGGCCGCACGGTAACCCAGGGTGAGGCTCACCGGCCGGGCACCGACCAGCACCTGAGCCGGCGCGGACAGCCAGGTGGCGTCCGAGCGAAGCGTAAAGCTCTTGCCGTCCGTCAGCGCGGGTGCGCTGAGCGTAAAGCGCTGCAGCGTGTCGGAGGACGAGGCCAGGCCACCCCATCGCAGCGCCGCGGTATATCCGTTTCCGTCGGCAGCCACCTTGATCTCCGGAGGCTGGTGTCCCGCCATCAGCCAGGCCCAGGCCCGGTTCACGTTGACCAGTCCGGTGCCCTCGTCGAGATAGCTCTGGCCCGGGATCGGTGCGGCGGTGACCATCAACCCCTGCTTGATGATGCGGGCTTCGACGATGCGCTTTTCCTGGACCAGGCCGCTCACCAGCAGCGCGGCCAGTCCGGCCACGTGCGGGCTGGCCATGCTGGTGCCGCCCTTCTGCTCCTCCCCGGTACTCCAGCGTGGCACCGTCGAAAACGCGATTCCAGGGGCCACAAGATCCGGCTTGGACAATTCACCGCCGCGCGAGCTGAAATCGGCCAGTGGTTCAATCGCGTGATTGGGAAGCGGGGCGGGCAGGAATGAGGCAGGATAGGTAGCGCCGACCGTGATGGGGAGTGTGGCTGAGCCGGGAAAGCCGAGGGTGGAAAGCGCCGGCCCATCATTGCCGGCCGAGATGGTAAAGACGACTGAAGGATTGGCCGCCAGCACCGAATCGATCATCCGGTCAATCCGGGCAGTGCCCTCGGCTTCATTGCCGACGCCGTAACTCATGTTGACCACCAGCGCGAGGTGGCGCGCCGTGGCAAATCCGACCGCGTAGCGCAGCGCACTCACCATGCTGCCGGTGGTGCTGATGCCGCCCTCGGCATTCCGCGCGATCTTGAGACCCAGGATCTGGGCCCCGGGCGCCACGCCATCAAAACCTTTCACGGCGTAGAGGTTGTGACCCGCCGCAATCCCGGTGACGTGGGAGCCGTGGGCGTCGCCATCGAAGAACAGGTCGAGCTCGGGGGCGTTCTTCTCGCCCCGAAAATTGGCGGCCAGGGTCAGCGGTGATGGACGACCCTTCCCGTGCCAGCCGAAGGTCTCACGTCCGACCAGATAGTCGTGGACCGGCTTCTCGTCGGCCAGCGAACCATCGCCATCGGTATCGGCAAACAGCACCCAGCCATCGCTGGCCCGGCAGACCACGACCGGCAGGGTGTCATCAGCTTCCCCGTTCCCGTTGATGTCAGCGGCGGGAGCGACTCCCCACGCTGATTCGCGAACCACTCCGGCGAAGATCGACCCGCCGACGTTGAGCCCGGCAATCCGCCTGGCGCCAGTGAGCCATCGGCCCCCAACCTTGATCGAGTCACCCGCCGGCTCCACCCTGGCGAGCGTCACCGAGCCCTCGGCGGAAAAATCGCGCAGGTCGAGAATCTTGCGATCGCCACTGGTGGTAAGGCCCAGACCCGGAATTCCGGCATCGATCCCGCCATCCAGCACGGCAATCAACACGCCTCGGCCATCGTAGGTGGGGTGGGTCTTGAGAAAATCCGGAACGCCAGTGCTCTTGAGCGGCATCCAGCCCCGGCTGAACGCGTCGGCCGGTGGCAGAATCGGCAATGGGCCGCTGGGGGTGGCCAGTGCGCCGGCAGAGGAATCGGGCCGGGCAACCGCGGCCGGCGGTGAGTCTTTCGGGGCGGCGGCTGAGGCTGGCGCCACGTCCGGATTCTTCTGGTGGCCGGCGCAGCCGGCCAGCACGGCGCACAGCACCATCCGGTACCACGTAATGCGTGACATCAGTTCAGCGGGATTGGGCCGCATCGAGCGGCGGAATGACAAACGGACCGAGGTGAGGTCCGCCCCAGTTGCTGCTGACCCGCAGCAGGAACGCCAGCTGGGCCCTGGTTTCCTCGGGGGTGACGAGGGCATCGACGAAGCCACGGGCCGCCGCGTAACGGGCATCGAGCTGGTGGTCGTAGTCGGTCCTCATGGCGCCGATCGAGTCCTGCACCGCTTCGGGCGGCTTGCCCCCCGCCTTGCGAGCCTTGGCCAGCTCCGCGCCGTGCACCGCCTCAACCGCGGCCTCACCTTCCATCACTCCCATCCGTCCAGTCGGCCAGCTCACGATGAAATCGGGATCGAAACCCTGGCCTGCCATGGCGTAATAGCCGGCGCCGGACGCATGATTGATGGTCAGCACGATCTTGGGAACGGGGGCGGTGGCCATGGCCTCCACGAAATGCGCTCCAGCCCGGATGATGCCCGACTGCTCGGCCTCCGGCCCGACCATGAAGCCGCTGACGTCCTGCACAAACAGGAGTGGCAGGCGCTCCCGGGCGGCGGTCTCGATGAAAAACGCCGCTTTTTCCGCGCTCTCGGTGTAGATGATGCCACCGAAACGAGGTCGCTCGCCCTCCGGTGCCTTGATCAACCCTCGCGCATTGGCGAGCACCGCGACGGGCCGACCTTCGATCCGTCCATGGCCACAGATCATTTCCCTGGCGTGATCAGGCTGGAATTCATCGAGCGTGCCGCCATCCAGCAGGCAGGCCAGGACCGCATGCGCGTCGTAGGACATCCGGTGATCGGCCGGGAGCAGCGAATAGAGATCGCTGGCTGGCCGGCTGGGGGGAACTGCAGGGACTACCCGATGGGCCACCGGCTGGTTTTCCGGCAACCGGGCGACGTACTCCCGGATCCGGACCAGGCAGTCGGCATCGGTCGCGGCGCGGTAGTGGGCCACCGCACTCACGCTGGTGTGCATCGCGGCACCACCCAGCGTCTCGGCTTCGACGGTCTGGCCGGTGGCGCCCTTGACCAGGTTCGGCCCGCCGAGCCCCATGAAGCTGGTGCCCTCGACCATGAAGATCACATCGGATAACGCCGGGAGGTATGCACCGCCGGCGATGCAGCTGCCCATCACGGCGCTGATCTGCGGCACCCGGAGGTACCGCCGCATGATCGAGTTGTAATAGAAGATCCGCGCCGCGCCATACTGGCCAGGGAACACTCCACCCTGATAGGGCAGATTGACCCCGGCGCTGTCGACCAGATAGATGATGGGAATCCGCTGGCGCATGGCCACTTCCTGCGCCCGCAGGATCTTGCGAATGGTCTCGGGCCACCAGCTGCCCGCCTTGACCGTCGCGTCGTTGGCCACCACCACCACATCCCGGCCCTCGACGACGCCCAGTCCGGTGATTACCCCAGCCGCCGGCGCCTGCCCCTCGTACTGATCGTAAGCGGCCAGCAGCCCCAGCTCGAGCCACGGTGAGCCAGGATCGAGCAGCCGCGCCACCCGTTCACGGGGTGCGAGCTGACCCTTCTCGTGCATCTTCTTGACTCGCGCAGGACCACCTCCCTGCCGCAGCTTCTCAGCCAGGGCCAGGTATTCGGTGGTCAGGGCGCGGAGCCGCCCCGCCGGGGGCGCCTTGGAGCCTTGGCTCACGGATGGCTCAGCGTTCGAGGTGGGAGCTGGCCCACTGCTCGATGTAGGCGATGAGATCGGTGGTGGGAGTGCCAGGCCCGAACAGCTTGCCAACCCCGACGGCCTCGAGCTGGCCCCGGTCCTCCTCCGGAATGATTCCGCCACCGGTCAGCAGGATATCAGGCCGGCCCTGGTCGACCAGCAGCTTTCGAACTCTTGGAAACAGCGTCATGTGGGCCCCCGACAGCACCGACAGGCCGACCACATCCACGTCCTCCTGCACCGCCGCCGCCGCGATCATCTCCGGCGTCTGGTGCAGGCCGGTGTAGATCACTTCCATCCCGGCATCGCGCAGCGCCGCCGCCACGACCTTGGCACCGCGATCATGGCCGTCCAGCCCCGGCTTGGCGACCAGCACGCGAATCGGACGGGGCACGGCATCACTCATCAGGAGCCTCTTGGTTGTGCCAGAAGACGATCGGCCAGCTCGGCGATGGACCGGACCGTGGTCACGTCCCGGCCCTCGTGATTGCCCAGCGGATCGAGCAGCACCACGTCCATGCCGGCCCGGCGGGCGCCGACCACATCGACTTCATAGATATCCCCGACGTAGAGCGCCTCATCCGGCCGCACACCCATCTGGTCGAGCGCCAGCAGAAAGATTCGGGGATCGGGTTTTTCGTATCCGACCAGCTGTGAATCTACCACGAGTTCGAAGTTGTCACGGAGTCCGGCCGCCACCAGCGCCTCGTCGGCTCGGCCGTCGCTGTTGGAAACCACGCCGAGCCGAAATCCGGCCTCACGCAGCCGGGCCAGGGCGCCGTGGGTGCGGCTGTCGTGAGCGCTCCAGAGATGCATCTCCCCGTGGAGCCGCAGGAGAGTGTCCCTGACCTCCGGTAGCCTGGCGAGCGGCACACCGGCCAGCACGAACAAGGTCTCGAGGTAGACGGTGGCGCGGGCCCGGTCGGTGGTATCGGCCCGCTCGAGGGCCAGTGCGGCTGGTTTGGCCTGGACGGACAGCATGGCACCGGTCAGTGGCAACCCGGTGCCCTGCCCCACCGCGCGGGCCAGGCGATCGTAATCCAGGAACAGCAGGGTGTTCCCGGCATCGAACAGGATGACCCGCAGGCTCACTTGAAGCGGTAGAGCGCGGCGAGTCCGCCGACCTTGGCGCGCGACTTGTCATCGGTCAGCACTTCGACGGTGACCCGCTGGCGCAACGCCTCTTCGATCGCGTCGTCGAGCACATCGATCACCGGCACGGCCTCGCCTTCGCCGCGCCCATCCTCATCGCTGAGCGACAGCCGGCCGCTGCCGGCGAATCGGAACCCCGGCAGCGACGTTTCTTCGGAAACAAGCAGGGTCCGGACCTGCCCACGTGAGAGTGCCCGCAGGGCTTCGGTGGTGCTCCTGGTCCCCCACCCCGCCCCCTCAGCCTCCGCCAGGTCATGAATCAGGTCATGCTCGGCGGCCTCGCGATACGCCTCCCGCACCGCCACCGTGGCGGCGTGGACCAGCCCCGGGGTGGCCTCACGCGGATTGAGCTGAGCGGCGCCCAGCAGACGTTCAGTGAGATACGGATGCAGGAACGGCTCGAGGGCCGCCGCTTCCGGCCCAGGCCCGGCGATGACCAAGCCGTGCACCGGATTGCGCTGGTGGCGCTCGAAGATGGCCCGGGCCACCACGTCGAGATGCCGCTGGCGCTCCTGCTTGAGTCGCTGATGAAAGGCGTGCTCGCCCTTGCCTGGTTCCGCCCTGGTGCCATGGAATCGGCCGCGATGGGTCGAGTCAGCCTTGACCTCGGCCACTTCCCTGGCGTCAAAGGCCGAGACCTCGAAAAGCCGGGCGCCGTTGCGGTCGACCACCACGGTGAGGAGCCGGCCGACTTCGTCCTCCAGCGCGGCCAGTTCCCGAACCAGAGGAGTCCGGTCTACCGCCAGCCGTGACCGATGGACCCGTGGCAGCGGCAGCACTTCGAACAGCCCCTGTCCGCTCGATGCAAAGATGGCAACGCCCTGGGTGGCCGGCAGGTGGGTCGGGGTCGAGAGATACTCGCGAATCAACCCCAGGTCCCGGCGGATGGCGTCCCGATCGTGCTTGTCGGGATAACGCGCCTCAAGCGACTGCTCGATTTCCCGCTGGCGGTTCTTGAACTTGACCAGGTAGCGGTTCCGCGACCGGTCGCGCGGCTCGAGCTTGAGATAGCAGGACACGATGGGATCACGGCCCGGCTTCATGCGGGCCAGGCGGTTGAGAATCTTGGCTGGATCGAGCGGAGGCATGACCTGGAGGGGTTAGAAGAACACCGGCTCGCGATAGGCGCCGTAGACGCCCTCGAGCACGGCACGGATTTCATACAGGGTACAGTACGCCCTGGCGCAATCGAGCATTGCCGGAATGATGTTGACCTCGGCCGCGGCCGCGGCGTGCAGCGCCGCCAGCCGGACCTTGACCATCGCATCGTCGCGCCGGGCCCGGAGCTCGGCCATCCGGACCCGCTGCTCCCGTTCGGCCGAATCGTCGATCTTGAGGATGTCGACCGGATGCTCGTCGGCCTCCACGAAATCATTGAGCCCGACGATGATCCGGCGATTCTGCTCGACCTCAGTCTGGAATCGCGAGGCCGACTGGGCAATCTGGCGCTGGAACCAGCCGGTTTCGATGGCGGCGACCACTCCCCCGTGTGACTCGATCTCGGCGAAGATCTCCTCGGCTTCCTTTTCCAGCCGGTCGGTCAGCGCTTCGACGTAGTACGAGCCACCCAGCGGGTCGGCCACATTGGGCACCCCGGTCTCCGCCGCCAGAATCTGCTGGGTCCGGAGCGCCACGCGAACGGCATGCTCGGTCGGCAGCGCCAGGGTTTCATCGAGCGCGTTGGTGTGCAGTGACTGGGTGCCACCGAGCACCGCGGCCAGGGCCTGGTAGGCCACCCGCACGATGTTGTTGTGCGGCTGCTGGGCGGTCAACGTCACCCCGGCGGTCTGGCAGTGGAACCGCATCTGCCAGCTGCGCGGATTGCGGGCGCCGTAGCGTTCGCGCAGGTGCCGGGCCCAGATCCGCCGCGCCGCCCGCAGCTTGGCGATTTCCTCGAAGAAATCGTTGTGGATGTCCCAGAAGAACGACAGCCGAGGGACGAAGGCATCGATATCGAGACCGCGGGCCAGGCCATGCTCGACGTAGCTGAATCCATTGGCCAGGGTAAAGGCCAGTTCCTGGACCGCGGTAGAGCCGGCCTCACGAATGTGGTAGCCGGAGATCGAGATGGTATTCCACTTCGGGGTGTGCTCCGCCGCCCAGGCAAACAGGTCGACGATGATCTTGAGGGCGGGCTCGGGCGGAAAGACCCAGGCGTGCTGGGCCATGTATTCCTTGAGAATGTCGTTCTGGATAGTGCCCTGCAGTTTCCCGATCGGCACACCCTGCTTTTCGGCGGCGGCGACATAGAAACAGAAAATGATCGCCGCCGGGCCGTTGATGGTCATCGAGGTCGAAACCTGATCGAGCGGAATGCCGCTGAACAGGTCTTCCATGTCCGCCAGGCTCGAGATGGCCACGCCGCACTTGCCGACTTCTCCCTCGGACCGCGGGTGGTCGGCATCGTAGCCCATCAGGGTGGGAAAGTCGAAAGCGACCGACAACCCGGTCTGCCCCCGCGCCAGCAGGAACTTGTACCGGGCGTTGGTATCCCTGGCGGTGCCAAAGCCGGCAAACTGCCGCATGGTCCAGAGCCGGCCACGGTACATCGTGGGATGAATGCCGCGGGTATACGGAAAGCTGCCCGGCAGACCATCGGCGGTCGGATCCCGCTGGACATCCAGCGCGGTGTACATCGGCTCGATCGGGGTTCCGGAGCTGTTGCTGAACTCGACCCCCTCCCGGACCGGCAGCGCGGCGACCAGGTCCCGCCAGGCCCGCACTTCGGCACGCAGGCGGGTCAGTTCCTCCTCCATCGCGGCGGTGCGAAGGGTCGAGCTGGGGGTCTCAGAGCCGCTCATGTCCGGCTTCCTTCCTTCAATTCCTCGAGGATTTCCTGTGCCACCGCGTACGGACTGGTCTGTCCGCTGGCCAGCTGGTCGAGACGCTCCTCGATCCGTTGATCGGCCCGTGTCTCGCGCCACACCCAGCGCCGTGCGGCCCGGTCAACCACCTCACGAGTCCGCTCGGCCACCCGACGGCGGCGGCGAGCGGCCAGCTCTCCGGAGGCGACGATCGAGGCGTGGTGAGATTCGATCATGTTGACCAGCTCGGCGATCCCTTCGCCCTTCGAGGCGACCGTGGCCAGGACCGGCGCCGTCCTGACCGGGGCAACACCCCGGGCGGCGCCCTTGATCCCATGATGTGCCGGCACGTTGCGGAAGGCGTTGCCGGCCCGAATGCCGAGTGAGACTTCGATCTCGTGGCGCATCCGGTCGGCGCCGGGCCGATCGGCCTTGTTCACCACGAACAGGTCGGCGATTTCCATCACCCCGGACTTGAGGGTCTGGATGCCGTCTCCCGACTCGGGAACCAGGACCAGGATCGTGCTGTCCGCGCTCCGGGCCACATCAAGCTCGGATTGTCCAACCCCCACGGTTTCGATGATGATGCGATCGAAGCCCGCGGCATCCAGTACATCGCAGACTTCGCGGGTGGTGGTGGCCAGTCCGCCGAGTGAGCCCCGGGTGGCCATTGAACGGATGAAGACACCCTCGTCGAGGGCCAGCGATTCCATCCGGATCCGGTCGCCCAGCAGCGCTCCACCGGTGAACGGGCTGGTGGGATCGACCGCGACCACCGCCACCAAATGCCCGTTCGATCGCCAACTCTGGGCCAGGCGTTCCGCCAGGGTCGATTTTCCAGCTCCTGGGGGCCCGGTGAGGCCGATCCGCGCCGCGCGCCCGATGGACGGAAAGATAGCAGCGAGAAGGGTTTCGAACCCGGGACGCCCATTTTCAACGATAGAAATGGCCCGAGCGACCGCCGCAGGATGCCGGGCCCGAAGTTGAGTCAGCAGCTGCTCGTCGGCCATGCCGGAAGTTGGCGGGGTCGCTGTGGGATTGCCAACTTGGCCGCCGGCGGAAGCTGCCGAGAGAAAGGCATCGCTCCGACCGGGGCGGAGTGCTACACTCAAGCGCAGGGACATCACGCTAACGCGCTCTCTACTGAGTGGCCCATGCAAGTAGGGATCCAGATGCGATCATCCGCCGCCGCCGTCGCGCTGTTGGTGCTGGCCTGCGGTCCCGCCAAGTCGGCCCGACCCGCCGCCGAAAGCGCCCCGGCGCCAGCCGCAGTTGGGCAGAGACTGGATATCCGGTCGATCGCCGTCCGCCGTACCCCCTGCTTCGGCAGCTGCCCCACCTTCAGTTATGAGTTTTCCCGCGGCGGGATGGCGCACTACGAAGGGGGCCGCTTCGCCACCGACACCGGCAAGCGGGTGGCCCCGTTCGACTCGGCGGCCTTTGCACGGATGGCGAACCAGGTCGTGGCCGCCGGGTTCTTCGAATCTCCCGCCGAATTCCCCCTTCGCATCACCGATTTGCCGGGCTGGGAAATCCGGGTGACGGTGAGCGATTCGGTGCACCGCGTCGACTGGACCGGGGGAAGTGAGGGGGTGCCGGAGAGGGTGAAGCGCCTCGCGACCAGCCTGGCCGACAGCGGAGCCGCACTGGCCTGGAAGCGGGAGCCGTAGCGCCCGGCCGCTTGACGCCGTCCCCGGCGGCCTATAATCTGTCCGATATCAATCCACCGACACAATTGAGTCCATCGTCCCTCCGCTCCCACCGAAGCGGATGCGGCTCCATTCGAATCACTGCCACTTTGGGAGGTCCCGTGCGTCAATTGCTTCGTCTGATGCTGGTGGTCGGGCTGGTTTCGGTCACTACCGGGAGTCTGCGGGCCCAATCGGGCACGATCAAGGGGCAAGTCAGTGACAGCGCCGGGGGGCGGATTGCCGGCGCAACGATCACGGTTGAGGGAACGGTACTCCGAACCACCGCCAGTTCCCGCGGTACCTACGAGTTGCAAGGAGTGCCGGCCGGAACGCTGGTGCTCCGGGCCAAGGCCATCGGCTATCTCCCCACCACCCTGACCACAACCCTGAGCCGCAGCGACATCATCACCCTCGATTTCGTGCTGGCCCGGAACCCGATTGAGCTGGCGCCGACCGAAGTCGTGATCGGTTCCCGGGCCCACCACGCCGCCGCGGATGAACTGGCAGTCCCGGTCGACGTCTACACGGCCGAGGATGTGCACTCGCAGGGCACGTCCGAAACCGGGCAGATCCTGGCGGCGCTCTCTCCTTCGGTCAACGTGCCGCACCAGAGTGTGACTGACGGCAACGACATCGTGCGTCCGTTCACGCTCCGCGGCCTGAGCCCCGACCATACCCTGGTCCTGGTCAACGGCTGGCGCCGGCATCAGACGGCGCTGGTCAACACCTTTCCGTACGGCAGCGGCGCCGGCTCCAGCGGTGTCGACCTCAACGCGATTCCCGGCGGCGCCATCGAACGGATCGAAGTGCTTCGCGACGGTGCCTCGGCCGAATACGGCTCCGATGCCATCGCCGGCGTGGTCAACATCGTGATGAAAGACGGCCAGTTCACCCCGTTCCTCAATGTCGACGCCGGCCGCTACTTCACCGCCGATTATCCCGGCGATGGCACCACCGTCGACCTCAACGGTGGCGTCGGGATCAAGCTGGGGAGGGGCTCACTGGCGCTGACCGGCGAATTCCAGCACCGCGACCCCACCAACCGGGCGTGGCCCGACAAGTTCCTGGTCGACGCCAACGGGATCGGTGACGTCATCGACACCCTGACCGGCACTATCATCAAAAAGAACAACTCGCTCAAGCAGCCCGACCTGCACTGGGGCGACGGCCTCGAAAAGGACGGGATGGGTTTCGCGAATTTCCGGATGCCGCTCAACGCCTCCGGGAGTACCGAGATGTACGCCTTCGGCGGCTACAGCCACAAGATCGGCACCGGCAATGCCTTTTACCGGTATTTCGACAGCAACCGAAATTGGCAATCGATCTACCCGCAGGGCTTCCTACCCGAATTCCACCCCACGGTGCAGGACTACTCCGGGGTGGCGGGGATTCGAACCTCGGCGGCCGGGTGGTCGCTCGATTTTGGCGGATCGTACGGAAGGAACACGTTCGATTACGACATGCACAACACTCTCAATCCGTCACTCGGCCCCTGCCTCGATGTGGCCTGCGCGCCAGGCGCCGACGGCATCCCGGGCAACGCGGACGACCCGGGAATTCCGAACCAGACCTCGTTCTTTGCCGGCCGCCTGGACCGGAGCGAGTACCTGCTCGGCGCCAACGCCGCCAAGTCGATCAGGGTTGGCCTGCCGGGCCCGCTCAGCCTGGCGTTCGGGGTTGCCTACCGCAGCGAACGCTACAAGATCGGTGAAGGGGAACTCGCCTCGTACGTCAACGGCGGCCATGAGGCGCAGGATAGCAGCGGGCTGGCCCCGGCAGGCTCCTCGGGCTTCGGCGGGTTCCGGCCGGAGGATGCCAGCAACCACAGCCGGAACAACTTCGCTGGCTATGTGGATCTCGAAACCAATCTGGCTCCCCAGTTCCTGGTCAATGTGGCCGGCCGGTTCGAGCACTACAGCGATTTCGGCTCCAACATCTCTGGGAAACTGGCGCTGCGCTACCAGCCGACCAGACGCCTGGTGCTCCGCGGCGCGCTGAGCAATGGCTTCCGGGCGCCTGGCTTGGCCCAGAGTTACTTCAGCCACGTGACCACCAACTTCATCGGTGGCAGCCTGGTCGAGGTCGGCAATTTCCCGGTCAACAACCGGGCGGCCCAGGTCCTCGGCGCCAAACCGCTCAAGGAAGAGAAGTCGGTCAACCTGAGTGGTGGCTTTGCACTGACGCCAACCGACAATCTGACGTTCACGGTCGACGTGTTCCATGTCAAGATCAACGACCGGATCCTGTTGGGCGCTACCTTCCTCGGTGACCCCACCGGTGCAAATGGCGACAGCGTGGTCGCCCGGGTGCTGGCTGATTCGGGCATCACCGGCGTCTCAGGCCTGCAGTTCTTCACCAATGGCCTGGACACCAAGACGGACGGGATCGATGTGACCGCCGATTGGCGCACGGCAGCCGGCAAGGGAACGTTCCAAGTGACGGCCAGCGGCAACTATACCCGCAACAAGATCACCCGAATCGACCCGGTTCCGGCCGTGCTGCAGGGCACCGCCACGACCTACACCAGCATTCTCGATCTGGTCACCCAGGTCGGCATCGAGAAGGAGCGGCCCAACTGGCGCGCGACGGTCACGCCGCAGTACAACTACGGCCGCTTCCATGCCTTGCTGCGTGGCTCCTACTACGGCTCCTTCGACTCGGCGCAGCCGAGTTTCACCGACGAGGAGCACTACGGCGGGAAGTTCCTGACCGATGCCGAGATTGGATACCGATTCAACTCGGTAAATCTTTCAATCGGTGCCCGAAACCTGTTCGACGTCTATCCCGACCAGGCCCACAAGGAGTACAACAACAACGACAACACCTTCCCGTGGGCCGCAGCGTCGCCGTTCGGGTACAATGGCCGGTTCCTGTATACCCGGGCGGAGATTGTGCTTGGGTGGTGAGGGACGATGTACCGGTGGACCGTTGAAACGACGGTAGGATCGAGGCCCGGCATTCCAGGACAAAACAACCCCCCGGTAGACACCGGGGGGTTGTTTTCGTGAGCACGTGACAGTTGAGGGACATCTCGTCTCTCGTCTCCCATCTCAGTGGATCAACAGCCGCCCCGCCAGCCCCAGCAGCAACAGGAAGCCGCACACATCGGTGAAGGTCGTCACGAAGATCGATGACGCCACGGCCGGGTCAATATCGAGGCGCTCCAGCACGATTGGAATCAGGGCACCGGCAAATCCCGCCACGAACAGATTGCCGACCATGGCCAGGAAGACCACCAGCCCGAGAATCGCGCCCTCGCCGAGCAGGACGGCCACGATCGCGACCGCCAGCCCATTGGCCAGGCCGTTGATCAGTCCGACCAGCATCTCCTTGCCGACCACTTCGGCCGAGCGGCCTGCGGGGATGTTGCCGATGGCCAGACGGCGTACCGTCACGGCCAGCGCCTGGGTGCCGGCGTTGCCACCCATCCCGGCGATGATCGGCATCCAGACGGCCAGAGCCACATTGCGCGCTATCGTGGCCTGATACACATAGACGACCGCTCCGGCCAGGAATGCCGTGGCCAGGTTGAGGTAGAGCCACGGCAGCCGGCTCTTTACCGCATCCCCCCAGGAGGCGGTCAGCTCTTCGTCGGCGGAGACGCCGCCGAACTTGAGCATATCCTCGGTGTTCTCTTCCTCGACGACGTGAATGACGTCATCGAGTGTCACCCGTCCGAGCAGCCGGCCGGAGGAGTCCACCACCGGAAGGTTGGAGAGATTGTAGCGCGTCATCTGGCGCGCCACCTCCTCCTGGTCAACATCCGGCTCCACCCGGATGGCGGCCTCTTCCATGAACTGGCCGACGGTGCGCCCCGGCTGGCTGGTCAGCAGCCGCTTGATCGGCAGGATCCCGACCAGGTGGCCGTGATCATCGGTGACGAAGACGTCGATGAACTCCTCGTCCTCCTCGGACTGGCTGCGAATGGCCTCGATGGCCTCGACCGCGGTCGCGGTCGACTGGACCACGACCATCTGGGTGGTCATCAGTCCGCCGGCGGTCTCCTCGCCGTACTTGAGCAGCGCATCGACGTCGGTCCGGTCCTCGACCTGGGTCAGGATCCGTTCCTGGTCCTCGGTTGTCAGCCCGCCGAGGATGTCGGCCGCGTCGTCGTCCGGCATTTCATCGACGACTTCGGCCGCGTCCTCCGGGCCGAGGGCCACCAGCGTCTCCTCGGCATCCTCCTCATCGGACATCGCGATGAGTGCCTGGCCTGACAGCCGCCTGGGCAGCGCCCGGGCCACCTCGACCCGTTCACTCTCGTCGAGCGAGGCCATGACATCGCCGAGATCAGCCGGCTCCGCCAGCCGGGCCCTGGCCAGGAAGCCCTTGATGTTGCCGGAGCGGAACAGATCCAGTAGCGACTGGACGAGGGGGCGGACGCTCATCCGGGGGACAAGGACAGCAGCGAAGGCACCAGGGTCGTTCGCAATACCGGCCCGGGGCGGATCAACAGGCGATCGACCCGCGCGGGGGTGGCTTGCAGCACATCGAGTTCGAGCTCGCCGATCAGGAACCGCTCTCCGGCGACCGGAATCCGCCCGGCCAGCTCGAGGAGCAGCCCGCCGATCGTGGTGCTGGTGCCGGGCAGCTTGACGCCAAATCGCTCTTCGATGGCGGCCAGTGACGTTGAGCCGTCGGCTTCGAGAATGCCGGTGGCAGCGACCTGTGCCGGCACGACCCCCTCGTCATGTTCGTCAAAGATTTCGCCGACCAGCTCCTCCAGCAGATCCTCGAAGGTCAGGATGCCGAGGGTGCCACCGAACTCATCGAGGACCACTGCCAGGTGGCGGCGCTCGCGCTGCATATCGAGCAGCAGGTCACCGCAGGAGCGGCTGGCGGGGGCCAGCGCCACCGGCCGGATCGGCAGCGGATCGCCCTCGCGGAGCCGGAACAGGTCAAAGGCGTGCAGCATCCCGATAATTTCATCCAGGGTGCCGCGGTAGACCGGAATCCGGCTGTAGCCGCTCTGGGCAAAGACCAGCCGGATCTCCTCGATCGACGCATTCTCCGGTGAGGCAACGATCTCGGTTCGGGGCGTCATCACCTCGCGTGCGGTGCGGGCCGAGAAGGTCATGACGCCGCCGACCATGATCAATTCTTCATCGGTCGCCGCGCCGGCCGCCGCATCGCGCCAGAAGGCCTGCAGTTCCGCCTGTGGGCGCGAGGGCCGGGCCGGCAGCAGCAGCCCAAGCAGTCGTCCCCAGGGACGAAGAATCGGGCTGAGCGCGTTGCGCACCCGTGCGGCGTACGGCCGGGTCAGCCAGCGCGGCACGAGATACCCGCTGAACACCGCCAGTGGTGCCGCGATCAGCACCACGAAGAGCGCCAGGTCGAGCAACCTGGCGCCAGCCAGGTAGGCCGGGGCAACGGCGCCGAGCACGATGACGCCGAGGGCGGTGGTGGCGGACGCGACCGCAAGGTCCCGCTCGACCTCCGCAATCCAGGTCAGCGACCCCGGTGCGCCACGCAGCCGGCGGGTGGCTGAACGGGCCAGTTCTTCCCGGCTGGCTGTCACCAGCGCCGCTCCCGCCATGGCACCGAACAGCGCCAGGATCAATCCGACCCAGAACACCAGCCAGATCATGAGGCAGCCGCCTCCTGCGGTACTTCGGGCTGCTCCGCCAGCGGCGGTGCCACCTGCACTCGGCGGATCCGGCGTCGCGACACCAGGTCCACCCGGAATCGGTAACCGCCGAGGACCACCTCTTCTCCGGTCTTGGGCACGTGGCCGAGTTCGGCGAGAATCAATCCGCCAACGGTGCTCACGTCCTGGCGCTCGAAGTTGTGACCCAGGATCCCTTCGAGCTCGGAGAGGGCCACGCCACCGTCCACTTCGTAGCTGCCATCGGGCAGCGGCTGGATGGGAGCTACCTCATCGGTGTCCCGTTCATCGCGGATCTCGCCAACGATCTGCTCCAGGATGTCTTCGAGCGTTACGATGCCGGCGGTGCCGCCGAATTCGTCGACCACCACGGCCAGGTGAGCCGGTCCCCGCTGGAAATCCCGCAGCTGCCGGTCGAGTGTCTTGCCCTCGGGAACGTACGCGGCCGGTCGGATCAAGGCCGCCCAGTTGTCCGAATCCTCCCGGGAGACACTGGCCAGCATGTCCTTGGCATACAGCACGCCCGCCACGGCATCGGACTGGCCATCGTACACCAGCAGGCGCGAGTGCTCGGAATTCCGGAACACCGCCACGACTTCATCGGACGATGCCGAGGCATCGACCGCCATGATGTCGAGCCGGGGGGTCATCACCTCGGCGACCGTGGTATCCGTCAGCGAGAACAGGCCGAACAGCATATCCCGCTGGTCGGCGCCGCTCCGTTCGGATGCCGGAGTCCGCTGGGCGCCTTTGACCTTAACCCTGGCATCGGCCCCGGCAACCAGGCTGAGCAGCGGCCGGAAGAAGAACAGGGTGCGAATGGCCGCGGGACGGACCGCTTCCGGGAGCTCCGGGTTCAGTGCCGAGAGCAGCCTCGGCATCGAGCACGCCACTACCCAGACCAGGCCAGTGGCCACCACCAGACGGCCCAGGGCACCGACCGGCGACCAGAGCCACCAGCTGACCGCCGTCGCGCTGGAGGCGCTGGCAAAGACCAGCAGTGCGAGATGGGCTACATACAGGCCGCGGGACGAGGAGAGGGCACCCTTCTCCAGCGGGATCTGGTCCGCCAGCACCCGGGGCAGGTCGGCCTCGGCCTCGGCCGCAAGCGCCAGCCAGGCCGCCCACAGACTGAAGCAGGCGGCCAATCCGGGAGTCAGATAGTGGTGCAGCAGTTCGACGATCATCCCAGCCGCTCCAGATACTTTTCCTGTCGCCGCCACATTGGCGAGCGCTCGCGAGTCAAACCCGCCGGGTGGTCCCACCCGGCCAGGTGCAACACTCCGTGAATCACCAGGCGGCTCATCTCGTCGGCGGGCGGGAGACCGCGCCGGCGGGCTTCCGACCGGGCCACATCCGGACAGATATAGATGTCGCCCGTCAACCCACCCTCAACCCCGACCATGCCGAACGCGATCACGTCGGTCGGCCGGTCGTGCCGCTTCCAGCGCCGGTTGAGCGTACGCATCGCGCGGGCGCCCAGAAAGGTCACCGAGACGGCGGCCCGCTTGCGTTCGCCGGCCAGAACTCCCTCGACCAGCCGCCGGACTCGCGCCGCCGGCAGTCCGGCTACGCTGCCCCCGACCGCCAGCGCGATCAGCCGCGACTCAGCCACCCACGGCTCCCGTCAGCGAATTGGCCGGCTCGGGGTACCGCAGCCGTCCATGGTGCATCCCGGCCAGCAGCCGCGCAAAGGTAGCGCCGATCTGATCGAGGTCCCTGAGGGTCAATGGGGCATCGCGCAGCTCACCGTTGTTCACTCGCTGGCTGATGACCCGGTCGATGGCCTCGCGCAGCTTGCCCGGGTCGGGCGTTTCCAGCGCCCGAGTAGCCGCCTCGGCCGCGTCGGCCAGCATCACCACCGCCGTTTCCGCGGTGCTGGGCCTCGGACCGCCATAGCGGAACTGCTGGTCGCCGGTGGCACCGTTGGCTCTGGCCTGGTAGAAATGTTCCAGCCGGCTGGTGCCGTGATGCTCGGCAATGAAGGTCTGTAGTGCCAGCGGCAGGTGAGTGTCCCTGGCCAGCCGTAACCCGGCATCGACGTGCTCTCGTATCATCCTGACCGACTCTTCCGGCGCCAGCCGTTCATGCGGATTGACGCCGCCCGCCTGATTCTCGACGAACCATTCCGGGTGCAGCAATTTCCCGATGTCGTGATAGTAGCAACCAACCCTGGCCAGCAAGCCGTCAGCGCCGATCGCGTCGGCGGCCGCCTCCGACAGACTGGCCACGGCCTGGCTGTGGGCCCAGGTGCCCGGCGCCTCAGCCGCCAGGCGGCGGAGCAGTGGCTGGCCCGGGTCGGACAGTTCCAGGAGGGTCAGGTCGGTCGTCCGGCCAGTGATTGATTCGGCCACTGGCAGCAGGGCCAGGGCGACCGACACCGACCCCAGCGCCAGTACCGATCCGGCGATCGCGCTCAAGCCAATGCTGTCCCCGCTCCAGCCCAGTCGCAGCCCCAGCGCCAGGCTGGCCAGCGCCATGGCAACCGCCACCGTCAGGATGGTGGTAAACACCTGCCGCCGGTGGCGTACCGCCCGAACGCCGAGTGCCCCGGCCAGCCCTCCGGCCAGTGCGAACAGCAAGGCGGAGCCGTCACGAAGTTCCCATTGCAGCCCGATGACCAGCGCCAGCGTCACCGCGGCAAAGACCGAGAGACGGCCGTTATACAGTACGGTGATGAGTACCGTCGCAAACGGCAGCGGAATCAGTTCAGGGCGGAGCGGAAACAGGTGCTGCAGCAGCCCGGACAGCGCGATGACGAGGATGAACAGGCCGGAGAAGAAGATCATCTCGCGGAACTGGTCCCAGGTTTCCCGGCGATAATAGATCAGGAGGAACCAGAAGATGCTGAGCAGGATCGAGTCGTACAGCAGCGGCCCGAGCAGCCACGGGGAAAGGCCGGCCAGTTCGAGATCAACGGCGGGTGGCGGAAAGCACAGCCGCACCACGGCGGCCACGATCAGCAGCAGTCCCCAGCGTGCGCCATGGTAGCGGACCCGCTCCGCCGTCGTGCGGGCGGCCGCGGCCTCCCGAAGCGGCGCGAGTCCAGCCTTGCGCATCAGCCGCCCTGGTCCTCCGCGTAGGCCCGGATGATCTGCCGTACCAGCCGGTGGCGTACCACATCGGACTCGTTGAGGTAGCAGAACGCGATGCCGTCAATCCCGGGCAGGATCCGCTCGACCTGGATCAGGCCACTGTCTTCGCGCCGGGGCAGATCGACCTGGGTCTTGTCACCGGTGATGACGGTCTTGCTGTTCACCCCGAGCCGGGTCAGGAACATTTTCATCTGGGCCGCCGTGGCGTTCTGCGCTTCGTCGAGAATGATGAAGGCATCCGACAGGGTCCGGCCCCGCATGTAGGCGAGCGGGGCGATCTCGATGATCCGGCTTTCCAGCGCCTTTTGCACCCGGTCCGCGGGCATCATGTCTTCGAGCGCGTCGTACAGCGGGCGGAGGTAGGGATCGACCTTGGCCTGGATATCGCCGGGGAGGAAGCCGAGCGATTCGCCGGCTTCGACGGCCGGCCGGGCAAGGATGATCCGGCGGACCCGCTTGCGGGCCAGCGCCTCCACCGCCTTGGCTACCGCCAGATAGGTCTTACCGGTGCCCGCGGGTCCAATGCCAATGACGATATCATTGGTCGCGATGGTCTGCAGGTAGGCCCCCTGCCCCGGTGTCCGCGCCGAGATGACTCGGCGCAGCCCGGGCAGCACGATCTTCTGCGACTGCTCATCCGGCGCTTCGGCGGTTGGCCCCTCGCTGGCCAGACGATTCACATCACTCAGCGCCACGGCCTCGCCCATGCGGGCCAGTTCAACCAGTCCCTGCACCACCCCGATCGCCCGCTCGACCCGCTCGGTGGTACCGGTCAGCGACAGGGTATCTCCCCGCAGCGTCGCGCGGATCCCGAGCAGTCGCTCGAGTTCAATCAGGTTGGCGTCATTGACCCCGCCGAGCAGCAGTGGATCGGCGCCTTCGGTCGACAGACGTGAGGTGATTTCGTCAGGCATTCAACCTCCTAAGGCGGGTTCCGGGCGACCAGGGACCGCACCGGTGCAGCGCCCTTCGTCAGGATCCCGCATCACGGGTCACGGCAAGGTGCAACGCGCGCAAGTCCGCCTCCTTTACCTCCGTCGGCGCGCCCTCGAACAGCGCTCGCGCCGTGGTGGTCTTGGGAAAGGCGATCACGTCGCGCAAACTGGTGGCACCGGCCAGCAGCATCGCGATCCGGTCGACTCCGAGTGCAAAACCACCATGGGGCGGCGCCCCCGCGGCCAGCCCGTCGAGCAGGAATCCGAATCGGCGGCGGATTTCCGCGTCCGGAATGCCGAGCAGGTCGAAAATCTTGCGCTGGAGCTCTGGCGTGGTGATCCGGATCGAGCCGCTACCCAGCTCGTTGCCGTTGTACACTGCATCGTAATGCTGGGCTCGGCATTCGCCGGGATGGCTGTCGAGCCGGCCCGCGTCCGCCGGGTGCGGAGCAGTGAACGGATGGTGGGCCGGGACGAACTGACCTGTTGCGGCGTCCTGCTCGAACAGCGGAAAGTCCACCACCCAGCAGAAGGCGTGATCGGAGAACGGTGTGATTCCCGGCCGTCGGATCAGGGTCGAGCGAATGGAGTGGAGCGCCGATGAAGTGACCGCGTCCGCACCGACGACGGCAAGCAGCAGCGTGCCTTCCCGGGCGGTGATCTGGTCAAGCATGGTCTGGCCCGCCGCCTTGACGCCCTGCCCTTCCCATCCTGTCGAGGTGCGCTTGGCCCAGATCAGGCCGCCGGCTTTGGCACTCCTGGCCAGGGCGGCGAGACTGTCAAGCTCCTTGCGTGACAGCGCGGCTCCGCCCTCCATCACAATTCCGCGCAGCCGGCCGCCAGCTGAAATGGCTTCGTGGACGAATGGCGCCGCGTCGGGGCCTGCCAGCATGGTCAGGTCCTGGATTTCGAGGCCATAGCGGAGATCGGGCTTGTCGATGCCGAACCGCTCCATGGCCTCGCGCCATGACAATCGTGGAAAGGGCGACGGCACCAGGTGTCCTTCCTGGGTCCAGAGATCGATCAACACCCGCTCGATCACCGCCATCACATCGTCGGCCGAAATGAACGAGGCCTCGACGTCGATCTGGGTAAACTCGGGCTGGCGGTCGGCCCGCAGGTCCTCGTCCCGGAAGCAGCGGGCAATCTGGAAATACCGATCGAAGCCCGCCACCATCAGCAGCTGCTTGTAGATCTGCGGCGATTGCGGCAAGGCGTAGAACTCACCCGGATGTACCCGGCTCGGCACCAGGTAATCGCGGGCACCTTCGGGTGTTGGCTTGGTGAGAATCGGGGTTTCGATCTCGAGGAAATCGAGCTCGGTGAGGGTCCGCCTGGCCCGCTGCATCAGCCGGTGCCGGAGGATCAGGTTGCGCTGCAGCTCAGGCCGGCGGAGATCGAGCACCCGGTGCTTGAGCCGGAGCTCTTCGGCCGGCAGCTCTTCCCCTTCTTTCCGTCCGACCGGAATCGCCGGGGTGACGGCGGGACCGACCACCTCGAGTCCCGTCACCTGCACTTCGATCTCGCGGGTGGCCAGCGAACTCTCCCGGGCCGATTCGGGGCGCATGGCGACCTGCCCGGTCACCAGGACCACCGACTCCAGCCCGACCGACGCGCCGAGTGCCAGCACCTCCGGTGGAGTCCAGCGTGGATTGAGCGAGAGCTGCACCAGGCCATCCAGATCGCGCAGGTCGATGAAGACGACACCGCCAAGGTCACGGGTCCGGTGCACCCAGCCGCCGAGCCGTACGGTCTGGCCCACCTCGGCGCGCGACAGGCTGCCGCAGCGATGAGTCCGGAGTGCGGTGGCGGTCATCGGCGGCTCAGTCTTCGGCCGTGGCAATAATCTTGACGAACGCCTCGGCCGTGGCAGCAGCCAGCAGCGCCTCGCGGACCTGCTCGCGCCGGACGACGCGGGCTATCCGGCTCAGTGCCTTGACGTGCAGCCCCGCGGCGGCCTCGGGGCCAACCAGCAGGAAGAACAGCCGGACTGGTTCACCATCGATGGCGTCGAACGAAATCGGAAGTTTCGAGACTCCCGCGACCAGGCCCAGGGTGGCCACCGAAGGGGCTTTGGCGTGGGGGATGGCAATGCCGAAACCGATACCGGTACTCAGCACCGCTTCGCGCTCACGGACCGCGGCCAGGATTTCAGTCGCGTTGCCGCCGGAACGCTCGGCCAGAAAATCGACCAGTTCCTTGAGCACGCCAGTTTTGTCGGTGGCCTGAAGCGGGAGTCGGATCCGGTCGGCCGGCAGGAGTTCAGTCAGCAGCACTTGGGATGAGGGGTCAGGATGGAGATAAACTAACGGCGGGCCACCAGCGCAGCAAGCAACGATGCCGCACAGGGTTAGGTCGTTTTCTGCAAGCTGCGTTATCTTGGCACCATGAGTCAGCGCTCCCCGGCCGACAGTCCGGCCACCATCCTCGACCTGGTACCCGATGCGGCCCGCCAACGCCTGGCCGCGCTGGTCGAATCGGCTGGCCTCCCCGCTTATCGGGCCCGGCAGCTCTTCCCCAGACTTTGGGGGCGACCGGTCGCACGCTGGGCGGACGCCACCGACCTGCCGGCCGCACTCCGAGCCACCCTCGACCGGGAGCTGCCGCTGCCGCGCCTCGAACTCGCCACGGAGCAACTCTCGAGCGACGGTACCCGGAAATTTCTGTGGCGGCTGGCCGACGGCGAGTTGATCGAGTCGGTCCTGATCCCGAGTGGCGGACGCCGGACCCTTTGCATTTCGTCGCAGGCCGGCTGCGCCCTGGGTTGCGTCTTCTGCGCCACCGGGCGGATGGGTTACCGGCGCAATCTCTCCGTGTTCGAGATTGCCGGGCAGGCCCGGGAAATCGTGCTGCGGTATCCGGACCTGGCGCCGACCAACGTGGTGTTCATGGGCATGGGCGAGCCGCTGCTCAACTGGCCCGGTGTCGATGGCGCCTTGACGCTGCTCAACCACCCGGACGCCCTCGGCATCGGCGCCCGGCACATTACGGTCTCCACGGTGGGAATCCTGCCCGGCATGGAGCAGCTGGCCAAGCGCCCCGAACAGTTCCGGCTGGCCATCTCACTGCACGCCGCCACACCGGCTCGGCGCCAGTCGATCATGCCAATACAGAAAAAGTATGGATTGGATGAGGTGCTGAAGGCCTCCACGGCGTTCGCCAAGCGGATCACCTTCGAATACGTGCTGATCGCCGGCAAGAACGACAGCGACCAGGACGCCGATGCACTGGCCAAGCTGGCCCATCGTTCAGGTGCACTGGTCAACCTGCTGCCGCTCCATCCCGGCGGCGCGCCCGGGCTGACGCCGACCGCGCCCGATCGGATCCGGAAATTCGCCGCGCGGTTGCAGAATCAGGGAGTCGAGGCGGTAGTCCGGCGGAGCCGGGGCCTGGATATCAGTGCGGCATGCGGACAACTCAGGACGGAGACTGATTCACTCTCCAAGACCTGATCGGGGTGAGCGGTGAGCGGGATACGCCTTCCCGTTCGCCTTCCGCTTTTCGCCTTTCGCGTTTTATCCCGTACTTCCAAATCCACTGGCAATACAATTGATCGACAGCAGCAGCGCTGACAACCCTTCCTGCCGCGCCTCATCGCTCTGGGCGGCGCGGAACCGGCGCAGCAGTTCAACCTGCTGCAGGCTGACTTGATTGAGTGCCGGCAGCCGCCGGGCCAGCCGGCGGCGGAATCTGGGAAACCGTCCTGCAATTTCCGAATCGCCAGAAATCCGCAGCGTCATGGCCATGGTGCGCCGGTACTCGGACTCGATCATCCCGTAGATATCGTCTCGCGCCGCGTGATCGGAGACCAGCCCGGCAAACTCCCTGGCCACCTTGAGATCAACGTAGGTCATCGTCTTCTCGGTTTCGTCGATCACCAGCTTGAACAGCCTGGAATCGGCAAACATCCGCTTCAGCAGTTTCTCGCCGCGCTCGCCCCTGATCTGCAGGAATGCCTCCAGCCCGCTGCCGACGCCATACCAGCCGGTGATGAAATGCCGGTTCTGGGACCAGGCAAAGACCCAGGGAATGGCCCGGAGGTCCGACAGCGCCTTGAGCCCGGTGCGCCGAGCCGGGCGGCTGCCGATATTGAGCAGGGCCAGCTCCTCGAGCGGGCTCGACTCCTGGAAGTATTCGACCAGCCGAGGGTGCTCGATGAGCTGGCGATACGCGGCCTGGGCCGCGCCGCTCAACGCCTCCAGCGCTTCGTCGTATTCACCGCGCGGGGTCAGCGCCTCTTCCCGTTCAGAACGGAGCGCGTGCTCCACCACGCTGGCCGCCAGCAGTTCGGTCTGGTACGCGGCCGTGCCGCGGTTGGCGTACTTGTAGGAAACAACCTCACCCTGCTCCGTGAGTCGCAATCTGCCGTTGATCGACCCGGCCGGTTGCGCCGCAATGGCCCGCCCGGTCGGCGCTCCGCCACGGCTGACCGAACCACCCCGGCCATGGAAAAAGGAAATCGGAATCCCCAGCTCCTGCCCAAGCCTGGTGAGCCGGGTCTGCGCCTTGGAGAGTTCCCAGTTCGAGGTCAGGAACCCGCCGTCCTTGTTGGAATCGGAGTAGCCGATCATGACCTCGAGCACACCGCCCTGGTCCCGCACGCTCCGGCGGACCAGCGGCACGCCGAGCAGTTCACGAAGTATCGCCGGCGCGCGCTGCAGGTCGTCGATGGTTTCGAGCAGGGGTACCACCGGCAGGGTGCAGACCTCGACCCGCTCCCCATCGGCAAACAGTCCGGCCTGCTTGGCCAGCAGGTAGACGCCGAGCAGGTCGCTGGCCCGGCGGGTCATACTGAGGATGAAGCAGCCAAAGGCGTCGCGGTCAGCCCGATCGCGGGTTTCGCGGATCAAATCGAACAGGTCGCGGGCTTCCCCGAGCTCGGGGCCGAGCGCGCTGCGCGGAAATTCACCGGCCCAGGGCCGGGCCAGTTCGGCCAGCAGCCACTCGCGCCAGGCATCGCTGTCAGCGGCCGGTGGCTCGCTGTTTTTTCGCAGCCGCCAGAGCACCCCGAGCGCGCTGTTGAGCCAGTCGCTGTTCTGCCGGACGTCGAGCCGCACCGTGCTGAACCGGAAGCTCTCGACCTCGCGACGCACCGGCCGCACCAGCGAATGGGCAATCCGCTCGGCCCCGCCAGACTCGAGAGCCCGTTCCATCAGCGACAGGTCGCCGATCAGATCCTCGGGGCGGCTGTAGCCGCCCGCCGACGGCTGCAGGGTGAGTTCAAGCCGCCGGAGCATGCAAGCCAGGAATTGCCGATAGATCTCGCCCGGATTGCGGGCCGCGATCTGTTCCCCTTCGCCGGTGGCGGTCAGCGCCGCGGTCAGGGCCAGGCGGAACTCATCGCTGGTGCGCGAGGCCCGATCGGTGATGCTCAGCGACCGGGTCAGGTCGGTCAGCCGGCTGCGGTACCGTTCCAGGCTGGCCCGGCGGTTCTCGAGCAGGGTCAGGCGGGTGACTTCGGTGGTCACGAATGGATTGCCGTCCCGGTCGCCACCGATCCATGAACCGAACTGGAAGAACGGGCTCAGCGTGAACGACTCGCCGGGCCACGCCTGCTGCAGCGCCCGCTCGGCCTTTTCGAGCAGTTCGGGCACCGCCTCGAACAGCGTCTCATTGAAGAAGTGAATGCCCCAGTAGACCTCCTGCGGCACGGTGGGGCGCTCGAGCCGCAGCTCGCCGGTCAGCCAGAGCAGTTCGATTTCGTTGTGCAGCTGATCATTCAGGCCGGCCCGTTCGCGGGGCGTCCAGCGCGGCGACTCGAGGTCCACCAGCCGGCGGTAGATCCGTCGGTGGCGCTCGAGCACCGTGACCCGCTTGGCTTCGGTGGGGTGGGCGGTGAGGGTGGGCCTGACCTGCAGGCGGCCCAGTAGTGCGCGCACTTCACTGAGTGGAATCCCGTCACGCACCGCGTCGTGAAAGACCTGGGCAAAGGTGCCGCGAACCGTTTCCAGGCCGCGGACACTCTCGACCTGGCGCCGCCGGCGCATCGCCGCATTCTGCTCGGCAATCGAGAGCAGCTGGAACCAGATGCCCTGGGCCCTCAGCAGGGCTTCAAGCGTACCGGTAGGTGTGTTCGGAGGGAGTGGCTGGCCAGCCAGGATCGGGACAATGGCAGGCTCGCTGGCCCGCACCACGTCGAGCAGGATGTTGAACAGCAGCTCGGCGACTTCCGAGGCGTAGGCCGCGGCACTCGCGGCCAGCGGGTCGGTGGAGGCGGGAAGCTGTTCGGCGGCGAACGGGTGCTGGGCGTCCGGCGTCACACTACCCGGTCACGCACCGGCTTGCCGGCAAAGAACAGGCAGAGATTCTCGAGCGCCCGCATCCCCATCGCGATCCGGGTGTCAGTGGTGGCGCTGCCGAGGTGGGGAAACAGGACAACCTGGTCCATCGTGAGCAGCGCCGGCGTCACCGCGGGCTCCTTCTCGAACACGTCGAGTCCCGCCCCGGCAATCGTGCCGGCCTGCAGCGCGGCAGCCAGCGCCGCCTCATCCACCACATCTCCCCGGGCGGTATTGATCAGGAATGCGGTGCGCCGCATCCGGCCCAGCCGGGCGGCATTCATGAGATGCCGGGTCTCGGGAGTAGCCGGACAGTGCAGCGAGACGAAATCCGCCTCGGCCAGGACCTGATCGATCGTGTCTCTCGGCTCGGCGCCCAGGGCGCGGGCCTCCTCCGGCTTGGGAGGATACGGATCCTGGAAGATGACCCGCATGCCGAAACCATGGTGGGCCCGCCGGGCCACCGCCCTGGCAATCCGACCCATGCCGATCAACCCCAGGGTCTTGCCGCTGACCTTGGTGCCCAGCATCTGGGTCGGCCGCCAGCCGGTCCACTGTCCACTGCGGACGTAGCGCTCCCCCTCGCCGGCCCGGCGCGCCACCATCAGCAGCAGCGTCATCGCGATGTCCGCGGTGTCATCGGTGAGGACATCAGGGGTGTTGCTGACCGTCAGGCCGGCCGCCTTGGCCGCAGCGGTGTCGATGTGATTGAAACCCACGCCGAAGTTGGCCACGATCCGCGCCTGGCGTCCGGCCACGCCCAATACGTCGGCCGTCAGCTTGTCGGTCACGGTGGGCAGCAGCCCATCGGCGTCCTGCAGCGCCGCTTTCAGTCCATCGGCATCGAACGGCTTGTCATCGACATTCAGGACTGCGTCAAAATCCTTCTGTAACTCGGCCTCGACCGCGGCCGGCAGCGTGCGGGTGACGACGACCCGGGGTCGGCTGCTCACTGGGCCACCATGACCCGCTTGGAACCGGACGCCAGCGCCTGCGCAATGGCCCTGCCCAGCTCGGCAGGGCTGACGGCCACGGTCAATCCGGCGGAGCGCATGATCTCGGCCTTTTCGGCTGCGCTGTCGCCGAACGCGGAGATGATGGCCCCCGCGTGTCCCATCCGGCGGCCTTTGGGCGCCGTCAGCCCGGCGACGTAGCCGACCACCGGCTTCTTCATGTGTTCCTTGACGAACATCGCGGCCTCGGCTTCCTGCGGTCCGCCGATTTCGCCGATCAGCATCACCGCCTCGGTTTCCGGATCAGCCTCGAACAGGGCCAGCGTGTCCATGAACGAACAGCCGTTCACCGGGTCTCCACCGATGCCGACGCTGGTGGTCTGACCGATGCCGAGCGCGTTCATCTGGGCGGCGGCTTCATAGCCCAGCGTCCCCGACCGGGTGACGACCCCGACGGTGCCCCTCGAGTAGATGTGCCCGGGCATGATCCCCAGCATGGCTTTGCCGGCGCTGATGATTCCGGCGCAGTTGGGACCCACCAGCGTGGTCCGCTTGTCCTTCGGATACCGGAGCAGGTAGCGCTTCACCATCATCATGTCCTGGGCCGGCATCCCGTCGGTGATGCAGCAGACCAGCCGGAGACCGGCGTCCGCCGCCTCCATGATGGCATCGGCACAGAACGGTGCCGGGACGAAGACGATGCTCGCTTCAGCCCCGGTGTCTCGTACCGCTTCCTTGACGGTGTTGAACACCGGCAGATCCAGATGCCGAGTGCCGCCCTTGCCCGGCGTGACCCCGCCGACCACCTGGGTGCCGTAGGCGATCATCTCCCTGGCGTGGAAAGTCGCCTTGTCGCCGGTGAAGCCCTGGACGATGACCTTGGTCGTTTCGTCGATCAGCACGCTCATGCGAACCTCAGGAGTTGGATGGACGCATGGATAGATTGATGGATTGGCTGGTTTGCGAGCGAAGGCTGATCGCGCCACCCAATCCGGCAATCCGGCGATCCGTCAATTCTTGGCACTCTTGTACGCCGCCACTACCTTGTCCGCCGCTTCCGCCAGCGAGTCGGCGCCGATGATCGGCAGCCCGCTGTCGGCGATGATCTGCTGGCCCTCGGCCTCGTTGGTGCCGGCCAGCCGCACCACCAGCGGCACCTTGAGCCCGACTTCCTTGACGGCCTGCACCACGCCGGTGGCCACCCAGTCGCAGCGGTTGATTCCGGCAAAGATGTTGACCAGGATGGCGCCGACATTCTTGTCGCTGAGCACCAGCCGGAAGGCCGCGGCCACCCGCTCCGGGGACGCGCCACCACCGACATCGAGGAAATTGGCCGGCTCGCCACCGGCATGCTTGATCATGTCCATCGTGGCCATTGCCAGACCGGCGCCGTTGATGATGCAGCCGATCTGGCCGTCCAGTGCGACGTAGTTGAGCCCATGCTCGGCGGCCTGGGCCTCACGGGGGTCCTCTTCGGCGTAGTCGCGCAGTTCGGCCACATTGGGCCGGCGGAACATCGCGTTGTCATCGAAGGTCATCTTGGCGTCGAGTGCCAGCACCCGTCCATCCCCGGTCAGCACCAGCGGATTGATCTCGACCATGGTGGCATCGAGCTCGCGAAAGGCGCGATAGGCACCCAGCATGGTGGAGACGGCACCACTGATCTGCTTGGCGGTCAGCCCCAGGCCAAACGCCAGCTCGCGGGCCTGGAACGCCTGCATCCCGACCGCCGGTTCGATCACCTCGCGCAGAATGCTCTGGGGCTTTTCGCGGGCGATCTCCTCGATTTCCATGCCGCCCTCACGAGCCGCCACCACCATGATCCGCTGGCTCTTCCGGTCGAGGACAAAGCCGAGGTAGAGCTCTCGCTCAATTTGGACTGCGCCCTCGATATACAGCCGATGGACCACCCGGCCTTCGGGGCCGGTCTGGTGAGTCACCAGCCGCTTGCCCAGCAGTTCCTTGGCGGCGTTGCGGACTTCATCCTCGGAACCGCAGATCTTGATCCCACCCGCCTTGCCGCGGGCGCCGGAGTGAATCTGCGCCTTGACCGCCCACTTGCTGCCGCCGATCTCGGCCGCGCGGTAGACCGCCTGCTCGGGGCTGTACGCCACCCCGCCGCGCGGTACCGCGACGCCGAACCCGCTGAGCATTTCCTTGGCCTGGTATTCGTGGATGTCCACAGTCCGCAACTCCTTTGGGCTTCGAGACGGTCGAGAGTCCACAGTCGAGGGTCCGCCCGGAATGGACTCCCGACTCCCGACTCTAGACTCGCGACTTCTCCGCAATCACCCGCGCCAAATTCACCACATTCTCCGCCATCCGCGCCGAGGCCGCGTCGATCATCCGGCCATCGAGCTGGGCGGCGCCCTTGCCGGCCTTGGCCGCTTCTTCCAGCGCGATCAGAATGCGCCGTGCCTTGTCCACCTCGACTGGCGGCGGCGTGAACACTTCATTGGCCAGTTCGATCTGGGTCGGGTGAATGGCCCACTTCCCTTCAATACCGAGGGCGGCCCCGCGCCGGGCGGCCGCCCGGTAGCCATCCGGATCCTTGAAATCGCCAAATGGTCCGTCGATCGGCCGCAGGCCATAGGCCCGACACGCCACGATCATTCGACACAGTCCGGCGTGCCACTGGTCGCCAGGATAATCCGGATTGAGCCCCCCGATATTGACGGTGCGGGCCCGGAGGCTGGCGGCGTAGTCAGCCACGCCGAAATGCATGGCCTCGAGGCGCCGGCTCGACTGGGCAATGGCTTCCACGTTGGCCATCCCGAGGGCCGTCTCGATCAGGACATCGATGCCGATCCGATTGGTGATGCCCTTGGCGGCTTCGATCTGGGTCAGCAGCGCGTCGGTGAGATAGACATCGGACGGGGTGCCGACCTTCGGCACCAGGACGACATCGAGCCGGTGGCCGGCCTGTTCGATGACGTCGACCATGTCGCGATAGAAGTAGTGCGTATCGATCCCGTTGACCCGAACGCAGATCGTCTTGCCGCTGGCCTGCCAGTCATGCTCGAGCAGCCCCTTGATCACGTTGATCCGGGCCTGCTCCTTGTCGGCCGGCGCCACCGCGTCCTCCAGATCGAGGAACACGTAGTCGGCGGGCCCCTCCAGCGCCTTGACAAACATCCCGGGATTGGTGCCGGGCACCGCAAGCTCACTGCGCTGCAGCCGGACCCGCGCCGGTTCGTAGCGGGCGTGACTCATCGGGCGGCAGCCGCGGCGGCCCGGCCTTCGGGCGCCCTGACGGCGGCGTCGGGCAGCGCGACCACCGGCCGCCCGGGAATTGCCGCGGCGCTGGTGCGCCAGTACTCGGTCGCGGCCGCGACCCCGCTGCCGGGCACGATCGGAATTCCGACATCCCGCATGGCCATCTCGGCGCCCGCAAGGCCGCTCACCAGCATGAGGTCGTTGAGGTCTCCCATGTGCCCGATGCGGAACAGCTTGCCGGCCAGCTTGTTGAGTCCGGCGCCGAGGGCAAGGTTGTATCGCCGGTAGGCGACATCGATCACGTCAGCGCCGTTGAACCCGGCCGGAACCATGACGGCACTCACGGTATCAGAATGCCACCTGGGATCACGGGCACAGAGCTCCAGGCCCCACGCCCTGACCGCACGGCGGGTGCCTTCAGCCAGCCGGTTGTGCCGGGCGTAGACATTGTCGAGTCCCTCCTCGAGCAGGATGGTCAGCGACTCGCGCAGGCCATATAACATCGGGATCGACGGCGTATAGGGGAAGTAACCGGTGCCATTGGCCTTGATCATATCGCCGAAATCGAAGAAGACCCTGGCGCACCTGGCGGTTTCGCGCCTGGCCAGCGCCTTGGGGCTGGCGCAGACGATGCCCAGTCCGGCCGGCAGCTGCAGCCCCTTCTGTGAGCCCGTCACGGCCAGGTCCACGCCCCACTCGTCAAACCGGAAATCGATGCTGCCCAGCCCGCTGACGCTGTCGACATACAGCAGCGCCGGATGCTTGGCCGCATTCATCGCCTTGCGGACCGCACCGATGTCGCTAGTGACACCGGTGGCCGTTTCGTTGTGCACGATCATCACGCCCTTGATCGTGTGACCGGTGTCCGCGGCCAGCCGGGCCTGGATCTTGTCCATGGGTGCGCCTTCGCCCCACTCGGCGTCGATCACCTCGACCTCAAGTCCGATCCGCTGGGCCAGGTCGATCCAGAGCAGACTGAACTGCCCGTACCGGCAGGCCAGCAGCTTGTCGCCGGGGGAACAGGTGTTGGCCAGCGCCGCTTCCCAGCCGCCGGTGCCAGTGGCGGGAAAGACGAACGGCTGGCCGCTCTCGGTCCGGAAGATCTTCTTGAGATCCCGGAAGACCTGCAACGGCAGTTCGGGAAACTTCGACGAACGGTGATCTTCGGACGGGACGTGCATCGCCCGCAGGATCCGGTCGGGAATGTTGGTCGGTCCGGGAACGAAGAGATGGTTGCGGCCGGGCATGCGATGAGTCCTTTGTGCTGGAGTAATGGGTGCGAAAGCTCCGGGCTCTCGCGCGAAGCACGGTGGACGGCCATCTTACCGGCCGCACTCACCTCTGGAGCTGGCGTTTCGTGGCACAAACCCCAACGGCCGCCTCGCGGCGGACGCTGCTGGAAGCGCTGTATCGTGCCGCCGTCACCGCGGCCGCACCCGGCCCGGCCCTGGGACGTGCCCTGGCCGTCCGCCGACCAGAGTCCACCCGTCGAGTCTTCCTGCTGGCACTCGGCAAGGCCGCCACTCCGATGGCCGCCGAAGCGGTGGAGCGGCTGCACAGCTGGGGCCTGACGCCAGCCGGTGGCCTGGTCGTCAGCCCGGTTGCCGATCCGCCCCCGCATCCTTCCCTGATCTCGATGGCCGGCGACCATCCGCATCCCGGAGCCGGTTCGTTTGCCGCGGCGGACGCCATCGGTCAGCTGGCCCGCAGCATCCACGGCGACGACGAAGTCTGGGTCCTGCTCTCCGGTGGCACCACCAGCCTGATCGCGGCGCCGATCGATGGCATCCCGGCCGACGACCTGATTCAGCTTTACGATCAGCTGCTGGGCTCAGGGCTGGATATCGCCGCCATGAACCAGATCCGCAAGCGATTTTCCCGCTGGGGCGCCGGCCGCCTGGCGACCGTGCTGATGCCCGCGCGTGTGAAAAATTTCACAATCTCCGACGTCATCGGTGACGACCTGGCGGCCATTGGTTCGGGCCCCTGCATTCCGGATGAGTCGATTGCCAGCGACGTGCGCCGCGCCCTGGCTGGCGCGAACCTCTGGGACCTGATCCCCGCATCGGTGCGGGATGCCCTGGAGGCGGTACTCGAAGGCCGGGCGCCGGAAACTCCGAAACCGGGCGACCCCGCCTTCACGCATCTTGAAGTGCAGGTGGTGGTCAGCAACCGGCTGGCCCTTGAGGCCGCGGCCCACCACGCCGGCCAGCTTGGCCTCAGGGCCCGGATCCTCGACACCGCCCTCGCTGGAGAAGCGGCGCCAGCCGGCAGGCGTCTGGCCGACCTGCTCGTAAACTATGCAGAATCCCCTGCGCCCGGAAGGGGGGAAATGCATAAAGATACATTCTGCCTTATATGGGGTGGGGAAACGACGGTGACCCTGGGCCCCTTGGCGGGGCTGGGCGGCCGGAATCAGGAGCTGGCGCTGGCGGCCGCTGAAGTGCTGGCGGGATCGGGCCGGACCGGCCTTTCCTTCCTGTCAGCCGGTACCGATGGACGAGACGGCCCCACCGATGCGGCAGGCGCCATCGTTGACAGTTCAACCTGGACCGCCATCCTGGCGGCCGGCCTCGACCCGGCCCGCGAGCTCGCGGGCCACAATGCCTTTCCAGCGCTTCAGGCCGCAGGCGCCCTCATCCCCGCCCGCCCGACCGGCACCAACGTGATGGATATCGTGATCGGATTGAGCCAGCCCGCCTGACCACTCAGCAGTTCTGATATTTCCAGTTCCGCTGTTTTCCCTCGGCCACCCATTCAATCGTCGTGACCAGCCGCCGCTGGCGGGTGGCGTCGGTCCTGGCCTCCTCGATCCACTCGATGTATTCCCGCTGCCCGCTGGCACTGAACTCCCTGAACACGGCGTTCGCCTTGGCGTTGTGTTTGAGCGCCGCGGCCAGGTCGGCCGGAATCCTGGCCGGCGGCTTGGGCCCTTTCCTCGGCTTGGCCATCGCGGTGCCCTCGTCATTCAGCTTCATCGCCTGCTTGACGTAGCCCATGAGCACCGCCTTTGACGGCAGATCCTTGACCGCGGTGAGCCGGCCGAACTGCCCATGCGCCTCCTCCGCCTTGTTGCCATCCTTATCGAGAATCAGGCTCGCTTTCCAGAAGCCGAACGTCGCGTGCTGCTTGAACGCCGCCATGCCGCACAGTATCCCGTGGTAAGTGAAGGACGGCATTCCCCATTTGACCGTCTCTTCCACGTCGGGACAGGCCTGGTGCACGACGCTCCGAAGATGGCGAAGAATCGGCTGGGCGAATGGCGCGGACTTGGCGATATAGGCGTCGATGCGGGGGTCTTTTTTCGGCATGGGCGCTCGGGCGGGTCGAGTGGTTGGCCGTTGGAACGACGGAACGACGGAACGACGGAACGACGAGCGAATTTATGACCGATCTCGTTGGCTGGCGAGGACCCGGTCCGCCATCCCGCTTCTCGTCCCTCCAGCCTCGTGCCCCGCTTCTAGTCGCTCGTCGCTCGACGCCCTACGGATGCAACGGCAACGCCGGATGAAAATCCCGTCCGAGGATCACGGTGACGTCCACTCGCCTCAGGGTATCCAGCGTCTGTGCCACCGTGCCGACTCCCAGTGCCGAACGAGCCCGATCGGCGGAGCTCCGGCTGTCCGGCCGTCGGGCGATAACCCGGGTGACGGCCCCGCCGGCGGTGTCTCCGTTGCCGAATAGCACGACGTCGAAACCGTTCTGCCGAAGCACCCGGGCACCGAGCCTGGCCAAACCCGGGATGCCGGCGCCATTGAGCACTTCGACAGTGACCCGGTCTTCAGCGGACGGGACCGGATAGGCGTGCGCTGGCCCCCGATCCGGAGATCGGCAGGCCAGAACCAGCAGTAGACCGGAAAGCGGCCGACCGACTGCGGTCAGGCCGATTCGGTGGCGGGGCGGGTGAACAGGCTGTTCCAGAAGCGAATGGTGGGCTCGGGAATCGGAAAGCCGGACTGGACCAGCCGAGCCATGCGGGCCTTGGCCACTTCGCGGAGCACCCCGCTCGAATCACGTGAGAAGCGCTCGGCCAGCTCTGCCCGGATCTCGCGATCGTGAACCCGACCAGGTTCCAGGTAGTCGGCGCAGTACAGCACCCGGCCCACCATGTCCCACTCGGCCAGCCCCATGCTGTGATAGCGGACAGCGTCGAGCACCCCGCGATCGCTCTCGCCCCCGGTCTTGGCCAGCGCGGCGCTGGCCGCACCGTGACGCAGCTCCAGGGGACCGACTGCCGAGGGAGCCCAGCGTTTCAAGTCGTCGTCCGAGGCATCACGGACCGCGTCATGCAGCCAGACCGCCCTGAGCCAGCGATTGCGCTCGGAATCCGGAACGCCCATTTCCTCGGCCCATCGGGCCACCAGGGCAGCGACCCGCTCCACATGCTTGAGCCGCTCGTCACTGACGACGGCCCAGGCCGGCAAGGTAGGCCTCAATCCTGGCGACGAATGCCGAGGAGGACGTGGTGCCGTCATGAGCGCACCGGGTAGTGGGTAGATATGATGTTCACTCCGAAGTCGACCCCAGAATAACATTATCAAGTAACCGGGTTGTTCCTGACCGCACGGCAAGAGCGATGATCGTGCCAACTCTGGCGATTTCAACCGGTTGCAACGTTTCGGGGTCCAGAATGGCGAGATACTGGGTTTCCAGCCCCTCGGCACCGCTCAGCCCGTCGAGCACCAATTGCCGGAGCCGTTCCGGGTTCTGTTCTCCCCTGCCCCAGGCCTCGGAAGCGGCCAACAGCGCCCGGCTGATGGCAGTGGCCCGAACCCGGGCCCCTGATTCCAGATAAGCGTTGCGGCTGCTCAACGCCAGACCGTCGGATTCGCGCACCGTCGGCACCATCACGATCTCGATCGGCCAGTCCAGATCGGCCACCATCCGCCGGATCAGGGTCAGCTGCTGGACGTCCTTCTGGCCAAAAATGGCGACGTCGGGCTGCACCTGATTGAAGAACTTGGCCACCACGGTGAGCACCCCGGTAAAATGGCCTGGCCTGATTTCCCCTTCCCAGCGCTCGGCCGAACGGCCTGGCACGACCCTGGTCTCGGAGCCCGGCGGATACATCATTTCAACGGTCGGCGTATACAGCGCGTCGACCCCGCTGGCGCTGGCCAGGCCGGCATCACGCTCGAGGGGCCGAGGATAGCGCGCGAAATCCTCGCTGGGCCCGAACTGCAGCGGATTGACGAACAGGCTCATCACCACCAGCGGCGCCCTGCGCCGGGCCTCGGCCACCAGCGCCAGATGGCCGGCGTGCAGCGCACCCATCGTCGGCACCAGTGCAATCCGCTGCTCGGCACGGCGGGCGGCGGCCGTCCAGCTCCGCAACTCCGCGATGGTGGACAGCCGGATCATTCGAAGCTGTGGTCCTTGCCGGGGTAGCTGCCGTCCCGAACTTCAGCACCGAATTGCCGGGCGGCATCACGCACGGTGTCGGCCAGCCTGGCGTAGTGCTTCAGGAATTTGGGCGCGAACCCCTCGTTCAGTCCCAGCATATCGTGCAGCACCAGGACCTGGCCATCGCACTCGGGCCCCGCGCCAATCCCGATGGTCGGGATCGTGAGTGCGGCGGTGATCCGCTGTGCCAGCGCGGTCGGCACCAGTTCGAGCACGATGGCCTGGGCGCCGGCGGCCTCGACCGCACGGGCATCCTCGATCAACCCCTTGGCTACGGCTTCCTCCCTGCCCTGCACCCGGTAGCCCCCCAGCGTATTGACCGACTGCGGAGTCAGGCCGAGATGCCCCATGACCGGGATACCTGCCTTGACGATGGCCTCGATGGTTGGCCCCAGATAGCGGCCGCCCTCGACTTTCACGCCATGAGCGTTGGATTCCTGCAGGATCCGCCCGGCGTTGCGCACCGCCTCGGCCGCCGAGATTTGGTAGGTCAAGAACGGCATGTCGACCACCACCAGTGCCCGGCGGGTGCCGCGGCGGACCGAGGCGGCATGGTAGATCATCTGGTCGAGCGTGGCACTCAGCGTCGTCTCATGTCCAGCCAGCACCTGGTTGACCGAATCGCCGACCAGCAGCACATCGGCCAGATCATCGAGCAGCCGGGCGAACAGCGCATCGTAACAGGTCAACACCACGATCTTCTGGGCCGCGCGCTTACGGGCGGCGAGGTCCAGGAAGGTTACGGCACGGCCGTCGGTCAGCGGCGGCTGGCTCATCAGGCGGACTCCGGTTTCCTGGCCAGGGTGGCGTTCAATTCCTCCAGCTCCCGCAGCCAGAAGTCGCGATGGGGCAGCTCCGGGTGCGGCAACGTCAGATCGGCCTCGTCGAGACGACGGGTTCCGAACCGGACGATATCGAGATCGAGGGTCCTCGGCGCCCATCGTTCGGTGCGGATCCGACCGGCCGCCTCTTCGATCTTGTGCAGTGCCTTGAGAAACCGCGAGGGATCGAGGCCGGTCGAGGCCACGATCATCTGGTTGAGATATTTGGGCTGATCCATCCCGCCGAGTGGTGCGGTTTCCTCGATGGTTGAGGTGGCCACGAGTTTGGTGAGCGGAATCTTGCCGATGGCTTCGACCGCCGTCTCAAGATGGCGCTTGCGATCACCCAGGTTGCTGCCCAGGGCGATGAACACCCGTTCATGCAGATCAGCGCTCATAGTTCCGTCGCAAAGTGGCGGGCAATGTTCTGCAGCCGGTCGGCTACATCCTGCAATTCGTAAATCGCCCGCTCGAGGTCGGCGTGGCCGCGGGCCGCTTCCGCCGCGCGTTCAGCCATCCCGCCCGATTGGGCCAGCGCCTTGGCGGAGACCTCGGCGATGCTGGCCATCTGTCCGGTCAGGCGGCCCACCGCAAGTTCCTGCACCGTGGCCGCAGCCGCGATCCGCCCGGCGTTTTCCATCACACCATGCGATGAGTGGACGATGTCGTCGAGTGCCCGGGCTGCGGCGTCGCTGAGTGATTCGACCCCGCCTACGGCGGCTTCCCCTCGCGTCATCTGAGCCGCGATGACACCGATCTGGTCCTGAATGGTGGACACCAGTCCGGAGGCCTCTCGCGAGGCCATCGCGCTCTGGCTGGCCAGCTGCCTGACTTCGTCGGCCACCACCCCGAAACCCTTGCCCTGCTGTCCCGCCCGCGCGGCTTCGATGGCCGCGTTGAGCGAAATGAGGTTGGTGAGGTCGGCGATTTCCCGGATAGTGCCGATGAACCCGACCAGCCGGCTGGAGATCCGGTCGAGTTCCTGCACTTCGGCGGTCCGCTCCGAGACGAATTTCTTGAGCTGAACCAGTCGGCCAATGGCGTCGCGGATCAGGTCACGGTTATTGCCGGCCACTTCCGCTGCCGACTGGGCTGCCCTGGCCACGGCCTTGCCGTCCACCGCCACCCCGGCCGCGGCCTTGGCCAGCGACAGTGTGGCTTCCTGTCCGCCGGCCACGAATCGCTCCTGTTCCGCGGCGCCACTCTTGATCGACTGTGAGGTGGCGGCCGCCGAGCTGGCACCGGCCCGGAGCAGCTCCGTGGTCGTGGCCAGCGCCCGGATCTGGGCACCGATGCGGGCCACGGTGTCGACCAGCGGGGCCCGCAGATCGGCGATGTGCATGGCCGTGGCCAGCTGACCGGCAAAGGTCTGGGCCGCCGCCACTTCCTTGTTGCCATATTCGCGGTTCTTGTGATGATCCAGCTCCAGCACCCCGATCATCTCCTCACCGAACCGGAGTGGCACCACCAGCATGCTCACGGCATTGGGCTCGGGGCTGACGATCCGCTTGTCGCTCCGGCTGTCCTGGATCGAGATGGCGTGCCCGGTGCGAATGGCCTCAGCCCGGAGCAAGGCGCTGTCCACCGGTGGCTCGCCGCGGCCGGCCCGCCCGATGTGGCCACGGTACACCATCTGGATGGTGCCATCGGGATGCAACCGGCAAATCCGGAAATCGGTCCAGTCGAGGACCCGGTGGGCCAGCTCCTCGAGCTGACGGAAGGTGTCACCCAGCGTGACGTTGCTGGTGATGGTGCGTTCCCGGAGGTGGATCTTGTTGAGCTCCTCCGCGGAAATGGCCTCCTCGAGGATCTGCTTGGTGAGCAGCCCCAGGACGGCCAGCACCACCAGCACCGTCACCACCCCGGCGGGTGCCAGGGTGTTGACCGCCGCGACCAGGATGACCACCGCGATCAAGGTCAGCAGGTAGGCCAGGATCTCGTAGCGCAGCAGCATGTGCCGCTCGTCGTGCTCCAGCTTGTCCCGGACCAGCAGGGTGAAGTAGAACAGCGACCGTGCGGTGAAGAAGTACATCCCCGCCAGCGCCATGGCCGACGGGAGGAATTCCACCCCGAAGCCACTGGGCGCGGTCTTCCAGCGCATGACCGCGTAGACGCCAAAGGCGGCCACAAAGGCGATGACTTCCCGGCCCGCGTTGATCATCCCGACCGTCACCGGCTTGCGCAGCAGCACGACATCGGCGGCCAGCACCCCGATCCCGAGTGCGAAGACCACAGGGCTGGCCCCGAGGGCCACCGCGCCGGCGAGGACCGGCACGCCGATCTGGGTCAGGTAGGAATACTTCGAGAGGGGAATCTGGCCGGCGCGGAGTGCCACCACCGCCACGGTCAGCGCCATGACCGGGAGTGGCTGCAGCAGCCAGTCCTGATCGAGGGCCAGCACCGCAACCCAGAGCAGGCCGCCGCCGATCGATAGAATCCGGGAATACCGGTCGAGCAGAGTGCGGACCTCGATCATCGCGGCACCATGCTCGGGTCCAGCGCCTGCCGGAGCCGGGTCAGCAGCGCGGCCGCGGCCAGCGGACCCTCACGATCAAGAGTGTCGACCAGGGCACTGCCGACCACCACCCCATCTGCCATCCCGGCAACCGCGCAGGCCTGCTCAGGCGTCGAAATTCCGAATCCGACCGCGACCGGCAGCGTCGAGGCGGCCCGAACCCGGTTGACCTGCTGGGCCAGACCGGTCGAGAGCTGTCGGCTGGCCCCGGTGACGCCCAGCCGGGCCACGAGATACAGAAACCCTTCGGCGCCATCGACCACTTGGGCCAGCCGCGCATCGGTCGTCGTCGGGGCCAGCAGCCGGATCAGATCGAGCGGGCTGTCGCGCACCGCCTGCTCCACCGCCGCGTCACCGCCGGCCGGCAGATCGGTCAGCAGTAGTCCCGCGATCCCGAGCTGCCCGGCGTCGGCCAGGAAGCGCTCGATTCCGTACTGCAGGATCGGATTGAGGTAGCTGAAAATCACCACCGCACGCCTGGGAGACACCCGGTCAACCAGATCGAGGGTGCGGGCCAGCGTCATTCCCTGCTCCAGCGCCCGGAAGCTGCTGCGCTGGATGACGGGACCGTCGGCCAGCGGGTCGGAAAAGGGAACACCGATTTCGAGGATGTCGGCCATATCGTCGGCCGCGCGGAGGATGGCTTCACTGGCGGCAGGATCGGGATGCCCCGCGGTCAGGTAGGGAATCAGCGCGGCGCGCCCCTCGTGACGGAGCGCCGCCCAGGTCTGGTCGAGCCGGGATTCAGACAAGGTAGTGGCCAGCGGTGAGTCCATAGCGATCGGCATTGGTGACCTTGACGATTGAGCGGAGAAACTGGCCATCAGCCCCGGCCTCGGTCAGGTCTTCCTCCTGCCCCGGCGAGGGCAGCATGCCACCGTTGACATCGATGCAGATCCGGACCTTGGGGCGGTTGAGCTGGTTCTGGTCCTGGCTGGCGGCCGAGACGATGGCCACCTCGAAGGTATCGAGGATGACACAGGTGCCGACCGGATAGATCCCGATCAGGTTGATGAGCGCCTTGACCAGCACCGCATCGTATCCGCGTCGGGGATTCTCCCACATTTCGCGGAGGACGGCATCAGGCTGGATCGGCACTGTCTGGTAGGTCCGCCGCGAGGTGGCGGCGTCGTAGCCGTCGGCCACCGCACAGATCCGGGAATAGATCCCCAGGGTCCGGGGCCGAATGGCCTTGGGATAGCCGGTGAGGTCGGTCTTCATGTGGTGCTCATGCGCCACGATCACCGCGCGGTACGGCACATCGCTGTGGCCCCGCATCGCGAACAGGGTGAGCACCCCGCACCACGGGTGGGTCTGCATCAGCCGCCACTCGCTCTCGTCGAGGCCGGTAGTCTTGTTGAGCACGTCGATCGGAATCCGGGCCTTGCCGACATCATGCATCAGCCCGGCCAGGCCGAGATCGTAGAGCTGCAGGCGGGTCAGGCCGAGCTTCTTGCCCAGCGCCACCGACAGAATGCAGACATTCACCGAATGGGTGAAGGTGTATTCGTCGTAGTCGCGGATGGCGGTGAGGCCGATCAGCGAGGTCTCGTTGTTCAGCACCTGGTCGACGATGGCCTGCACCGCGCGCTTGACCCGGGCCACACTGGTGGTCCGGCCCAGCCGCACGCTGTTGATCACTTCCTTGGTGACCGCCACGCCATGTGAGTAGGTCCGCTTGGCCACTTCCTTGGCCTGCTCCGCTTCGGCCCTGAGCTCCTCGGTCTCGAGTGGTGGCTCGACCAGGATCCGGGTCACTCCGCCGCGGTCGAGCCGGTCCCGGACTTCGGCGTACCGGTCCGGCCCATCGGTGCGGCCCGACACGGCGAGCAGCACCCCGAGGAAGATCTGCCAGTCCTTGCGCTCGACTCCCTGCTGCAGCAGCAGCACCCCGATCTCGCAGGCCTTGAGCACCGTATGCAGATGGCTGAACGAGGCGAAGTTGTCGAGCTCCAGCCGAAGCCGGGTGCCATTGATGAAGATGAACTCGCCAGACAGCCGGACCTCGACCTCGCTGGCGCGGCCCAGCAGCGCCAGGGCGGCGGCGTGGAGTTCATCCAGCGACTTCTGGGCAGTGGCGTTCTCGACCGGGTAGAGCTTGAGACTCCGCAACGCGGCGTACATGGCCAGCAGCAGGCTCCGGCCGGATTGCCGGAAGAAGCCGTCGTCAGTGCCGGGAGGGGCGGCCTGGTCGATCACGCGCCCTCCCGCAGCGAGCGGCTGACCGAGGTCCGGACCTGGAGATCCTTGTCGTTCTGGAAGCTCTCCAGCAACTCACGGGCGGCGGCCGACTTGATCTTGCCGATGGCTCGGGCTGCCGCCGCCCTGGTTTCCGGCGGCGCCTTGGACTTGAACAGCCCGCCGGCGCTCAGCAGTCCCTGCAGTGTGGGCAGGCCGCTTTCGCCGGCCACCGCCGCGTAGGCCTCGAACACCGCCACTCGCTCGGTCAGGTCCATCTCGCGAGATGACTTGCTGGTGAGCAGCGGCTCGATCCGCCGCAGCAGCCCCTTGTACCCGCGGCTGCCGAGCTCACGCACCGCGGCCAGCCGGACATCGCGGTCCGCGTCCTCCACCGCCTTTTCGACATGCTGGAGCGCGCCGGGCGTCGCGATGGTACACAGTGCCTGCACGGCGGCCAGCCGCACCGCCGGGTCGGCATTGGTCAGCGCCTCGGACAGCCCCGGCACGGCGGGCTGGAGCTTGATCCGCTTGCAGAGTTCGATGGCGCTGATCAGCGACTCGGGCGCCGCCCCCCGCAGCAGGGTCAGCATCTCGCGCGCATTCTGGCTGGCCAGCTGGTCGGCGGACTGCTCCATCAGCGTCTTGAGCCGCGGATTGGACAACCGCGGCAGCCAGGTCAACAGCATCGAGAGGGCAGCCGGGCGCAATTCGCGGAACAGCTCAGCCAGGTCCGCTTCCGGCGGCGGCGTCGACGATTCGTCGAGCGCCTGCAGTAGCTGATTGAGCACCGCCGGTTCGCTCAGCCGGCCGGTCAGCCCCTCGAGCCGGGCCTTTTCATCGACATCAAGGTCGCGGGTGCGGGACAGCACTGCCCGCAATTCCCGGAGGATCAGCGCGGCGGGGCGGAACTCGCTGGTGTTGAGCAGGTGCACGATCAGCGACTCGAGAATCCCCAGCACCTCGAGCCGGACACCAGCACCGAGCTCGAGTTCCAGCAGGTCCAGCAGAATCGACAGGGTGTTGAGTCGCAGGTCCTGTTTGTACTCCTGCTCCACCGCATCGGTGATGTAGCGGACTTCACGCTCCTCGAGCCAGTACAGGGTCGAGTCGAAATCGTCCATGTCGAGGACCCCGGCCCGGCGGGGCGCCTCCTCTTCCTCCGCCGCGTCGGCCCGGACCGATTCGCGGCGCTGGCCCACCTCCGCATCCGACCCACCCGCAGGACCGCCCGGCATCTCGCTGCCAATCGGCGCGCCCGGCAGCGGCTGTTCGGTCGACATCTCGGCAAAGTGATAGCTGATATGCTCGAAGCTCTCGGCCCAGAGCAGGGTGTACAGGTCGTCCCCGGCGTCGGTGGACAGGGTCCGGGCCCCCTGGACCTTCTCGAGGAACCGGATCATCTCGCCGTCCTCAACTCCGCGCTTGAGGGTCAGCACCCGCATTCCGTCCTTGAACAGGCTCCAGGCCAGGCTCTCGGCCTTGTTGGGCTGATGGTAGACCACCTGGTCTTCCCAGACGAAATCGGTTTCGCGGATGACCAGCACCAGCTCCTCCGTCAGCTCCCAGACCGGGCCGAAGGAGGATTTCACGGCGCTCTCGCCGCGCTGGTACATCGGATTGTTGGGGAGGTACATCTGGAAGGTGCGGAGCCCCTTTACCATCACCTTGAGGAGCTCTTCGATCGGCGCGGTCGGCTGCAGTTCGGTCTCGGGGGTGGTCATCAGCGATTCCCCAGCAGCGCCGCCACGTGCGCCACATCCTTGTCACCCCGGCCGCTCAGGCAGAGCAGCACCAGCTCAGTGGCGTGCCACTGCCGCGCCGGATCGATGATCCACGCCAGCGCGTGGGCAGTCTCCAGTGCCGGAATGATGCCCTCGATGCGGCCGAGCAGCTGGAAGGCCTCCAGCGCCTGGGCGTCGGTGACGGCGTCATACCGGACCCGCCCGCTGTCCCGCAGGAAGCTGTGCTCCGGCCCGACTCCCGGATAGTCGAGCCCGGCGGAGATGCTGTGGGCCGGCATCACCTGGCCATCACCGTCCTGCAGCAGGTAGCTGAGACTGCCATGCAGGACGCCGGGTCGGCCGGCGCTCAGTGTCGCGCTATGGTGCCCGGAGCTGATCCCTTCACCCGCCGCTTCGACGCCGACCAGCTTCACCGACTCGTCGTCAAGGAATCCGGCAAAGATCCCCATGGCGTTGGAGCCACCACCCACGCAGGCCACCACCGTCGATGGGAGCCGCTGCTCGCGGGCCAGGACCTGGGCTCGTGCTTCCCTGCCGATCACCGACTGGAAGTCCCGGACCATCCGGGGATAGGGGTCGGGACCCACCACCGACCCGATGATGTAATGGGTCGTTGGAACATTGGTGACCCAGTCGCGTAGCGCTTCGTTGGTGGCGTCCTTGAGCGTCCGGGTACCGGATTCGACTGGTACCACGGTGGCGCCGAGCAATTGCATCCGATAGACGTTGAGCGCCTGGCGCTTCACGTCCTCCGCGCCCATGTAGACCACGCACTCCAGGTCAAACCGGGCACACACCGTTGCGGTCGCCACGCCGTGCTGGCCGGCACCGGTTTCGGCGATGATCCGCCGTTTCCCCATGCGCTGGGCCAGGAGTGCCTGCCCGATGGTGTTGTTGATCTTGTGGGCGCCGGTGTGATTGAGGTCTTCCCGCTTGAGCAGAATCCGGCAGCCGGCCACCCCGCTCAGCCGCGGCGCTTCGGAGACGGGCGTCGGCCGTCCCACGAAATCCTTGAGCAGCCGGTCGTATTCGGCCCAGAAGGAGGGATCGGCGCGGGCGGTGTCATACAGCTGGGCCAGCTCCGTGAGTGCGGCCATGAGCGTTTCCGGCACGTACCGTCCACCGTACGGGCCGAACCGCCCAGCTGCCGCATGCTCACGAGGGAGTGTGATGCCCAACGACCGCCTCCACGAAACGGAATATGCGCTGCGGATCCCTGGGCCCCGGCAAAAACTCCACCCCGGAACTTACCTCGACCACCTCGAAGACCTGATGGGCAATCACACCGATCGTGATGCCCGAGCGGGTCGGTTCAGCCGCGGGCAACACTGGAGGCTCGCCGTGCACATGAGCGCCGCGGATTCCGGCGCCCCGGAGCGATCGCGTCTCCGCCGGCACTGCCCGACTCATCACGGCGACCAGCGGCCGCTGCCCGGTCGCTGCCACGAGTTCCCGGGGCAGCGCCCGATCGGCCAGCCGGGGATCGACGGCGAACCCCACTTCAAGGTAAGAGGCTCCCGCGGCCACAGCCACGGCGGCGTCTACCGGACTGCCCGGTCCGCCGGGATTGATGCTAACGGCCGACGCGCCGGACCCCGGAAAGCGTCCCGGCCAGGCGCTCCGGATCTGGAGCGGAGGACAACGCGCCACCGATCAGCACAGCATCCGCCCCGGCGGCGGCCGCGCGCTCGACATCCGCCGTCACGGACATGCCGCTCTCCGCCACTGCCACAACCCCGGGAGGAACCCGGGCCAGCAGCGCCCAGGCGGCGGGTACGTCAATCGTGAAGCGGTCGAGATCCCGGCTGTTGATCCCGATGACCTCGGCACCGGCATCGAGTGCCATGACAACTTCCGTGGCGGTATGGGTCTCAACCAGCGCGCCCAGTCCAATGCTCCGCGAAAAGGCCAGCAGCGCCTTCAATTGCTCCGGCGGAAGTATCCTGACGATCAGCAGAATGGCTGCCGCTCCGAGGGCGCGGGCCTCAGTGATTTGCAGCGCTTCGACGACGAAATCCTTCCTCAGTATCGGCAGTTTTACCGTACTCGAGACTACCCGAAGATCCTCCGATGAACCGCCGAAATGAGGACCGTCGGTCAGAACGGAGATGGCTCTGGCACCACCCCGCGCATACTGCGAGGCCTGTGCAGCCGGATCGAGGTCCGCGCGGATCTCCCCCAGGGATGGCGACCGCCGCTTGACCTCCGCGATGAGGCTCACGTGCTCCCTGCGCAAGGCCCCGCTAAATGATACCGGATCATCGACTTCTGACGCCGCTCGCTCGATTGCTCCGCGCCGGGCCATCAGCCCGGGCAGCGTGAGCCTGGTGTCAGCTACAATCCGAGCGAGGCTGGCGCGCATCTTGCCTTTCGGTTGGTATTCGGGTAGCATAACGGTATTCGGCATTTCTTCGGCTACATGCGTGGAGGCAGGACCATGTCACTCACCAAGCGTCAGAGCGAAATTCTCAATTTCCTTCAGTCCCATATCAAGGACCGCGGCTACGCGCCGAGTTTCGAGGAAATCGCCAAGCACTTCGGCTTTCAGTCGCTGGCCACGGTGCATGAGCATCTGACCAATCTGCAGCGGAAGGGGTACATCAGCCGCGCCCACAACGAGAGCCGCGCGATTGAGGTGATGCCGCCGCGCGGTCATGCGGTTGCCACCGAGATTCCGCTGCTGGGCCAGGTCGCGGCCGGCACTCCGATCGAGTCGCTGATGCACGAGGAAACGCTGGCGGTGCCTGACGCCATCCTTCCCCGCGGCGGACGCAACTTTGCCCTCAAGGTCAAGGGCGATTCGATGATCGAGGAGCATATCACCGACGGTGATTTTGTGGTCGTGTCCGGCCGCAATTCGGCCGATAACGGCGAAATGGTCATTGCCCTGGTCAACGGCAATGAGGCCACCGTCAAGCGGTTCTATCGGGAAGCGGGCGGCTGGATCCGGTTGCAGCCGGCCAACCCGGCCCACCAGCCACTCCGGTTCCAGGAACGCGATGTCACCATCCAGGGCGTCGTCGTGGGCGTACTGCGCAAGTACTGAGTCAGGAATGGGGAGCGGCCCGGCGGAGCCGGGCCAGCAGTTCCAGGGCCCGGCCACCGTCCAGTGCGGTCCGGGCCATTTCTACGCCCTCCGCAAAACTCTCCGCCTTTTCCGACACGTACAACGACGCCCCAGCATTGAGCAGTACCGCGTTCCGTACCACCGGTTCACCGGTGCCGGCAAACAGCGCCTCCACGCGCGCCGCGTTCTCCTCAGCTGATCCACCAGCCAGCCCCGCGAGGTTATCGGACTCGAGACCGACACTGGCGGGCTCGATCTGCCACATCAGGACCTCGCCATCCTTGACCTCCCAGACCGCGGTGCTACCGTGCGGGCTGATCTCATCCATGCCGATGTCTGCATTCACGATCATGGCGTGGTCGACGCCCAGGCGATTGAGCGCCTGTGCCATCAGGTTCGCCCGGTCGCGATCAGCCACGCCGAGCACCTGGCGGCGCACACCGGCGGGATTGGCCAGCGGCCCGACCAGGTTCATCACCGTGGCGACGCCGAGTTCTCGGCGCACGGCCGCCACGTGCCGCATGGCCGGGTGATACGCCGGAGCAAACAGAAAAGTCAGCCCTTGCTCGACGAGGAGCCGGGCCGAGTGCTCGACCGGGAGCGCAATACTGACACCCAGCGCCTCGAACAGATCGGCCGATCCGGAACGGCTGGTAAAGCTGCGGTTGCCATGCTTGGCCACCGACGCGCCGGCGGCGGCGGCGACGAACGCGGCGGGCGTCGAGATGTTGATAGTTCCGACAGCCCCGCCTCCGGTACCGCAGGTGTCGATGACGATCGCGGAGTCAGCCAGTGGCAGGCGGACCATTTCAGTCCGAAGGGCGGAAACTGCGCCGGCGACTTCCTCGGCCGTCTCCCCCTTGGTTCGTAGTCCGATGAGGAGGGCGGCTATCTGGGCAGGACTGGCCTCACCCCGCATCACGACGCCAAACGCGGCGGCCGTTTCCGGGGAGGAAAGCGACCGGCCGTGGGAAAGCTGACGGATCGCGAGGAGCAGCGGGGAGAGCGCTTCGGGCATGGAGGACGGTACTTGGATTTAGTCGCCATCTTCCAATCTGTCAATGAGTTGCGACGCTTGCCGGAGGGGTCGTTCACGACTAGATTTGCGGCCTGATGACATGGACCTACCTGGCCCTGCTGTCGTATGACGGCGCCAAGTTCGTCGGCTGGCAGCGGCAGGCCGAGGGTCGGTCGGTGCAGGGCGTATTCGAAAGCAGCCTGGCCCGGATTCACGGCGGCACCCGGGTAGTGGCCCACGGGGCCGGCAGAACGGACGCCGGAGTCCATGCCCTGGCCCTCGCGGTGAGCTTTGGTACTCCGCGGCAGTGGGAAATCGGCAGATTGAACCGGGCGCTCAACGCGCTGCTGCCGGAGGACTGCTGGGTTTCCGCGGTTCACCCGATGGCCCCGGGGTTCCACGCCCGGACCAGCGCCTTGGGCCGGCGGTACCGATACGACATAGGGACCGACCCGGAAGCGGCATCTCCATTTCGGCGCCGGTATGAGTGGGCTCTCGGTGAGTCACCCGAGCTGGCCGTGCTCAAGGAAGCGGCCGAGGTCGTGAGCGGCACTCACGATTTCCGGGCCTTTGCCGCCAAATCGCCTGCCAAGCCTCACTATCGCTGCAGCTTGCGGCGGGTCGAGTGGCTAGCGCGCGACGGCGGCACCGGAGTCAGCCTTCACATTGAAGGCGACCGCTTCCTGCACCATATGGTGCGTTTCCTCGTCGGAACCATGGTGGATATTGCCCTGGGCCGGCGGCAGATCTCGGAGATGCGGACCCTGCTCGATCGCACCGACAACCTCGCAACCAGTCCTCCCGCTCCGCCCCAGGGGCTATTCTTCGTGGGCGCGCAATATCCCGCCGAATTGTATCTCGGAACCTCAGATGTCAGCTGATCGCCTCCACCGTCATTCAGCCCTTGTTCTGCTGTCAGTGCTGGCCCTCGGCTGTCATGGCGATGGACCGCAGCCGATCGCGACCTTCGGGGCCCTCAGCGCCGAGCAGACGCGGGACCGGGTCAACACCGCGCTGGCCGGCGGCAGGCGGACGGCCATCGTCGATGCCGCCGAGCGGGTCGGGCCGTCGGTGGTCTCGATCAGCGTGACCAGTCACCAGCGGGTACAGCAGCAACGCCCCTTTGACTTCTTCTTCGTGCCGCAAGACGGAGATCAGGTGGTGCAGGGCTACGGCACCGGGTTCGTACTCCGCTCGGACGGGATCGTGGTCACCAACCAACATGTCATCGCCGGCGCCGACACCATCGTAGTCACCCTGCGAGACGGCAGCGATCTGCCGGCTGAACTGCTGGGCGAGGATCCGGTCACGGACATCGCCGTACTCCGAGTGGCTCGGAAGAACCTGGCCGTCGCCACGCTCGGCAAGAGCACCGACCTGCTGATCGGCGAATGGGTGCTGGCGCTCGGCAATCCCTTCGCCTACTACCTGGGCAACACTGATCCCACCGTGACTGCCGGCGTGATCAGCGCCACCGGCCGCAATATCCTGCCCGGTCATGATCAGTCAGGACTGTATCTGGACATGATCCAGACCGACGCCGCGATCAATCCCGGCAATTCCGGCGGGCCGCTGGTCAATGCGCTCGGTGAAGTCATCGGAGTCAATTCGTCCATCTTTTCGAAGAGCGGTGGCTCCGAAGGACTGGGCTTTGCCATCCCGATCGAACGGGCGGCCCGGGTGGCGGATGAGATCATCAAGCGGGGGTCGGTGCGCCGGGCCTGGACCGGGCTGGATGTGGCCAACTCCGAGGAGCTGGAGAACTGGAAGAGCCAGGGCGGCGGGCTGGTCCGGGACGTGGCGCCGGGCGGTCCGGCGGACCGGGCCGGGATTCATCGTGGCGATGTCCTGACCGAGGCCAACGGTCGCCGGCTGCGCAACTATCTCGACTGGGAAGCGGTCAAACTCGACCTCGGCGTCGGCGACACCATCCGGATCGTCGAGCGGACCGACGGCGGCCAGCGGCTGGTCAACCGGGTGCTGGTGAGCGGCGACCTGCCCACGGTCACGGCTGAGAAAGTGACCGTGCTCAAGGACCTGCAGCTGATTTCACTGACACCGCAGATCCGGGCGGAGCGGCGGGTCCGGTCTCAGCGCGGTGCATTGATCTTCCGGATTGCGTCGGGCGCCAGCGCCCAGACCGGATTGCAGGAGGGCGATGTCATCGTGGGGATCAACCGCAGCACGATCAACACCGCCGAGGATGTCCGGCAGGTGCTGGACGTGATGAAAGCCCGGCAGTCGCTCCGGGTGTACGTGGAGCGAGGGGGCCAGGTGGCCTACACCGACCTGATGTTCCGATGACCGACGACCGCTATCGTTCACCCCTGGGCAGCCGCTACGCCTCACCGGCGATGCAGCGGCTGTGGGGCGAGCCGCGCCGCATCGGGCTGTGGCGCCGGGTGTGGCTGGCGCTGGCCGAATCGGAACGTGAGCTCGGGCTCGACATTCCCGAGGCCGCCGTCAGCGGGATGCGGGCTCACCTCGACGATGCCGATCTCGTGGCCGCCGCCGAGTATGAGCGCCGGTTCCGGCACGATGTCATGGCCCACATCCATCAGTTCGGCGAGCAGGTCCCGGCAGCGCGCCCGATCATTCACCTGGGTGCCACCAGCGCGTTTGTCACCGACAATGCCGATGTCCTGGTCATGCACGAGGGGCTCAGGCTGCTGCTGGGCCGGCTGCTGGGCGTACTCGACTCGCTCGAGGGGTTTGCCCGGCGCTACGCCGCCCTGCCCTGCCTGGCCTATACCCATTTCCAGCCAGCCCAGCTGACCACCGTCGGAAAGCGGGCCACGCTCTGGATGCAGGACCTGGCACTCGATGTCGAGGAACTGTGCCACCGGCTGGACGCAATGCGGCTGCGCGGCTGCAAGGGCACCACCGGAACCCAGGCGTCATTTCTCGAGCTGTTCAAGGGCGATCACGCCAAGGTCCGGGAGCTGGAGCGGAAGGTGGCCCACAAGCTGGGCCTCGACCGGGTCTTCCCGGTCACCGGCCAGACCTACAGTCGCAAGGCTGACAGCATGGTGCTGGACGCGCTGTCCGGCATTGCCCAGTCGGCCGCCAAGATGGCCACCGACCTCCGGCTGCTGCAGCACGAGGGCGAATTGCTCGAGCCGTTCGAGAGCGAGCAGATCGGTTCCAGCGCCATGGCGTACAAGCGGAACCCGATGCGGTCCGAGCGGATCGGCGGGCTGGCGCGGTTCATCATTGCGCTGCAGGCCAACACCAGCAACACCGCCGCCACTCAGTGGTTGGAGCGGACGCTGGATGACAGCGCCAATCGCCGGCTGACACTGCCGGAGGCGTTCCTGGCCACTGACGCCATCCTGATCCTGCTGGGGAATATCGCGGGCGGAATCGAAGTGCGGGACGCCACGATCCGGCGGCATGTCGACGAGCAGATGCCGTTCATGGCCACCGAACGCTGGCTGATGCTGGGCGTCCAGGCCGGCGGCGATCGCCAGGCGCTGCATGAGGTGATCCGGGTCAACAGTCTGGCCACGGCGGAAGCGGTGGGCCGCGGGGAAGCCAACACCCTGCTCGACAAGCTGGCGGCCGATGCCACCTTCGCGAAGGTCCCGTCGACCGCGCTGAAGGCCGAACTCGATCCCAAGCGCTACACCGGCCGCTCGGCCGAGCAGGTCGAAGAATTCCTGGGAGAGTATCTGACGCCGCTACTGGCTCGGGCCCGGCCGCTCGCCACCACGCCAGAAGCCGCCGAGATCCGGGTATGACCAGGCCCAAGGCCCCGTCGGCACTGGTGAAGAGCCAACTGCCGCTGCCGCTGCTCAGGACCGGCAAGGTACGCGAGGTGTACGAGGTTGACGCCGACCATCTGCTGCTGGTTGCCAGCGACCGGGTCAGTGCCTTCGACATCGTCATGGCCGAGGCAGTGCCGCGCAAGGGCGCGGTGCTGACCCAGCTCAGCGCCTTCTGGTTCGAGAAGCTGGCGTCAGTGGTGCCGAGCCACTTCATCACGGCGGGCACCGACGACATCGTCAAGCAGGTGCCCGCCCTGGCGGGGCATCGGGCGCAACTGAATGGCCGCGCCATGCTGGTGCGGCGGACCGAACCGATCGCGTTCGAGTGCATCGTCCGTGGGTATCTGTCGGGCTCCGCCTGGGCCGAGTACAAGAAATCAGGGACGCTCGCGGGAGAGCCATTGCCGGGCGGACTGCTGGAAAGCGACCGGCTGGAACCGCCGATCTTTTCCCCCGCGACCAAGGCCGAGTCGGGGCACGACATCAATGTGCCGGAGTCAGCCGTCGTCGAGGCACTGGGTTCGGCCACCACCAAGGCGCTGCGGGAGGCGAGTTTCGACGTGTACCGGGCCGGGCGCAATCATGCGGCCACCCGGGGGATCATCATCGCCGATACCAAGTTCGAGTTTGGTCACGACCGCACCGGAATTCTGCGGCTGATCGACGAAGTGATGACCCCTGACAGCTCCCGGTTCTGGCCAGCCGATGGATATCAGGCGGGGCAGAGCCAGCCGAGTTTCGACAAGCAGCCGCTACGGGACTACCTGGCCGGGCTGCGGCAGCAGGGCCAGTGGAACGGTGAGTCCCCGCCGCCGCCGCTGCCGGCCGAAGTGATCAACGCCACCAGTCGGCGATACCTTGAAGCCTACCGCCGGATCACCGGCGTCGAGCTTCCCGAGGAGGCGTGATGAAAGTTGCACCGGAAGGCTGGCCGTTCATCATCGGCGGGTGGCTCATCTTCGGAGTGCTGTGCTGGCTCACCCCGTGGTGGGTGTCGGTGCTCTGGCTGCCGATTGCGATCTGGGTCGTGGCCTTTTTCCGCGATCCGGTGCGGCCTGGTCCGCGGGGAGACCATGTGGTCATCGCACCGGCCGACGGCCGGGTGGTCAGCGTGCTGGAGGTTGAGGAGCCGGCATTCGTCGGCGGCAAGGCCACCCGGATTTCAATCTTCATGAACGTGTTCAATGTCCACGTGAACCGCTATCCGATGGACGGCACTGTGGCCTATCGTCATTACAACGCCGGCCATTTCGGGCATGCGGGCACCGAAAAGGCGAGCCTCGAGAACGAGCAGTGCTCGATCGGGCTCGAGACGGCACGCGGCAGGATTCTGGTCCGCCAGATCGCCGGTCTGATTGCGCGGCGGATCGTCACCGATGATGCGGTGGGTGCAGTGGCCCACCAGGGAGACCGTATGGGACTGATCCGTTTCGGCTCGCGGGTGGATGTCTTCCTGCCACCTGGCGCGACGCCGAACGTCACCGTCGACCAGATGACCCAGGCCGGCGTTACCGTGGTGGCCACATGGCAATGATCTCACGCGTGAGCCGCCTGGGTCGCCCCGAAATGCGCCGGGTGGTGGTCATCGTGCCCAGCGCCTTTACCCTGGGCAACCTGTTCTTCGGTTTCTGGGCCATCATCTCGGCCTTCAACCACAACTTCACCTGGGCGGCGTGGTTCATCGTCTTTGCCGGCATCCTGGATATGCTGGACGGCCGGGTGGCCCGGTTGTCCAACACCGGCAGCGCGTTCGGGGCTGAGCTGGATTCCCTGGTGGACGTGATCTCGTTCGGTGTGGCGCCGGCGATGGTGATGTATTTCCTCGAGTTTTCGCAGGCCGGCAAATTCGGATGGCTGATTTGCTGGTTGTACGTGGTGGCGGTGGCCATCCGGCTGGCTCGCTACAACGTGATGCACGACCAGAAGCCGTCGCCGGGCTGGTTCACGGGCATGCCGAGTCCATCGGCTGGAATGATGCTGGCGGTGTACTACCCGTTCAGCCAGACCACCTGGTACCAGGCCTCGCTGGCCTATCTCAACCTGCAGAAGGAGGGACTGTCGGTCCTGATGGTTGTGCTGGCACTACTGATGGTCAGTACCATCAAGTACCCGCGGCTGCCCTCGATCGGGACCAGGTCCCTCAAGGGATGGCTTGGGATCGTGGTCCACGTGATCATCCTGGTCGGCGGGCTGGGGTTCCCGGAACATTTTCTCTTCCCCCTCGGCCTGTTCTACATGTTCTTCGGCATTGCCCGCGCCACGGTCCTGGCGCTGGGTGAGCGCGGCGAGGGCGTGCCCATTCCCGAGGACACCGTGATCGAGCCGGTGCGCCGAGCCGTGCATCGATTCCCAGCCGACCGCCGGGCCGCCGGCGATCACCGCCGCCAGGAGAATGACGAATGACATTTACTGTCCACGTCCGTGTCGTGCCCAGGGCCGGTGTGCTCGATCCGCAGGGGCGGGCGGTGGAGCATGCCCTGCACGCCCTGGGTTTCGGCGGCGCCAGCAAGGTGCGGATCGGGCGGGCCATCGAGATGATCGTGTCAGCGGCCAATGCCGGTGAGGCGCGGGAGCAGGCCAAGAAGATGTGCGACAAACTGCTGGCCAACCCAGTGACCGAAGACTACGAACTGGAGATCGAAGCATGACGCTTCGTGTGGCGATCGTCCGCTTCCCCGGCAGCAATTGCGATTTCGACTCACTGCACTCGGCCACCCGGGCCGGAACCGACGCCTACTTCGTCTGGCACCGGGACACCGACCTCAAGGGCGCCGATGCGGTGATCCTGCCGGGCGGATTCAGCTATGGCGACTACCTGCGCTCCGGCGCCATTGCCAGGTTCAGCCCGATCATGCCGGCGGTCCAGAAGCACGCCGCGGCGGGCGGCCCGGTTCTCGGTATCTGCAATGGCTTCCAGGTCCTGTGTGAAGCCGGGATGTTGCCAGGCGCTCTGGTTCGGAACGGGCGGCTGTCGTTCGTCTCCCGGCCCGTCTGCCTCCAGGTGGAGCAGACCGAGACCGCATTCACCAACAACTACGAACCGGGTGCGCTGCTCCGGATGCCGGTGGCCCACGGTGACGGTCGTTTCACTGCCACCCCGGAAACCATCCGGGAGCTAGAGGCCAACCGTCGGGTGGTGGTTCGGTACGTATCCAGTGCGGGCCCGGCCAAAGAGGATGACAATCCCAACGGGTCGCTCAACGATATCGCCGGTATCGCCAACGCCGAGGGCAATGTGGTCGGCCTGATGCCGCATCCGGACCGGGCCGCGGACGCGGCGCTGGGCAACCTCGATGGCATGGGATTTTTCACTTCGATGCTGAGCTGGCATCCGGCACCGGCGGCACACCGGTGAGTGGAATCGGACTGGCCCTGGCCGCGGCCCTGCTCGGCAGCGCTACGGCCCATGCTCAGGGCACGGCCGCAGATTCTGGTGTCATCACACCCGGAATGACTGTCGCCCAGGTCGAAGCGGTATGGGGCAAGCCGATCAGGACGGTGACCAGTGGAGGGTTCGGGTACCTCTATTACGCCAGCGGCTGCCTCAAGAGCTGTGGTTCGGAGGATGTGGTTTTCCTCGATCACGGCCAGGTCATCGACGCCATTGCTCGCGGCCCAGGCCATCGGTACAACGGGGTGACTTCACTCTCCCCGGAGCGGAAGCCGGGCTATACCGCACCAACGCACTAATTCAACCGGACAAGGATGTATGCACGGACCGCATCGGAATAACGAAGAGATCTATTTCAAGGAACGGGAACAGGAACTGATCCAGGCCACCCGGGAACAGCTGACCGCCCAGGCGACCGCCGCCGAGCGCGCCAGTCACCGGGGGAAATGTCCCCGGTGCGGCGACAGCCTGACCCCGGAGCAGTTTCACGGCATCCAGGTCGATCGGTGTCCGACCTGTCACGGGATCTGGCTCGACGCCGACGAGATCGACGCTGTCGTGGCTCATGAAGACCACAGCCTGCTGACCCGGGTATTCGACGACGTGGTGGCGGCTATGCGCCTGCGCAGGCGGAGCTGACGTGAGTTCTACCGTAACCGGAACACCGGCACCACCCGTGACCCGCGCCGAGCCATTCGGCAGCGAGCCACCGGTTACGCTCCAGACGGTGCTGGAGCACAACCTCAATGCGCGCGAGTACGACGGGATCAGGCGGATCCTCGGCCGCAATCCGACCCTCACCGAACTGGGCATCTTTTCGGCGCTCTGGTCGGAGCATTGCTCCTACAAGCACTCCAAGCACGTCCTCAAGACGTTTCCGACGACTGGCCCGCAGGTGGTCCAGGGCCCCGGCGAAAACGCCGGCGTGCTGCGGCTGCCGGACGGTTGGGCCGTCGCCTTCAAGATCGAATCCCACAACCATCCATCGGCGGTCGAGCCCTACCAGGGCGCGGCGACTGGAGTCGGTGGCATCCTCCGCGATGTGTTCACCATGGGCGCTCGGCCGGTTGCGGTGCTCAACAGCCTCCGGTTCGGCCCGCTCGATACCGCGCGGAACCGCTACCTGTTCGCCGGCGTGGTCAAGGGAGTCGGCGACTATGGCAACTGCGTCGGGGTTCCGACCCTCGGTGGCGAGGTCGACTTCGCACCGGGCTACAGCGGCAACCCGCTGGTCAACGCGATGTGTGTCGGGTTGCTGCGTGAATCGGACCTCACGCTCGCCGCCGCGCACGGCGTCGGCAACGTACTCCTGGCCATGGGCGCCAGCACCGGGCGGGACGGGATTCATGGCGCCAGCTTTGCCTCCGAGGACCTGTCGGAGAAGAGCGAGGCCCGGCGGCCGCAGGTCCAGGTCGGCGATCCGTTCACCGAGAAGCTGCTGCTCGAAGCCACCCTGGAACTGATCGAGTCGAAGCTGGTCGTCGCCATCCAGGACATGGGAGCGGCCGGACTGACCAGCTCGTCGGCCGAGATGGCGGCGCGTGGCGGGGTCGGAGTCGAGCTCGACACCAGCCTGGTGCCTACTCGCGAGTCGGGCATGACGCCGTACGAGATCATGCTGTCGGAATCACAGGAGCGGATGCTGGTGGTGGCCGAGCCTGGCCAGGTCGCCGCTATCCAGCAGGTCTGCGAGAAGTGGGAATTGACCGCGGTGCCGATCGGCCGGGTCACCGACGACGGCCTGTTCCGGGTCCGTCACGGCAAGATCGTGGTGGCCGAAATTCCGGGACAGCGGCTGATCGATGACTGTCCGATGTACAGCCCGGAATCCAGTGAGGGAGAAGCGGTCAGGCTGCGCCGCGCAGCCGGTCCGACTGAGACACCGAAGGCCGACCTGACCGCCGCGCTCCCGCTGCTGCTCGATACGCCGAGTATTGCCAGTAAGCGCTGGGTGTATGAGCAGTATGACAGCACCGTCCAGGCGAGTACCCTGCTGGGGCCCGGCGGAGATGCCGGGGTCCTCCGGATTGCCAACACCGGCTTCGGGCTGGCACTGACGGTGGACTGCAATTCGCGGCTGCTGGCGCTCGACCCGTACGAGGGTGGCAAGGCGACCGTGGCCGAGGCCGCCCGCAACGTGGCCTGCACCGGTGCCCTGCCCCTCGGCATCACCGACTGCCTCAACTTCGGCAACCCGGAAAAGCCCGAGGTATTCTTCCAGTTCACTGAAGCCTGCCGCGGCATCAGCGATGCATGCCGGGCGTTCGAGACCCCGGTGACCGGCGGCAATGTCTCTTTCTATAACGAGAGCCCGACCGGCTCGATCGATCCGACTCCGACTGTCGGCATGGTCGGACTGCTGGAGCGGATCGACGACCGGGTGCCGAGTCATTTCAGCGCCACCGGAGACCAGATCCTGCTGCTGGGCACTACCAGGGGCATACTGGGCGGATCGGCCTATTGGGCCGAGGTCCGTGATTTCGTGGGCGGCCAGCCGGCCACCGTCGATCTCAAGGCCGAGCGAGCGCTGCAGCAGTTCCTGGTCGCGGCCGCCAAGGCCAGGCTGCTTCGGTCGGCCCACGACTGCTCGACCGGCGGGTTGGCCGTGGCGCTGGCCGAGGCCGCAATCGGCGGACCGTACGCCGAGGCCGCCCTTGGGGCCACCGTGGACCTGGCGGGTTATGCCGCTGGCGTCACTGAGGAGGGGTTGCTGTACGGTGAGGACGGGGCCCGGGTCGTGGTCAGCGTTTCCCCGGCCCATGTCGATGGCGTGGCCACGCTGGCGGCAAAACACGGGGTGCCCTGCCGGAAGGTCGGTGCGGTTGGAGGGTTCGCTGGACAAATCGCCGTCACGACCTCGAACGGCACGTATCACTGGCCGTCCAACGCGCTGCGGCAGACGTACTTTGGCGCAATCCCGCGGCGGATGGGGCAGGTGGCGGAGGACAGTGGCCAGGCTCGGTAGTCCGTAGTCGTACGTGGAAGACCGCTGTCACCAACAACTGGTGACCAGCGGAGAACGACCAATTGCAGTCCGCAGTCTCAAGGAGGACCAATCGAATGTGCGGTGTCTTCGGTGTTTCGGCAGTCCCGGAAGCGGCCCGACTGGCCTACCTGGGACTCTACGCCCTGCAGCATCGGGGGCAGGAGAGCGCCGGGATCGTTGCCCTGGATGACAACGGCACCGCCCGGGCCCACCGCGGCATGGGACTGGTCAGCGAGACCTTTGACGAAAGCGCGCTGGCCAGACTGACCGGTTCGGTGGCCGTCGGCCACACCCGGTACAGCACCTCCGGCAGTTCGGTGCTGGCCAATGCCCAGCCGCTGCTCAGCGACTATCGCGGCGGGCCGCTCACGATTGCCCACAACGGCAACCTGACCAACGCTCCGGAACTCCGACAGATGCTGGTCGACCAGGGCGCGATCTTCACGACCTCCAGCGACACCGAAGTCCTGGTCCACCTGATTGCCCGGTCCAAGGCCGCCACACCAGAGGATCAGATCCGCAGCGCCCTGGAGCAGGCGGAAGGGGCCTATACCCTGTTGATGTCGGTGGGCCGCACCCTGTTCGTGGCGGTGGATGGCCGGGGCTTCCGTCCGCTGGTCATCGGCCGGCTCGGCGAAGGTGTCATAGTAGCATCGGAGACCTGCGCGCTGGACCTGGTCGGCGCCCAGATGGTCTGCGAGCTCGAACCCGGCCAGTTCCTCAAGATCGAAGATGGAAAGATCACCGAACTGCCGAGGCTCCGGGCCCGGCCGGTCAGCCGCTGTGTCTTCGAGCTGGTCTACTTTGCCCGCCCCGACAGCAGGGTGTTCGGCTCGTCGGTAGACGGGGTCCGGCGCGAAGTCGGCCGGGCGCTGGCCCGCGAGCACCCGGTGCCGAATGCCGACGTGGTGTTCAGCGTACCGGATTCCAGCAATGCCATGGCACTGGGCTTCTCCGAGGAATCGGGGGTCAAGCTCGAGCACGCCCTGATCCGCAATCACTATGTCGGGCGCACATTCATCAATCCGACCCACGCCCACCGGGTGGCCAAGGTGAAGATCAAGTTCAACCCGGTCCGGGGTGTCATCGAAGGCCGCCGGGTCGTGATGGTCGACGACAGCCTGGTTCGCGGCACCACCAGCAAGGGCCTGGTGCAGATGATTCGAGCTGCCGGAGCCAGGGAAGTGCACCTGCGGCTGGGCTCACCGCCGATTACCGGCCCCTGCCATTACGGGATCGACACTCCGACTCGCGAAGAGCTGATCGCCGCCACCCACAGCCACGAAGAGATCCGCCAGTACCTCGGCGTCGATTCGCTGGGATATCTCTCACTCGACGGCATGCTCAACGCCGGTGGCCGGCGCTTCCCGTTCTGTCATGCCTGCTTCTCCGGCCAGTACCCCACCGAGACCAACGAACAGCTGATCCAGATCCGGCACGCCTCCCCCGTGGCCGCGGGGGCCCATTGACCTCACCGTATACCCAGCCGCTGGTTTATTTCTTCGGCCAGGGCCGTGCCGATGGCACGGCGGCAATGAAGGACGTGCTGGGCGGCAAGGGTGCGGGCCTGGCCGAGATGACGAATCTGGGTATCCCGGTGCCACCCGGGTTCACCATCGCCGCGCCGCTGTGCCACACCTATCTCGAGACCCACCAGTTCCCGCCATGGCTGCGTTCGCAGGTCGAGACCAGTCTCCAGCGGCTTGAAGCCGCCACCGGCCGCCAGTTCGGCGGCGGGGACAATCCGCTGCTGGTGTCGGTCCGCTCAGGCGCCGCGGTCTCGATGCCCGGCATGATGGAGACCATCCTCAACCTCGGCCTCAACGACACTACCGTGGCCGGACTCGAGCGTCAGAGCACCAATCCGGCATTTGCCTGGGACTCGTACCGCCGCTTCGTGACCATGTATTCCGCGGTGGTCTTCGGCATGCCCAAGGCCCCGTTCGAACACCGACTCGAAGAGCTGAGGCAGGCGGCCAAGGTCAGTCGGGACATCGACCTGCCGGTCGAGCAGATGCAGGCGCTGGTCAAGGAATACAAGGCAATCGTCCTGAAGCAGACCGGCAAGCAGTTCCCCGACGATCCCATCGAGCAGCTCTGGGGAGCTATTGCCGCAGTATTCGAGAGCTGGAACACCCGGCGGGCCATCGACTACCGGAAGCTGCACGACCTGCCGGACTCGATGGGCACCGCGGTCAACATCGTCACGATGGTGTTCGGCAATCTCGGCGAGGATTCGGGTACCGGAGTGACCTTCACCCGTGATCCCTCGACCGGTGAGCGCGGACTCTACGGCGAATATCTGCTCAACGCCCAGGGCGAGGACGTGGTATCGGGCACCCGAAACGTCGAACCGATCTCCCGGCTCAAGGAAAAGCTGCCTCAGGCCTACGCCGAGCTGGAACGGATGGCCCGGGTGCTCGAGCGGCACTTCCGCGATTTGCAGGACATGGAGTTCACGATCGAGCGGGGCCGGCTATACATGCTGCAGACTCGGCGCGGCCAGCGGACCGGACACGCGGCGGTCCGGACCGCCGTCGAGATGGTCGCCGAAGGGTTGATTAGTGAAGAAGAGGCCGTCGCGCGGATCCCGCCCAACGACCTCAATCAGCTGCTGCACCCGACCATCGATCCGGCGTCCGAGCTCGATCTGCTGACGACGGGCCTGCCGGCCTCGCCGGGGGCGGCCTGCGGCACTGCCGTGTTCGATGCCGATGTGGCCGAGCAGATGGGGCGGCGCGGCGAGGCGGTCATCCTGGTGCGGCGGGAGACCAGCCCGGAGGATTTCCATGGGATGATCCAGGCCCGGGCCATTCTCACCGCGCGCGGCGGGATGACCAGCCATGCGGCGGTCGTGGCCCGGGGCAGCGGCATCCCGTGTGTCGCCAGCGCCCAGGGTATGGTCGTGGACGAGGCCGGCCGCAGCTTCTCGGTGGGTGACCGGACCATTCATCAGGGCGACTGGCTGACTCTCGATGGCGGCACCGGGCGGGTCTTTGCCGGCCAGGCCGCGCTGATAGCGCCCGAGCTCAATGAATTCTTTACCAGGATCATGGGCTGGGCCGACCGGCTCCGTCACATGCGCGTCCGGGTCAATGCCGAGACGCCGGCCGACGCCCACCGCGCGCGCGACTTCGGCGCCGAGGGAATCGGGCTCTGCCGAACCGAGCACATGTTCTTCGAGGGTGACCGGCTGATTGCCATGCGCGAGATGATCCTGGCCGAGGACACCGCTGGCCGCCAGGTGGCGCTGGCCAAGCTGCTGCCGATCCAGCGCACCGACTTCGAGGCCATCTTCCGCGCCATGGAAGGGTTCCCGGTCTGCATCCGGTTGCTCGACCCGCCGCTGCACGAATTCCTGCCCAAAGACAGCGAGGAGATCGCCGGACTGGCCAAGGCACTGGGCCGCACCGTCGAGCACGTCACCCGGGTCACCGAGAGCCTGGCCGAGACCAACCCGATGCTGGGGCTGCGGGGCTGCCGGTTGGGAATCATCTATCCCGAAATCACGGCCATGCAGGCCCGGGCCATTTTCGAGGCCGCCTGTACGGTGGCGGCACGCAAGGGCCGGGTCATGCCCGAAGTGATGATCCCGCTCACCGCCACGGTCGTCGAGTTCCGGCAGCAGGCATTGATCGTGCGCCAGATTGCCGAGGAGGTGTTTCGCGAGCGCCAGATCACGGTGCCCTACCTGCTCGGCACCATGATCGAGCTGCCCCGTGCGGCGCTCACCGCCGACGAAATAGCCCGGGAAGCCCAGTTCTTCTCGTTTGGCACCAACGACCTGACTCAGACAACGTGGGGGCTCTCGCGTGATGACGCCGGCCGCTTCCTGCCCCAGTATCTCGAGCGCGGCATCATTCCCGATGATCCGTTCCAGGTCCTCGACGAGGCGGGCGTCGGCAAGCTGATCCAGCTGGCCTGCGAGCTGGGCCGGAAGACCCGTCCCGATCTCAAGCTGGGCATCTGCGGCGAGCACGGCGGCGAGCCGCGCAGTGTCAGCTTCTGCGATGGGTTGGGGATGAACTACGTCTCCTGCTCGCCGTTCCGGGTCCCGATTGCCCGGCTGGCGGCGGCCCAATCGGCGCTGGCCGCACGAGGCACCATGGACCGAACCCGGGCCACGGTATGACAGCGCCACGCGTGGGCATCGTCATGGGTAGCGACTCCGACTGGGAAGTCATGCAGCACGCCGCCGCCCAGCTCGAAATGCTCGGGATTCCGCACGAGCGGCGGGTGGTTTCGGCGCACCGGACTCCGGATCTGCTGTTCGAATATGCCTCGGCCGCCGCCGGACGGGGGCTCGCCTGCCTGATCGCGGGAGCGGGCGGCGCCGCGCATCTGCCGGGGATGCTGGCCTCGAAGACGATGCTGCCCGTTCTGGGCGTTCCGGTACCGTCCCGCCACCTGCAAGGCCTCGACTCGCTGCTGTCGATCGTCCAGATGCCGGCCGGGATCCCGGTGGCCACCTTTGCCATCGGCGAGGCGGGGGCCAAGAACGCCGCGTTCTTCGCCGCCCAGATTCTGGCGGGGCACGACCCTGCCATTGCCGCCAGGCTGGCCGAGTTCAGGCGCAATCAGACCGACAAGGTCCTCGGGCTCAAACTGCCCGGCCAGCACCCGTGATCCTGCCGGGCTCCTGGATTGGCCTGCTGGGCGGAGGCCAACTGGGCCGGATGTTCACCATCTCGGCCCGCAGCATGGGGTACAAGGTCGTGGTGCTCGATCCCGACCGGTCGAGTCCGGCCGGACAGATCGCCGATCGCCACCTGCAGCAGCCGTATATCGATGAGGGCGCACTGACCGAAATCGGAAAGCTCTGCGGAGTCGTCACTACCGAGTTCGAGAATGTTCCCGCCCAGGCCCTCGCCTTTCTCGCCGCCCGCTGCCCGGTGCATCCACGCGCTGAATCGCTCGCCATTGCGCAGGATCGACTCCTGGAGAAGGGCTTTGCCCGGCAGCATGGCATTGAGACAGCCAGGTTTGCCGCGGTCGGAAGTGAATCGGATATCGCGGGGGCCTGGGCCGAGATTGGCGGCACCGGCATACTCAAGACCAGCCGGCTGGGCTACGACGGCAAGGGCCAGCGCACCGTGGCTAGTCTTGAGGAGGCTGGCGCCGCCTTCCGGGCCTTCGGCGGGGTCAAATGCATCCTGGAGCAGCGGGTTGAGCTGGTCCGTGAGATTTCAGTAGTGCTGGCCAGGAGTCCTTCAGGCCAGATCGTGAGCTTTCCGGCCGGCGAGAACGTGCACGTTGACGGGATTCTCGATACCACCACGGTGCCAGCGATGATGAGTCCGGCGCTGGCTGAACGCGCCCGTTGTGCCGCCGAAACCCTGGCCCGGGCCCTTGAATACGTTGGGGTGCTCGGCGTGGAGCTGTTCGTCATCCCCGGCGATCGGCTGCTGTTCAACGAGATGGCGCCCAGGCCCCACAATAGCGCGCACTACACCATGGATGCCTGTGTCACCGATCAGTTCGAGCAGCAGGTCCGTGCGGTATGCGGGTTGCCACTCGGGGATCCTTCGCTCCTTTCGCCGGTCTGCATGGTCAACCTGCTGGGCGATGTCTGGTCGAAGGGCACGCCCCGCTGGGATCAGGCCTTGACCGATCCGCGGGTCAAACTGCATCTCTACGGCAAGACCGAGGCTCGGCCCGGCCGGAAGATGGGGCATCTCAATGTGCTGGCCGACACTCCCGAGAACGCTCGACGGCATGCCCTGGCGGCCCGCGAACGTCTCATTCCCTGAACTGAAGGACACTGGACGATGCTGAACCTGTTGGCGGTGATGCTCGCCACCGCAATGGGGCCGCTACCCGCCCCTGCCCCGCTTCCGGCCTGCAGCATCAAGTATCCCAAGCAGATGCCGGCCGCCGGCCGGAAGAGTGCGCTCGATTCGCTGACCTTCATGGTCGGCGGGAGCCAGGTCAAAATCTGCTACGGCCGCCCGGCGGCGCGGGGCCGCACCATGATCGGCGGAGCGGACGTCCCCTATGACACCCTGTGGCGGACCGGCGCCAACGAGCCAACCACCGTATTCAGCTCGGGTCCGCTGACCGTTGCCGGGGTCAAGGCGCCGGCCGGAGCGTGGAGTCTGTACACCGTCCCCGGCAAGACCGAATGGCAGGTCGTGGTCAACACCTCCATCAGTCAGTGGGGCAAGGAAGATGAGTACACCGCCGAGGTGAGAAGCCACGAGGTGGGACGCGGCACGGTGACCTCCGAGATGACATCGGCGCCGATTGAGCAGTTCACGATCCATACCGAGCCGGCCGGCGCCAACGGCGTCAACCTGGTGCTCGAATGGGAAAATACAAAGGTCAAGATCCCGATCGTGGCCACCCAGTAGGCTGCATCAACCGAGTGCGGGCCTTCGGGCCCGCTTCTGTATTTGCCTGGCTGGCGGCTGAAAACTCCCGCATTGCCAGGTCATCCGAACGGCCACAAATTTGGGCCGTCCAGCCTCGCGTCACCCCCGATAGATCCACTCGAATGGTTCCGCTCCATCCTTGGGAGCGGCAAGGAGAATTGCTCCATGGCGGGTCCCCCGGCACTCCAGTCGTTCAAGGATTTTCAGAAAGCCACCTCGGGCGGTGCGTTCCGTGGCCGAGAGGAGCTCGAATCGATGGACTACGCCCTTTCACAGCTGCAAGAGTACGGCACCTCGATGTCCACGATTGACCGGCTGGCGATGCTGCAACTGGCCATCAGGGCCTGCAAGAACTGGCTGGCGGACAAGGCATCCAAGCTCAAGACCAAGCCGACGACCCTGGTCCAGAAGCGGGCAACGGCCGTCACCGCGCTCCTCAATCAGTTGAGCGACAGCTACCGGTTCGAGTCCTACAAGGGCAACAAAGCGGGGGGTCGAGTCGACCAGAAGAAAGGGATGGAGCTCAAGGGGCTGGCGGGCAACTACGCCTTCGAGGCGACGTCACAAGCCAAGGGAGTGGCCCACCCCTCCGCCTCCGACGTGCTGCACTATGCCGAGCAGAAGGGAATGGGAGCCAACAGCAAAGAAGGGTATACGGCGGCGAAGGACGCGTACATGAGCGACGGCAATCGCGGCGGGGCCACCGAGCAGTTCTACTACAACCGCTCGGCCCGGATGCGCTATCTCCTGCTGGTGCAGCGCGGCAAGTTCTATACTGACCCCACGACACTGGCCGACGTCAACGGCCCCTACGCCATGGATGAGTACGGCAATCTCTTCGCACAGGAAGTGCCGACTGATGCCCGGGCATTCAATCACTCGTCCTTCTGTCGGGGCAAGCAGGTCGTGTGCGCCGGAATTCTGATGGTCGACCAGGGGGAACTGCTGGACATCAACAACATGAGCGGCCACTACAAGCCTGGCCCAAACCAGCTGGCCAACCTGATCCGCCTCCTGATCGGCAACGGGCTGAATCTGTCGCGGACCGAGGTCATGTGCACGATGGGCCCCGGCGGCGATGCCAACCGGCCCAGCTGTGCCACCCACGCCAAGGTGACCGACTGCAAGGCGGCCGATGGCGCCAGTGGCCCGTTCATGAAGCTTGTCCTGTCCAAGGCGGCAGATTTCCTGAACAACCCCAGTGGCCTAGGCCTGCCAGTGGTGGACCCGAAGACCTTCAAGTCGGCCGCCGAGCAGCAGAGCGCCTTTTCCAAAGCCCGGATCGAGTATCGCCACATCGCGTGACGTGAGTAGACAGGTATGACCAGCAAAAACGGCGTCCAACAGGACGCCGTTTTCGTTCAGTGGAGGCGCAGGGAATCGAACCCTGGTCCGAGTAAGCTTCCGAAACTACCTCTACGTGCGTAGACCCATCTCTCTGCGTCGTCCGCCGGCCGGTGATGAGTCGACCGTCCAGTGGACCAGCTCCTGAGTTCTCGCGCCCCGCAGCGGAGCGCCACGGATTGCAAAGCCCAGATTGATTATTCGGCTGCAGCGCCCTGGGCGGGCTCTACCTCCGAAGGTGCCAAGCGAGCGTTAGCTCAGCTTAGGCAGCCAGCGCCAGATTAGAATTGGCAGTTGAATCGTTCCGGGTGGTTTAACCAGGGACCTGGAACCTGGGCACGCAGCAATTACATCTACAAACCCGTCGAAGCCGATCGCCCCCGACGCACCAAATATAACCTCGGAGCGACCCCGCCGTTAGCCGTCGGCCAGTAGCCCCTGGCCAGCCCGTCAATCCGCTCGTTGGTCGTTCACTGCCTGCTAACAGCCAAGCACTGATGGCGAACGGCTACCCCTCAGGTCGCCACGTCCAGTCGTTCCGCCACGCTGACCCGGTTCCGGCCGCTGTTCTTGGCCCGGTACAGCGCTGCGTCCGCCTGGGCCGGAAGATTCAGCTGACTGCGGCTCGATTCGGGACAGGCCGCCACCCCGAAAGAGGCACTCAGTGGCCAACTGGCGTTCTGCCACTCCCAGCGGCTGGTGCCTAGTTTGACCCGCAGCGTTTCGGCCACCCGCTCCCCGACCCGCAAATTGGCCCCCGGCAGCCAGAGCGCAAACTCCTCCCCGCCGATTCTGGCCGCAGTATCACTGGTCCGGATCTGGGCGTGGAGCAGCCGGGCAAAATGGATCAGGGCGGCGTCACCGGCCGGATGACCGTGGGCGTCGTTCAGCAGCTTGAACTTGTCGAGATCGGCGTAAATCAGGGCCCCATGCTGGACCCCGTGCCGGCTCATGGCCCCCTCGAGCCCACGGCGATTGCGCAGCCCGGTGAGGGGATCCAGCAACGCGATCTCGTCCTGTTCGTCATTGTCCAGCGCCCGCGCAAACCGGGGCCCGGCGTTCCCCAGTGCCTCGTGGACCTCGGAAATCACCGGCCCGATCGGCTGGGCATCCTCGCTGGTCCAGAACGCGATGGCCCCCACGGTCTGGTCGTCGTTGGGGATTCGCATCACGATCGCCGGGGCAAAGCGGGCCCGCCGGTCTTCGACCAATCCGCCAAGCGGATCGGCGATGCTGGTCAGCGATGGCTCTTCACCGCGGGCCACCCGATATAGCGGGCTGCCGGGCGCCGCGAATGAATCCATTAACCGCCGGTCGGCCCGGCCCGACGTTCCCACCACCCGCACCGCCCCCTTTTCGACCACCGCGATGATGACCTCGGCGTCCAGGATCCGCTCCAGCTGGTAGGCCAGTCGCAGCCCGACGCTGCCCACCGACTCGCGATTGGTCCCGGAGCTGTCGCGCTTCATCCGCTGCATCAGCGGTCGCCGAGCGGCCCCTTCGAGCAGACGCAGCAGGTCGACGGTGGCCTGATCGAGTGCGTCGCGCCTGGCATCGCCGGGGAGGAGGATGCCGGCCCCATATCCGGACGATGTCCCGAAAATCAGGGTGGCCCCCTCGAGCCGCTCCGCCCCGCTGCCGGCCTGCTCGATGGCCAAGGTCAGTCGCCGCTCGACCGCTTCGACGGTCATGCCGGCCGGATCGGGAGCCAGCGAGCGCTGGAACCGGACGCCCTTGTCGGACATCTGGGCCGGCTCGGCCAGCCAGACGCCGAGCGATCCGTGTGCCCGCCGCAGCCAGTCGAGGGCGGGATCGGGCAGCAGGTAGGGATCGGTTCCCGTGGCGGTCTCGGTGTTGGTCTCGACCAGCCGACCGGCCCGCCACCCCACAAAGACGGATACCGCCGCTGTCACGGCGAGTCCTGCCAGCGTCTCGATGGTCGATGCCATGGTCAACCTCCCTGGAGGATCCGGCTCGCCGCGGCCGCGGCCCCGAATCCGTTATCGATGTTGACGACGGTGACACCCGCCGCACATGAATTGAGCATTCCAAGCAGTGCCGCAATTCCGCCGAACGACGCGCCATATCCAACACTGGTCGGCACGGCAATGACCGGGGCCCGCACCAGGCCGCCGACGACCGACGGCAGCGCCCCCTCCATGCCGGCCACTACGATCACCACAGCAGCCTTGGTCAGTTGCTCCGCGGCGCCGAGCAGGCGGTGCAGGCCCGCTACGCCGACATCGGTCAATCGTTCCACCGGGTGCCCGAATGCCGTGGCCACCACCGCGGCCTCTTCCGCTACCGACAAATCACTGGTGCCAGCGCAGACCACCAGAATCGTGCCCTCACCGGCGGCGGACTTCACCGGCGTGGCCGGAGCCAGGTAGACGGTCCGGGCCAGCTCGTTGTAGTTGAGGGCGGGAAATCCGCGGCGCAGGGCGGCTGCCTGCTCCGGGCTTGCCCGGGTGCCGAGAAAGGTACCGCTGGCGTTGGCGAGTCGCTCGCAGATCGCGACCACCTGCTCCACGGTCTTCCCGGAGCAGAATACCACCTCAGGATGACCCTGCCGCAGCGCCCGGTGATGGTCAATCTGGGCGAATCCGAGCTGTTCGGTGGGAAAATGACGCAGACGCTCGAGTGCCGCTCCCGACGACAGACGGCCCGCCGCCACCTCGGCCAACAGGTCAGCCAGCTGCTCCCGGGTCACGCGGGCTGACCGGCCGGCTCGAGATAATGCTGGAAAATCTCCTCGGCCTCGCTCATTGACTCGACCTGGAACAGTCGCTGACGGAGCTCGCTGGAGCCGGGCAGCCCCTTGGTGTACCAGCCCAAATGCTTGCGGAACTCCATCACCGTGCGGCGGCTGTCCCCCTGGAGCCGAATGGCCAGGCGGGCGTGATCGAGCGCCAGCGCAAAACGCTCGGCGGCGGTGGGTGCCTCGGGTCTTGGCAGCCCGGCTACCAGCGCCTGGGCATCCCGGAAGATCCAGGGGTTGCCGAACGAGGCACGGCCCACCATTGCGCCGGCACAGCTGGTGTGCTGCCGCATCCGCACGATGTCGTCGGCGCTGTGAATATCGCCGTTGCCGATCACCGGAATATCGAGCGCCTCGACCACCCTGGCGATCTCGTCCCAGTTGGCCTGGCCGGAGAACATCTGGGTCCGGGTCCTGGCGTGCAGGGTAAAGGCCCGGGCGCCGGCATCCTGCATCCGCAGTGCGATACCGACCGGGTCACGGGTATCGTCATTCCAGCCGCTCCGGGTTTTGACCGTCACCGGCAGGTGGGTGGCAGCCACGACAGCCCGGATAATTTCCTGGACCAGTGACAGATCCCGCAGGCACCCGGAGCCGCCGTTCCGCTGTACCACCTTCTTGACTGGACAGCCGAAATTGATGTCGATGAACTCGGGCTCGTAGTGCTTGGTGATCAACGCAGCAGCCTCGGCCATGGCACGCGGGACCGCCCCATAGATCTGGATTCCGATCGGCCGCTCGATCGGCTCGAACTCGGCCCCCTCCAGGGTCCGCTCGATCCGGCGCCGGATAGCCTCGGAGGATAGAAACTCCGAGATCAGGATGTCCGCGCCCAGCCGTCGACAAATCTGCCGGAATGGGGATTCCGAGACCCCGGCCATGGGGGCCAGAATGAGGGGAAACGGATGGGCGGAGGGGTACGGCAGTTCCATCCTGCAAAAATACGGGAAGCGGCATCAGGATGCCACGGACAGGTCCGCCCTTTGACACCGGTGCTGGGGGACCTTTACCTTCACGCCCCAAACCCGTTCCGAACGGACCCCAATGCCCCTGCGTGACTTCCTGGCCCCCGAAGCCATCCAGCTCCACCTGACTGGGACCACCCCCGAGGAGGCCCTGGCCGAACTGGTCGCCACCCTGGGGCTGCCCGGTGACTCCCGAAGCACGGTGGAGCGGCTGCTGCGGCGGCGGGAAGAGATCGGGAGCACCGGCGTCGGGCACGGCGTGGCTATCCCGCACACCCGCTGCCTGACCGTCGACCGGTTGCGGCTGGCCTATGGCCACTCGGTGGCCGGCATCGAGTGGCATGCCATCGACGGCAAGCCGGTCCACCATATCTTCCTGATCGCCGCCCCGACCTCCGAAGGTGGGGACCGCTACCTGCCGGTCCTCGGGAAGGTGGCCCAGTTTGCCAAGGAGTCGGAGGTGCTGCGCTGTCTGGCCGGGATGAAGGAACCCGAGGAAGTACTGGCGCTCATGGACGAGCGAGGGGTCTAGCTACCAGCGGCCGGCGTAACGGATACTGGCTCAGGCCGAAGGTTGAGAAGATATCGGCATCTCAACGTGCGAGTCCCCCAACTCCGTCGTGCGCCGCCGGAGCGGCGGTCCGGACTTTTTGAGCAGCGCCGCAAAGTCTTCAGCTGGAATCGGCCGCGAAAACCAGTTGCCCTGCACCACGTTGCACCCCTGCTGGCGCAGTAGTGCGAATTGCGCCGCCGTTTCGACTCCCTCAGCGACAATCCGTAGTCCCAGGGCCTGTCCCATCGCGACGATGGCCGCCGTGATCGCGGCGTCGTGCGGCTTGCTGGTGACCTCTCGAATGAATGAGCGGTCGATCTTGAGGGTGGTGACCGGGAAGTGCTTGAGATAGCTGAGAGATGAGTACCCGGTGCCGAAATCATCGATGGCGAGCCCAACGCCCAGCCCGGCCAGCGCGGCGAGTGCCTCATGGCCACCGCCCGAGTCACTCATGAGGGTGCTTTCGGTCAGCTCGAGTTCGACGAACCGGGGATCGAGGCCGGACTCGGCGAGGATTCCAGCGACCAGGTCGACGATCCCCGCGCCGCGAAGCTGCTGGCCCGACAGGTTGATGGCGACTGGAATGGGCGGGAGGCCTTCACGCTGCCACTGGCGATTCTGGGCGCAGGCCGTCCGCAGCACCCACTCGCCGATCGGGAGAATGAGCCCGGTCTCCTCGCACAGGTCGATGAACTCCCCCGGAAACACCATTCCCCGCTCAGGATGGTGCCAGCGGATCAGCGCCTCCGCGCCGGCGATCTGTCCCGTCGCCACATCGACCAGCGGCTGGTACCAGAGCGAAAACTGGCCGGCGTCGATTGCCTTGCGCAGCTGGCCCTCGAGCGCCAGCCGCTGATCAGCGGTGGCGCCCATGGAACTGGCGAATACCTGGTAGGTCCCTCGCCCGTTTCGCTTGGCCTGATACATCGCGACGTCCGCATTCTTGAGCAGATCCTCCACGTCATTCCCGTCCGCCGGATACATGGCGACCCCGATACTGGCCGAGATGAATACCTCATGGCCGTCGAGGGCAAACGAGGTGTTGAACGAGTCGAGGACCTGCTGCACCAGGTGGGTCACGGCCAGGAGACCGGCCGGATCGGGCAGCAGCAGGGTGAATTCGTCCCCGCCAAGCCGGGCCACTTCGGCCGTCGGAGAGGCGACCGCACAGCATTGGCTGACCCGGATCGCGACTTCCTGCACCAGGCGATCCCCGAATTTGTGACCCAGCGTGTCGTTGATCCGACTGAAATGATCGAGGTCGATGAAGCAGACCGCGAGCATCCGCCCCCCCTGCTGGCTGAGATCCAGCTCCTCCTTGATCCGCCGCCTGAACGACAGCCGGTTGGGCAGTCCGGTCAGGCTATCGAAGAAGGCCAGATTGCGGATCTGATCGACCATCCGGGCATTGGCGACCGCCAGCGCGACCTGACCCGCCACCCGTTGCGCCTGCATCAGCTCCTCGGTCCCCCGACCGACCGCCCCCCTGGCGCCGAGTGCAACGGCGCCAAGCAGCTCGGCCTGGAAGATGAGCGGGAAGATCACGACGGACCCCGACACGCCTTCGCGCAGCGAGTCGAGATAGGCCGGGATCAGTCCGCCCTCGAGAGTGAGCCCCTCCGGCGACGACCTGAGTTGTTCGACCTCCGCGAGGGACAGGATGATCGAAACGGGCGCGGCATCGCCGATGCCATCGGCCGCCTGGGTATACCGCGTCGCCGAATTGCCGCCGGATTCATCGCTGGAGCCGAGCAGCAGCATCGCCACCCGCTCGCAGTGGCAGATGTGCCGCATCCGGATCAGCACCGCCTGGACAATCCGGTCGATGTCCACTGAGGACAAGACGGCCCGGTCGGTTTCCGCCGCGGTCACCAAGGACCGGAAGTGCCGGGCGATCTGATCGGACATCGCGTTGAAGGAGTCGGCCAGCTCGGAGAACTCATCGCCGCTGGACACCGTGACTGGCTGATCGAATTGGTGGTTCGCGAGACGACGCGTCCCTTCCTGGAGCGCAGTCAGTGGAGCCAGGTTGCGCCTGAGCTGACTCAGGCCAAGCAGGAAAGCCACTCCGAGAGAGAGCAGTGCCACGATGGGAAAGGTGTGGCGGAATTTGTCCATCGGCGCCTCGGCCGAGGCGCGATTCTCACTCAGCACAATGGTCCAGCGAGGGATCACCATGCCGACCGGGGCGCGGAGCCGGGTGTACGCCGCCAGATAGGGAGTGTGGGCCAGCGGCCACTCGAACCGCCCCGATGTAGCTGCGGAATCGGCATGGATCGGCACTGGCAGATTTGCTTGAACCGGCGCCGTTCCGTACAGCACACGATCCCAGTTGCCTAAAACGTGCAACTCGCGAGTTGGAATCAGGGCGTTCTGGCCGGACCCATCCCACAGATAGTCCGCATCGATCACTCCGATGAGCAGCCCATGTTGAGTCGAAACGCCGCCGGCATTTCGGATCAGGTACACCACCGAGCTGTCTCCGGTGCGGACCGTCACGAGAACACTGCTCCCGGTATCGAGCGCCGCCCGGGTGGTAGGATCGATCGGGGGGAGTGGATCGGCCTTGCCGAAGAATCGCAGGGCGGCCCCCCTCTCCGGCACAAACACCAGACTGCCTAGTCCGTATACCAGGGAGCCGTCGCACGCCATGCCTTCAATGTCCGACGCGGTGCACCGCGTGGTGCGCGGTGCGACCTGTCCCAGGTCGTTGTTGAGAACTCGGAGCCGCTCGGACAGGGCCCCCGCGAGGGTTTGGCCATCGTGCTGGAGGCGCTCATAGCTGGCCTCCCTGAGCTGCTCGGTGACCGTGCCGAATGACACGAAGGCCAAGGTCGCCACGGGAAGCAGCGAGCAGACCAGAAACAGGAGCAGCAGCCGGCGCCCGAAACGATTGCGGAGAGGGAGGTGGCCGAGCTTGGGGTTGTTCATTCCTTGTCGGCTCCGAGGTCCAGGCAGGTGGCCGCATGCGGCGGCACCGGAAATGAACTTGGAAGCAAGTCACGTACCCATCGACTGATTGATTAACTCATTGTCTGGCAGGCTGTTACCGAGCCTCAATCGAATAGTTCTCGATCGGGATGCCGCGACCTGCAAGGGAGG
>JBDTTF010000105.1:0-38788 GCA_039930765.1 Gemmatimonadota bacterium | reverse complement strand
CGCGCCTTCGGAACCACTTCGACTTCCGGTAGGCGCTCCTCGAGGGTGGTCATGGGGCGTCCTGTCTCATGACGCCACCATCGGCGGGCCGTCCAGGATGTCCCGGACCCGGCGGGCCAGCGATTCGCTGTCAAACGGTTTCTGCAGGAATCCGATTCCCGGCCGCTTCAGATCGAGCAGATGGAGATCCTGGTTGGCGTAGCCCGACATGTAGATGGCCCGGAGTGCGGTGCCGGTGGCCTGGGCCTGGGTGATCAGCTCGACGCCGCCCATCTGCGGCATTACGACATCCGAGAGGATCAGGTCGATCTGGCCCGGACTCCGGGTGATTTGCAGGATAGCCTCCCGGCCGTTGCTGGCCTCGAGGACGGTATAGCCCTGCTTCTCGAGGGAACGGCGCATGAAGACCCGCACCGGACTCTCGTCCTCGACGATCAGGATGGTTTCACTCCCGGCGGTTGCGCCGGCCTTTCGCGGTGCAGTGAGCCGCCCCCCATCCGTTGACGCGACGGCGGGTAGGTAAATCCGGAACTCGGTCCCACCTCCCGCCCGGCCGATCACGGCAATATTGCCGCCAAACTGCTTCACGATGCCATGCACCGTGGAGAGGCCGAGGCCCGTGCCTTTGCCGGGGGCCTTGGTGGTGAAGAACGGTTCGAAAATGTGGGGGGCGGACTCCGGGTCGATGCCGTCGCCGGTGTCCGAGACCGAGAGCGTGATGTATTCACCAGGCTCGAGCTCACCGGTGGTCAGCCGGGTGACTGTCTCGACCCGTTCGGCCATGGTCTCGATTCGCAGGCTGCCGCGTTTTGGCATGGCGTCAGCCGCGTTGACGATCAGGTTGAGCAGCACCTGCTCGACCTGACCCGGATCGACCCGCACCGGCTTGAGTTGGCCACTGTGCCGGGAGGCAATCTCGATATGCTCGCCCACCAGCCGCCGGGTCATCTTTTCCATTCCCTTGATGATCTCGCCGAGATCCATGACCCGGACCTCCATGACCTGGCGGCGGCTGAAGGCCAGCAACTGGCGGGTCAGGGATCCGGCGCGCTGGCCGGCCAGCAGGATTTCCTGGACATCGGCCCGGTGAGGGTCGTCGTCACGGAGGTCGTCGAGCAGCAATTGACCATAACCGTCAATGGCGGTCAGCAGGTTGTTGAAATCGTGGGCCACCCCGCTCGCCAGCCGGCCGACAGCCTCCATTTTCTGGGCCTGGAGGAACTCGGTTTCCAGCTGCTTGCGGGCACTGATGTCCTCGATGACGGCCATCAGGAAATGGGGTGCCCCATCCGGCAGATGCACAATGGACCGGGTGATTTCCACCCAGATCGGTGAGCCATCCTTGCCCAGCAGGCGGCTCACCTGTGGCGCAGGTGGGAACGACCCGTCGGTTACCAGTCGGCCCAGTGCCTCAGGCCGGTCAGCGTACGACGCATGGTTGAGCGCAAGGGCGGGGATGGCCAGCAGCTCGGCCTTGAGGTAGCCCAGCAGGCTGGCCAGCCGCTGGTTGACCTGGATCCAGCGGCCATCCAGCGTCAGGTGGGCCATGCCGACGGCCGCCTGTTCAAAGGTGCCGCGGAACCGCTCCTCACTCTCCCGAAGATCCTTCTCCCGCTGCGCGGCTTCCTGCTTCATCGCGCTTTCGCGGACCGCCCGGCTCACCACCAGGTGCAGCCGCTCGAGTCGGTGCTTGAGCACGTAGTCAGTGGCCCCCTGCCGGAGGCATTCGACCGCGCCCTCATCGCCGAGGCTGCCACTGACGACAATGATTGGCGTTTCGGAAGCAAGCTCCCTGGCCAGGCGGATGGCTTCGAGGCCCGACCATCCCGGCAGGTTGTAGTCGGTCAGGATGATGTCATAGCCGCCCTGGTTCAGCCGGGCATCGAAGGCCGTCGCGGTGGTGGCATGGTCCGCCTCGACCCGCAGGCCCGCCCGGGCCAGCTCCATCAGGATCAGTTCGGCGTCGACCGGGTTGTCTTCGACCAGCAGCGCCCGCAGCGGCGGCTGGCCCGGGTCAATCGGCGCCTTGGGATTAGGCGCGGGCATCAGGGTTCCGGACGGGATGGATCATCTGGAGCCAGAACCGCCCCAGCTCCTGCACCAGGGCCCGGAAGCCTTCGATGGTCATCGGTTTCCGGACGTAGCCGTTGGCGCCCAGTTGATAGCTCCGCACCAGGTCGGCGTCTTGGCTGGATGACGTCAGCACTACCACCGGGATCGACATGGTGGCCGCATTGGTCTTGATGTGCTTCAGGACTTCGATGCCATCGATGCGGGGCAGCTTGAGGTCGAGCAGGATCAGACGCGGAGTCGGATGAGAAGCGCGATACGCATCGGTGCCGCGGGCCGCCAGGGAGTCCAGTGCCTCAGCGCCATCCCGCGCCCGCGCAATCCTGGCGGATTCCAGTACCTCCCGCAGCGCATTGAACATGGGCTCGGCATCGGCCGGATCGTCTTCGACCAGGAGGACTTCGGCGGGCATCGTCACGGGATGTCGCGGCCGGCCGGCGTCCCGTTACCCCGGGATGCGCTCCCCGGAGCGGCGGATCTCAATTCGGCAGTCGCAGATCGTCCGCTGGTCATCAGGCATTCCTCGGACCGAATCGGCCACTGACCCCGCCTCGGGTCAGCCGTGCCAGCACGCCGTCCTGGTATGAATTGCTCCAAGGCACAAACCAGGATAAGACACTATTGCACATTTGCGTCACCTTTACAACTACCATCAATGGTAGGGATGGGCCCTTCCGTCCCGATCCAGGCCCACCCGAGCTCAGCCCCTGCCCGGGTTTACTTCCGCAATTGCCAGCCCCATCTTGACGAGCCTATCTCATTATCGGTGCGCATGTTCGACCCGCTAAGCCCGATTCACCTGGAGAGCGCTCTCGCTCGGCTGAGCGAGGGATTTGGGCAATTCCCGCCATTTGAATCCCGGGCAGCCCGGGAAGACCCCGAGCAACTGGACCAAGTCCTGGCCGAAGTGGCGGACCGGCTGGCCGATAATTTCCCGTACCCCCATCCGCTGTATGCCGGCCAGATGCTGAAGCCGCCCCACCCGGTGGCCCTGCTGGCGTACAGCCTGGCGCTGCACCTCAATCCCAATAACCACGCGCTGGACGGCGGCCGGGCCAGCTCCCGGATGGAGCTGGAAGCGGTCAGCCAACTGGCAAGGATGTTCGGCTGGGACCGCCACCTTGGTCACCTCACCGGGGGCGGCACCATGGCCAACCTTGAGGCGCTCTGGGTGGCCGGGCGGTTGCGACCGGGCCAGCGGATTCTGGCATCGGCCCAGGCTCATTACACTCACGCTCGCCTCACCGAGGTCCTCGGGCTGCGCTTCACTGCCGTCCCGTCTGACGCCCACGGGCGGATGGACCTGGCCGCACTCACCCGTGAACTCGAACTGGGCGGGGTCGGTACCGTGGTCGCGACCATGGGCACGACAGCCCTCGGTGCGGTTGATCCGCTGCCGGCCATTCTGGCACTGCAGCAGCAGTACGGTTTCAGGATCCACGCCGACGCGGCCTACGGTGGCTACTTCGGACTGGTGGACAATCTTGGCCCTGGCGCCGCGGCCGCCTTTGCCGCCCTCGGCTTGGTCGACTCGATCGTGATCGATCCGCACAAGCACGGATTGCAGCCCTACGGCTGTGGCTCGATCCTGTTTGCCGACCCCGCGGTCGGCGGGTTGTACCGCCACGACTCGCCGTACACCTACTTCACCTCAGCTGAGCTGCACCTCGGCGAGATCAGCCTGGAATGTTCCCGGCCTGGCGCCGCGGCGGTCGCGCTGTGGGCCACTCAGCGGCTGTTGCCACTGAGCCGGGGTGGCAGCTTTGCCCGCGGGCTCGCGGCCAGCCGTGGAGCCGCGCTCGCACTGCATCGCTGGCTGTCCGGCGACTCACGCTTTGTCAGCCTGATGCCACCCGAACTCGACATCGTCTGCTGGGGCGCGACAGCGGCCAGGGCGTCCGAGGCCTCCGACCGCGCCCGGCGGATTTTCACGGCCGCCGCCGAGCAGGATCTCCACCTGGCGCTGGTCACCCTGCCGCGGGCTCTCGTCGAGGCGTGGTGGCCCGGGCTCGACTGGGACGCCGAGGAGATCACCTGCCTCCGCTCGTGTCTGATGAAGCCGGAGCACGCGGAGTGGCTGGACCAGATCTGTCAGCGACTCAGTACCGCGACCGACCGGGTTCTGGCCGGATAGCCGGTCCCCCATTTTCCGGTGACGGACATGACCATCCTCGAGTGGCATCGTACCACGGTAGCTGCTGCCGCCCTCGCGCTGCTCGCCATGATTCCAGCGAGCCCGCTCGCTGCCCAGGCAATGCCGCAGCACCGAACTCAGCACGTCATTCTGCTCACCATCGACGGGGTCCGGGGCCAGGAGCTGTTCGGTGGCATGGACTCGATGATCGCCGCCGGCGGCGACAGCAGCGGGATCCACGACGTCGAACGGCTCAGGCGTGACTATTGGCGGCAGACGGCCGAGGCTCGACGCCGGGCCCTGATGCCGTGGTTCTGGGACTCGCTGGTTCCCCGGGGAATCCTGTACGGTGACCGGCAGCTTGAGAGTCCGGCGTCGATCACCAACCACCAGGGGTTTTCGGCGCCCGGTTATCTCGAAATACTGACCGGCGAGGCCCAGCCGGATGTGACCAGCAATGACCGGCGGCGATACGGCCACCGCACCATCCTGGAATACGTGCGCCGCCGTCTCAGCCTGCCCGCCACCGGCGTGGCGGCCATCACCAGCTGGGAAAACTTTCACGAGTACGTGGCCAGCGATTCGACCGCGGTGCTGGTCAGCGCCGGCCTGCTTCCCGTACCCCTGGAGCTTCTGACTCCGGCAATCAGGGAACTGGATCGTCTGTCCCGCCGTGCGGTGCCGCTCTGGGACGGTACCCGCCTCGATGCCTTTACCGGCGCCATTGCACTGGAATACCTGAAGCGGCAGAGGCCGACGCTGCTGTTCATCAGCTTCGATGACACCGACGACCTGGCCCACTCGCGCCGCTACGACCGGCTGCTCGACGCTTTCCACGGCACCGATGATTTTCTTCGCGAGTTGTGGCACGTCGTCCAATCCACCTCCGGTCTCAAGGACCAGACCACTCTCGTCGTGACGACGGACCATGGTCGTGGATTCACGATGAGGGACTGGACCGATCACGGCCACGATGTGCCGGGCTCGGAACAGATCTGGATCGCCATCATGGGCCCCGACACTCCTGCACTGGGAGAGGCCCGGCAGCTGCCGGTTCACCAGGACAACATTGCCGCCACCCTCCTGCAGTTCCTCGGACTCAAGGGGGAGGATTTCAATGCCCATGCCGGTCTCCCATTGCCCCGCGCCTTCGGGCCGGCAAGCCGGCGATGATCTCGGTCAGACGGTCCGGCCTGCTGCTGCTCGTCGTGGTGGGATCCCCGGCGTCGGCGCAAAGTGCAGCGGCCACCCAGGCTCCACTGGCGGCGGCCGAGTCGGCGTATTCCCGGCTCAGGCAGGTCAAGGACCGGATTGACATTCTGCACTATCGCGCGCCGTTTCCCGGCGCCGCCGATTCCATCCAGTTGCTGGCGGCGCCCTACCTCACGGCCCGCTCGGGCTTCATTGCCTCGCTGCCGGTCGATTCGATGACCCTGACTGACTCGATGGACCGGCGGGCATTCGCCACGATGCATCGTGCCCTGGACACCGAGCTCCCGGCCCATCCAGCCCAGTCTGCCGAGCGTCCCGATACCAGCGCTGCCGCCTGCCGCTACGATCCCGCGGCACTCCTGGCCGACGGGGGGACCACTCTGCTCGGCAGACGGATATATGGATGTTTCGGGGCCGCGGCCTCCTATCTTGAGGTCGGAGGGGAGCGGCTGACCAGGCTGACCCTGCTGGCCCGCCTGTCGGCGGAGCCTGTTCCCGGCCGCCGGCGGAAGTTGTTCATGGCGCTCGAACCCGCATGGCTGGCGGTGAACGGTGGCGCGGTGAGTCCGTATCGCGTCCTGCTGGCGGCCCGGGCCAGGAAATGGCGGCCGGGCGAAAGACCGTACGAACGCTCGGCGGTGCAATTCGGTGTTCCGGCCGATACCGTGGTCGCCTGGCTCGAGCGAGTGCTCGACGCCTGGCGCCGGGCCACCCCGGACCGACCGGTTGAACCGTGGGATCTCTACTTCGAGATGGGCGCCGCGGCTCGGCGGCTCAGGCCACGGATACCGCGGGACAGTCTGCTCGCCCTGAATCGCCGCTATTACCAATCGCTCGGCGCGGACCCGGATTCACTGGGGGTGCGGTACGACATCCTCCCGCGGGAAGGGAAGGGGCCGGTCGCCTTTACCTCGATAGGCAGGCGAGTCGGGGCGGGAAGCCGGCCGCAATCGTGGGTCTTTGCGACCTACCCGGAGGGAGGATTCGACAACCTGGAGGAGCTGCTGCACGAGACCGGACACGGGATTCACCTCGCTGGACTGGCGACACGTCCCGCATTCACCGACTGGCCCCTCAGCGACATTTTCACCGAGGCGATTGCGGACCTGGCAGCGCTCGAGGTCTACGAACCCGAGTGGCAGCACCGTTTCCTCGGTGCCTCCGCCGGGCTGGCTCCCTCACTCCGGGCCAAGTACTTCGGCATCATGATGGACATGGCGTGGGCCCTGTTCGAGATCCGGCTGGAGCGGCAACCGACGGCCGATCCGAACCGGGTCTGGGCCGAGCTGACCGGTCACTACCTGCATCTGGTTCCCCATCCGGAGCTCAGCTGGTGGGCCCTCCGCGGTCAGCTGATCGAGGAGACCGGTTACATGCTCAACTATGCCCTGGGTGCGATCATGGTGGCGGACCTCCGGGCCGGAATTGCCAAGCGGCACGGCCGCTATACTACCGGCGACCCAACCTGGTACGGCTTCGTTCAGCAGCATATCTACCGCTTCGGCCTGGAGCGGTCGGCCCGCAGGGTCGTGGCCGACTTCCTGGGTCGGGAGCCCACCCCTCGGGCACTGCTGGAAGACCTGAACCGGCTGCACCCGCACTAGACCTGGGCCTTCTACCTCCCCAAACCAGTTCGGCTCCATCCATCCCCGACGGCGTCGCCGGGGCTCCATTTTGCCCCGGCTAGCGGGACCGTTCATCGTCCCTGCCGTTGTCCGATTGGCGCGGTAAATCGTCCGGTCAGCCCATGATTCTCGGGGGAAGCGCGAGCTAGAAGTGTTGGTTATACTCTGCCGGTCGCAGTGGCCTCCGGGACCAGCGCGCCCCCGGAATCTCCGTTCCACCCCCAGGCACGAGGCCCATCCCGGTGAGCACCGAACACGACTCCTTCGCACCGCCGTCCACTCCCGAGCGCATCGACGCGATCTATGGCCGGGACGTCTTCTCCATGCAGGTCATGCGCAAGCGGCTGCCCAAGGATGTGGTGCGCAGTCTGCAGCGGACCATCGATCTCGGAGCGCGGCTGGATCCGCAGATCGCCAACGTGGTCGCGGCGACGATGAAGGACTGGGCCATCGAGAACGGGGCCACCCACTACACCCACTGGTTCCAGCCGCTCACCGGGTCGACCGCCGAGAAGCACGATTCGCTGATTTCGCCGGATGCGTCCGGCGGGGTGATCTTCAACTTCTCCGGCTCGGAGCTGGTCCAGTCCGAACCGGATGCGTCGAGTTTCCCGTCCGGTGGTCTTCGCGCCACTTTCGAGGCCCGGGGCTACACGGCCTGGGATCCGACCAGCCCCGCCTTCCTGATGCGGAGCGGCGATTCGGTCACGCTCTGCATTCCGACGGCGTTCGTCTCGTGGACCGGCGAGGCCCTCGACACCAAGATTCCACTGCTCCGTTCCATGGAGGCGCTGTCCCACCAGGCGCTGCGGATCCTGCGGCTGTTCGGCACCGACAAGGGCGTGTCGCGGGTGTACACCACCGTCGGACCGGAGCAGGAATATTTCCTGATCGACCGCGAGCTGTATTTCAAGCGCCCCGACCTGGTGATCTGCGACCGGACCCTGTTCGGCGCCAAGCCGCCCAAGGGCCAGCAGCTCGAGGACCACTATTTCGGCACCATTCCGCCCCGGGTCCTGGCCTTCATGAACGAGTCGGAGCGGGAGCTGTACCGGCTGGGCGTGCCGGTGAAGACCCGGCACAACGAAGTGGCCCCGGGTCAGTACGAGATTGCGCCGTTGTTCGAGATCAGCCATATCGGCAGCGATCACCAGATGCTGCTGATGGAAACTCTCAAGCGGGTGGCGCCCCGGTTCGGGCTGCAGTGCATCATCCACGAGAAGCCGTTTGCCGGGGTCAACGGGTCCGGCAAGCACAACAACTGGTCGATGGCCACCGATACCGGGGTCAATCTGCTCGATCCGCAGGACGACACCCACACCAACCTCCAGTTCGTGGTCTTCCTCTGCGCCGTGATCCGGGCAGTGGACATCCACGCCGATCTGCTGCGGGCATCGATCGCCTCGGCGGGCAACGATCACCGGCTGGGGGCCAACGAAGCTCCACCCGCGATCATCTCGATCTTCCTCGGTGACATGCTGTCCGATATCGTGGCCCAGGTGGAAAAGGGCCAGCTCCGCCGCACCATCAAGGGCGGCGTCATCGACCTCGGCGCCAAGACCCTGCCCAACCTGCCCCGGCATTCCGGCGACCGGAACCGGACCTCGCCATTTGCCTTTACCGGCAACAAGTTCGAGTTCCGGGCCGTCGGCTCCAGTGCCAGCATTGCCTGGCCCAACACGGTGCTCAACACCATTGCGGCTGAATCGCTGGATGTGCTGGCTACCGATATCGAGCGGGCCGCTGGCAAGAACCCCGCCCCGGCCAAGCTGCAGGCTGCAGTGCTGGGTGTGCTCAAGAAGGTGCTGAAGCAGCACCGCCGGGTCATTTTCGACGGCGACGGCTACAACAACGAGTGGCACGTCGAAGCCGAGCGGCGCGGGCTGCCGAACTATCGGGATTCCGCCTCGGCATTTCCGGTGCTCAAGGCCAAGAAGAACGTCGACCTGTTCAAGAAGTACGGCGTGCTGACCAAGGCCGAGCTGGACAGCCGAACCCATATCAGCGTCGAGAAGTGGGTCAAGCAGCTGATGATCGAGGCCGAGACCATGATCAGCCTCACCCGGACTCACATCCTCCCTGCCGCGCTCCGGCACCAGCAGGAGGTGGCGGAGGCGGTTCACGCCACCGAGCAGGCGGGGGTCAAATCACCCGACTCGACCGCGGCGCTCAAGGACATGGTGACGCTGGTCAGCCATGTGCGTCAGACCCTGGCGGCGCTCGACCGGGCGGCGCAGCATCACAACGACGACCCGTTCAAGCATGCGGCCCAGATCAACAGCGAGGTCAGGCCGCTGATGGCGGAACTCCGGTCCCAGGTCGACGCGCTTGAACTGCAGGTGGCGGCGGATCTGTGGCCGCTGCCGACCTACCGGGAGATGCTGTTCTTGAAGTGAGCGGTGAGCGGTAAGCGGTAAGAGGGCCCCGAAGCGCTGAGCTTCGGGGCCCTTTCCATTGAAGGATTGATGGATTGAGGGGCTATTTGCGGGCAGGACTCGGGGGTGGCCCCCAAATCCACCAATCCCTCAGTCTGACAATCCGCCGGGAAACGTCACCTCGATCCGGCTCATCACGGTGAGCAGTTCCTTCGCCGAGTTGGCGTGAGGCACCAGTTCCGGAATCCGGCCCCGCACCAGTTTCATTCGGCCGGTCATCAGCGCCAGCAATGGCACCAGCCGCCCTTGCAAGACCTGCTGCCAGACGTCGGCGGCGCCTTCGATCACGTAGCGGGCCGACGCCAGGTCGTGGGTCGTGGCGGGGCGGACCGCGCGGCAGTCGCCGTGCCAGAGATCGAAGTACGCCGCGGGGCCATCAGGAACCGGTAAAATCCGGAAGACCAGATCGCCCTCCCAGGCGGCCGAGGCGTCGCGGTAGGCGCTGCTTGACCGGAGCAGGTCGCCGCAGCGCACGGCCCACGCCTCTGAGAATATTTGCACGATGGCGGATCAATCGACCGGCAGGCCGCTCGGCACGGAATCCGGCACCAGGCTGGTCAGGTCCCGGGAGGCAGGATCGGTCAGTGACTTGAGGAACTCCTCGATCTGGGCCACCTCGGCTGGGGTGAGGTTGACGGTGGTATCGGCGCGGATGTCCAGGGTAGCCAGTACCGCGGCCTGGGTCGGGGCATCGTTCCTGACCGTGGCCTGGAGCACGCCTGGCAGCTGGGAGGCGTCGTAGCTGGTCAGTGACTCACGGGGATTGCTGTAGTGCTTGATGGCGGCCGCCAGGATGCTGTAGGCGCCGTTGTGCATGTACGGTGCGGTCAGCTCGACATTGCGGAGTGGCGGCGCCTTGTAGCTGAACTCCTCGGCCGCCACTCCGCTGATGGCGCCGCGGCCGTGATCGAAGCCATCGGCCTGTTCGCCCGGGCCGAGTTGTGGAATTCCGATATTCTCGAAATTCTGGTTGGAAAAGAGGTTGCCGATGTGGCACTTGCTGCAGCGGGCCCGGCCGTAGAACAGCAGGGCCCCCTTCTTGGCTGAATCGCTGAGGGCCGAGTTGTTGCCGGCCAGGTAGCTGTCGAAGGGAGTGTGGGTGGCCAGGAACGCGCTGGCTTCAAAGGCGGCGATGGCGTTGGCCGCATGCTGGAAGCCGAAGGCGTTGGTCGCCACGCCGGGGTAGGCGGCCTGGAATTTCTGCAGGTACGACGGAATAGCCATCAGCCGGGCGGTGAGCGCCGCCCAGCCGGCCACGAAATCACTGTCACCGACGTCGGCCAGTTCGTTGTGGGCTCCCGCCAGTGTGGTATCCCCTGCCAGGCCGCGCATCTCATCCCGGTTGAGCACTGGGAACATGGCCTGGGCGGCGAGCGGCCCGGAGAGGCCGATCGGCAAAGCGGCGCCGGCCGGCGTATGCAGCGTACCGCTGACGGTTTCGACCCGGCCATCCCAGAACATCCGGGTAAACTGGCTGTAGCCGCGATTGAACAGGTCCGGGCTGTTGCGGGGAATGAAATGGCGGCCGGCTACTGGTTGCCGGCTGCCGATGATGCCGGTGCCCATGGTACCCACCGCCAGGGTCAGGCCATCGCTGCTGTGAGTCAGTGGATGATGGCAGGAGGCACAGGAAATGTCCTGGTTGCCGCTCAGGATCTTGTCGAACATCAGCAGCCGGCCGAGCGCCACTCGATCGGGGTTCTGGGCGGGTGGCGCGGCCAGCGGGACCACGCCGGCAGTGGCCAGCCCCGCTCGTATTTGAGTGTCGACAGGATCCGACGGCGGCCCGGTCACTTCGGGAGAACAGGCGCCCAGCCCGGCTCCGGCCAGTGCCATCCAGGCAAGAGCGGTGAGATGCCGGCGTCGGCCGATCCAGGTCATGGAATGTCCGGGTGTAGGGTGACTGAGAATATGGCGTACTGCCGGAGGGTCGGGAAGCCGGTGCCGCCGGTCAAAGCGCGGGCCACTGTTGCGAGACGCAGTGAAAACTGCCCAGGCCCCAGACCAGATCGATCGAGTTGATCAGGGTCACCCGCCGGGTGGGGAACAGCTCCTGGAGCGTGGCCCTGGCGACTTCGTCGGCTTTCGGGTCGTAGGCCGGCAACAGCACGACTCCATTGGCGATATAGAAGTTGGCGTAGCTGGCCGGCAGCCGCTGATCGCCCTGATACAGTGGCGCCGGCATCGGCAGGGTGACCACCCGGAACGGGCGGCCATCCTGGTCGGTCATGGAGCGGAGCCGGGCCAGGTTGTCCTGCAGCGGCTTGAAGTTGCGATCCAACGGGTCCCGTTCCACCGCCGTGACGACCGTGAGCGGGTCAACGAACCGGGTCAGGTCATCGACATGGCCATCGGTGTCGTCTCCGTCGATGCCGTCGCCCAGCCAGAGGATTTGCCGGACCCCGAGGAAGTCGCGGAGGCTCTGTTCGATCTGCTCACGGGAGAGCCCGGGATTGCGATTGGGATTGAGCAGGCATGACTCGGTGGTCAGCAGGCTGCCGGCGCCGTTCACGTCGAGCGACCCGCCCTCCATGATGATGCCGGGGTGGTACACCGGGATGCCGAATTCGGCGCCGATGCGAGAGGGGATGACGTCGTCGTCGTCGAACGGCGGATACTTCCCGCCCCAGGCATTGTAACCCCAATCGACGATGGCCTCCTCACGGTTGCCACCGACGGTTCGCTGGATGAAGCAGGGGCCGTGATCCCGGCACCAGGCATCGTTGGTCGGGTTGGGGTGGAAGAAGACCCGGCCCGCTGGCACCCCGGCCTTCTGGAGCCGCTGCTGCACCTCCGTTTCCATCTCCGGCCCCGACACATTGAGATGAACCTCCTCGTGCGGCACCAGCGCCCGCACCAGCTCCACGAACACCTCTGGCACCGGCCCGAACTTCCCGGGCCACGAACTCTCCCGGTGCGGCCAGGACAGCCAGGTGCCGCGGTGGGGGGCCCATTCGGGGGGCATGTGGAAGCCGAGCTGGGCCGGGCTCATCCCGGCCGGATTATTGAATTGACTGATTGAAGAATTTGGGGGCCGCATTTCCGGGTACCGGTGTGGCGTGAAATCGGTGATGAGTTTCGGATCCGGCTCGCCAGACTGGGAGATGCCGAATTCCGTAGCTGGTTCGACAAACTGACGCCCGGCCTCCTCAAACGCCGATCAATGCTATTCGCTGTTGAGGTTGCCAAACTCTGCCGAACGATCAGGTCGACCTCCGACGGGCGTGCCGTCGCCTCGCAGTTGTTTCGCAGCGCCACTTCGGTCGCGGCCAACTATCGCGCCGCCTGCCGGGCCCGGTCACTAAGAGAATTCGTGGCCAAGATGGGAATCGTGGTCGAGGAATGCGACGAGTCGCTCTTCTGGCTTGAACTTCTTGCGCGACTGGCTCGTGCCAGCCCGACCGAACTGCGTCGCATCGCACTCGAGGCGGATGAGCTCCTCGCAATCTTCGTCGCATCCAGGGGCACCGCGCGAAGGCGTCTCGAGGCCAGGGCAGCCCCCAAATCAATCAATGCGGCAATCCGGCAATCAGCCTTCTAGTCGATGAATCGCTTGGGCATGTCGCCGTAGGCGTCCACCCGCCTGTCCCGCAAGAACGGCCAGTGGGTCCTGGCAAAGTCCACCTTGTCCATGTCGCACGGGACGACCAGAATCTCCTCCCCGGTGCCGGCCCGGGCCAGGACATTGCCGCTGGGGTCGCAGACGAAGCTGCCACCCCAGAACTCGATGCCGGCCCCGCCCTCGGTGGTTTCCAGTCCGACCCGGTTGACCGCTGCCACATAGACCCCGTTGGCGATGGCATGGCTCCGCTGCATCGTTTCCCAGGCGTTCTGCTGCGCCACTCCGTACTCGGCCTTTTCAGCCGGCAGCCAGCCGATGGCGGTGGGGTAGAACAGGATCTGCGATCCGGACAGCGCCGTCAGCCTGGCCGCTTCCGGATACCACTGGTCCCAGCAGATCAGCACGCCCGCCTTGCCCTGCTTCGTTTCCCAGGTCCGGAACCCCAGGTCGCCGGGCGTGAAGTAGAACTTCTCATAGAACTGGGGATCGTCCGGGATATGCATCTTCCGGTACTTGCCGAGGTACTGGCCGTCGGAATCGATCACCGCAGTGGTGTTGTGATACAACCCCTCGGCCCGCTTCTCGAACAGGCTGGCGATCAGCACGACCCCCAACTCCCTGGCGATCGGGCTCAACCGCGCGGTCGTCGGTCCCGGGATGGCCTCGGCCAGCTTGAAGAACCGGTGATCCTCGACCTGGCAGAAATAGGGTCCCAGAAACAGCTCGGGAAGGCAGATGATGTTGGCGCCGCGACTGGCGGCCTGGCGGATCCCGGCCACGGCCCGCGCCAGGTTATCGGCCGGATCATCGGTCATGCGCATCTGGACCAACCCGAGGATCGTCTTCGAGGGCGGCCGTGGGGGAGTTGCCATGACGGAGCAAGATAGCGGGAGATCCTCCGGCCTTCCATATTTCGCGCCGCCCCGACCCCGGACTGTTTTCTGCGCCCTGTTGCCCCATTCCTGCCTGCGGTTGCCTTCCTCGGCCTCCTGGCGCAGCCACTCCAGGCCCAGTCGCTGACCTGGGAAAATCGTTTCACCTTCTACGGAGACAACACCGAGTTCTTTACGCCCTACCGCCTCGGCGAAACCATCCTCGGCGGCCAGTTCCAGAGCTATCTCGATTTTGTGCCGAGCCGCAGGACGGAGGTCATTGCGGGGGTGTTCGGGGATCACCGCAGCGGCGGAGACAAGTTTCTCGATCCCGTGAAGCCGCTGCTGGGATTCCGGTATCACACCGAGCACTCACTGGGCGCGATGGGCACGCTGGTCACCGAAGACCGGCATGGCTACCTGGAGCCGCTCGAAGTGACGACACTCGAGTTTACCCGGCCCGTCGAGTACGGCCTCCAGTGGCGAGAACGGCGCCACTGGATCGACGGCGAGTTCTTCATCAACTGGCAGCGGATCAATTCGGCCACCAGCCGGGAAATCTTCGACTACGGGCTGCTGCTGGCAGTCCGGCCGATCCACCATCTCAGTCTCGAATATCAGGCCCATGGCCTGCATCATGGCGGCCAGTTGTTCGACGTCGGTGCGGTCACCAACAACTTCTCGTCGGGGATCGGTGTCGGGCTGGCGGCCAGGTTCCGCTACGTCGATTCGACCAGCCTCAGGCTGTTCTATCTCCACAGTCACGGCAACGTCGACTCCACCATCGCCGGGCGCCCCGACCAGGGGCATGGCACCTGGCTCCGGCTCGGGATCACGCCGGGCGGCTGGGCCGATCTCTGGATGATCCAGTGGTGGGGCCGGGACTACCTGGCCCAGGATGGCGACAACAACTACAACAGCGTCGGGCACGATCCGTCGTTCTACAAGTCGGAGCGCCGTTACCAGGAGTTCGGGTTCGGCAAGAGCGTCGATATCGACGGCGCCGTGACCGCCCGGGGTGAATTCCGGCTGCACCGGATTGACAACCTGCACAGCATCTCGATCGGCACCAGCCAGTGGGAATATTCCTACCGGATCACGGCCTATGTGCCGTTCAGCGTTCCGATTGTGCGTTGATCCCGCGGGTTCGCGCCAGCCAGAGCGGCACCATGTCCAGTGGAATGGTTCCAGGGCCACCGGCCAACGGTTCAGCTGTTCGGGCGCCACCCTGATACGGCTCAAGGGCGACAAGATCCAGTTCGAGGCTGACTGGGACGACGCCTACGGTTTCTGCCAGCAGCTGCGCCCCGCCGAGTAGGCTACTGCCGGGCCTGCAGTGCGCGGTCCACGGTGGCGAGCGGATCGGCCAGCCGGTCCAGGTCGAGTCGCACCTGCGGTTCGATGCCGTGACGCCTGGTGTCCGGGCCCGGCAGCCACTCCGCCGCAATCTGGGTCGGGAAGCCGAATCCCCATCGCCGCTCCCTCGGCGAAAACCAGACGACCGTCGTGCTCTGGTAATAGAGTGCCCCCTCGGTCGGCTGCCCGAATGAAGTCACCCTGCTGCTTCGAACCGCGTCGAGCAGCATGACCTCGGATGCACTCACCGTCCCCCCATCGCTGAGCACCCCCACCCGCCGGGGTCCCTGGATGACCGAATCGGTTTCGGATGCGGGAGGGCCTTCGAGACTGTCGAACACCGGAACGATTTCGCCAGGATGCGCATTCATCCGGGCCAGCAGCCGCTGTACGTGCGGCGAGCTGTCGGGCCCGAACGCCCGGCTGGCATAATGGATAAGATCCGGCGAGGACTCGATCAACGTCTTGCGGTACTCCAGTGGAAAGGGTGGCTGGTGGGCACTGGCGATCCAGGGCCTCAGGGCGTTCGCCATCTGGGCTGATCCGCCCTCATTGCCGCGCAGGTCGACGATCAGCCGATCGGCGGCAGTGAGCTGGCTCGCATGCTCGGCGATCAGGCTGTCGAATGCCGGGCCATAGGCCGGATCGTGGGAGGGAATCGACACGATCACCGTTCCGCCCCGGGTTACCAGGGTAGACCGGTGCGGGTCGATCGAGTCCACCAGTCCGCGATCGGCGGGTCGGAGCGGATACACCTTGCCCCACATACCGGGGGACAGTCGCAGCAGCACCCGCTTGTGCAGAGTCGCGGCAAGGTGGTGGCGCGAATAGTCGCGGGCCGAGAGGTCGGCGTCGTAATTTCCCGCGCTCCGACGGGTGAACCGGGCCCGGACCGCGCCTGGTCGCCAGTTGGCGGAGTCAGCGGTCAGCACTACAGCAATGAAGGAGCGCTTGGTCCCGGTGCTGTCGGGAAGCACCGCAACCCGGAGCGCGCCGTCGGACCAGATTCCTTCGAGCGGGTCGAGATCCCGCCGCTTGCGATCATAGTACGCCCGCGCAGCCGATTCGTCAGTCGACACCACCCGTACCGCCGACGTACGCCGGGACGCCTCCGCGGAGTCGATGGTCGAGTGCTGGTAGATGAAGAGGTGGGGGTCATGGAACCACGCGACGAAGTCGCGCAGTACGAAGAAACAGGCATCGCCCTGGCTGCGCGCCGCGCGGCTTCTGAGCAACCCTACCTCGCGGCGATACCGCTCGGGCCGGGGTTTGATCTCCAGCAGGTAGCCCGCGTAGTCGGCCTCCAGCGTCCGGGCTGCCGCCTCGAACACCTCAGGGCACGAGAGCAGCGAGTCAGCCGATGCGGGGACACCCGGTCGTGGCGAAGTCGGCAGATTTGCGGGAGCGAGAAGCGGTGCGGCCAGCACACTGAGACCGAGCAGCCGACCGGCGAAGCGGGTCATGTTGTGATCCAGGAGTGATGAGGGGGGCAATGGGCTGGCGTACCACGGATCGATACTGGCGGGGATCGTCAAGGCGGTCCCCGCTGATCCGGCTGCCGGATCATGGGGTGTACGTCGGTCGGCACGCGTTGGTGTCGCCGGCGTTTCAGGCGCTGGAACGCTCGCTCATGGATTGGGTCCCAGCGAAATACTCGCCCGCCCGATCGAGACCGGCCAGCGCGGGGTGAACGACCGTCCCTGCACCGTATGGTCGAGTCCCCGCTCGGACTTGGCGACCGTGGTGATGTCGTACGTCCAAATCTCGCCGGCTGGTTCGCAGACGACCGGCAATGCCTCCGCCAGTGACAGCTCGGGCGCGAACCATGAGGCCGCTGGAAAGGCCTTCGGATCCCATTGATAGTCGATCCGCATCTCCCCGCTGCGGTTCACGCTGATCCGCTTCTGGAAATACGGCGCCCCTTCCTGCGCCACCGCCACGATCACCGCCAGCGCCGACTCGGTCGTCTCCACCCGCCAGCTCACCGGGACGTCGAGTATCCGCCACGCCGCCTGGTACCTGCACTCTGCGTAATCCGCTTCAGTTGTGGCCACATCGAGCACACGTTCGGTCAGCAGGACCCGGTCATCGTGATCCCGCGCCGGCAACACGCTCAGGCCGAGCTTGCTCTCGAGATCGTGAATGCTGGGCGCGCCACCGGCAGGGGTGTCGCTGCTTCTCGCACCCTCGGTGGCGAGCTGGTGATAGCCCTCTTCGCGTCGCGTCAGGACGTCGGCATAGTTCACCCCGGTATGGAACAGGGTGTACTCCTCGATTCCACCGCCACGATGGGGTGCGATCAGCACGGAGCAGGCGGGGCCGTGGATCCAGAGCTCCTCACGGCCGTCGAGGTCGAGATCGATGACCTCGTGGGTCAGCGACTCATTGGCCCTGAGAATCGCCTCGGCGCGGGCCAGTTCCCGCCAGAGTGCCGCCCGAAGGAACGGCAGGTAGAGTCCGCCGAAGACGCCGTGCCAGTAGGCATCGTTGCACTGGGCCCGGCCGATGGAGTGGCGGGCATCCTGCGGATTGCCACGGGCCCGGCAGAGCCGGGACAGGGCCTGCATTTTCTTGTGCAGCCGGTTGGACTCGGAATACTTGGCCAGGAAATTCCGCCAGTGGCTGCCGCGGATCAGCGCGCCCTCGGCGCCATGGGCCCGGTCGCCCAGCTCCGTTTCGAGCGATTGCAGTCGCCGGGCGGCGAGCGGCGGCAGCGCCCATCCCTCCATCTCTCGATAGGACGCAGTCGGCAGGTAGGCCAGCCCGCCACTCGGCACCGCGGCCACTGCACCGGCCAGCGTCGACATCTGCACCTCGCCCTGCTCGATGCACTGCCCGATGGTCGTGAGGAAATTCGCCAGCCAGCCACGATCGTAGACCCACTCCCGGGTCCCGGGCCAGCCGCCAAATTTTTCGCCATCATCGGCCAGTACCGCCAGCGGCTGGCCCTCGGCCCGAAGCCGCCGGAGGTACGTGGCGGTCTCAGCCGGCGGCTGGAACGGAACCAGGTAGCGCAGCCGCTCATCGATCGGTACCAGCGTGAGGCGCCGGCCGCCATGCTCGGTGGTCCAGGGCCGGTGCAGCTGGTGGCGCTCGAAGCCACTCACCAGAAAGTGCCGGTCGTCGACCAGCACGGCCCCCACGCCCGCATCGGCCAGGTCCGCCGCCAGGTCAGGCTCCCAGACCCGCTCAGTCAGCCACAGGCCCTGCGCCGCGACCCCGAATCGCCGCATCAGCGTTTCCCGCATCCAGCCGATCTGCTCCAGCCGGTCTTCCCTGGGCAGTGCCGCAAGGATCGGCTCGTAATATCCGGCCAGCAGCAGCTCGACCCGCCCATCCGAGGCCATCCGGCCGAGCTGATCGAGCCAGTGGCTGCCATGGTCCTCGAGCCAGTCGATCAGCGGACCGGAGACATGCACCACGATCGGCCCGAACTTCCGGTCCTCGACGGCCTTCAGGAATGGCAGGTAGACATCGTCGAGGTGCTGCTGGAAGACATGGTCGAAGTTGCCGACCGGCTGGTGCAGGTGCAGGCCGAAGACGAATCTGATCGGAGCGGTCATGAGGCTGCTTTCGGAGTGAAGCCGAGGGTCCGGGCCACCGGCTCGAGCAGCAGGGCCTGGGCCGGCGATACCAGTTCGCGGACCCGATAGAACCGGGTCTGCACGTCGAACGGCACCGTCCGCCCATAGCTCTCATACAGCGCCGCCAGATCGGTCACTCGGCGCCGCGCATCCGGGCCCTGGTCGTCGGCCAGTGCCTCGACCGCCCGGGAGAACGCCAGCAGGGCCGCTTCCCGGACCGGCAGGCGGCCGTCCAGCAGTCGATGGCTTTCCGAGGCATTCAGCCAGCGCCGGACCAGGCTGGCCCGGAGCGTCTGCCGGATGGCTTCCCGCGGCAGTTCGGGTACTTCGGCCAGCGTGATGACCTGGTGTTCCGGGAGCCAGCCAGCCTCCAGGCGGATCAGCAGGTCGACGTTGGTCTGGGTGGTCTCGATCAGGAAGGGCTGCCGCCAGCCGGTCCGGCGGTGGATCAGGTCAAAGCCATGACCGGTGTCCTCCAGGCGATAACCGAGCGGTTCGGGCAGATCGACCATCAGCTCGCGGGCGGCGCCGAGTCCGGCGGCAATGCGGGCGGGAGCGGTGTGGGCCGCGGCAGCCAGCGAACGGACCATTTCGCCGCCGTCGGGCGCGCCGATCCGGGAGCTCGCGGCCGGCTCAAGCCGCGTCGCGAATCCCGCCACCAGCGCGCCAGCCGACTCACCGGTCAGCACAATGGCGCGCAGCGCATAGCGCAGCACCTGCAGCACCTCGAGGCCGGACAGGTCATCGAAGAACCAGGCGCAGGAGGTCTGCATTCGCAGCGCGCCGCGTTCGACCTCGAGCCATTCCGCGGCCCGGATCAGCCCCGCTTGGTCCGATCCACGGAGCGCATGCCGGCGGATCCAGTCGAGCGCCACCTCGGGGCTGTCTCCGACCACCGCGCCGTACCCGTCTCGCACCGCGGCAGGGTCGGCAAACCAGTGACTCGCGGCCGCGGCATATCGGGCGTGCAGCTCGTCGGCCAGCCACGCGATGCTGGCCCGCAGCGGAGTTCGCCACTCCTGCGCCGGGGGCTTCGTGGTGTCCATCCGGCAGCCGCAGTTGCTCCGCCACCGTTCGACTCCGTGGCTGCAGCTCCAGGAACTGGGCGACACCAGCGTCACCGGCGCGGTGGCGGGATGGGCCGCAAGATAGCTGGCGAAATTCTCCAGCCGGACCCCGGGCTCGGTCGTGACGCTCTCGATCAGGCCGGCCAGCGCCATCTCGCCAAAGGCGTGATGATGCCCATAGGTCTCCCCGTCGGTGGCCACGGCCACCAGGCGGCGGGCCGGACCCTTGCCCTCGGCGAGCAGACGCCGCCGCCAGGCCGTGGCGTCGTTCAGCAAGGCGCCGAAGGCCACGTCCGCGGCGATCGCGCCGTCGTAGACGCAGAGCGTGATCTCCCGCCCCGAACTGGTCCGGAACCGGCCGGGACTGCCATCGGCGGGCGCCCCTTCGACCTGGTGCGGGGCCACGATGGTGAACTGGATTCCTTCGATGGCCAGCGCATCGAGCGTGGCGGCATCCACCGCGGTCTCGGGCAGCCACATCCCCTGCGGCATCCGGCCGAAGCGGCGCCTGAAGTCGGCGATGCCCCAGCGGATCTCGGTCTGGCGGTCGGCAGGGGTGCTGAGTGGCAGGATGGCGTGGTGGTAGGGCATCGCGATGGCGTTTCCGAATCCCAGCCGCTCCACGCTCGACCGGTCGGCCGCCAGTACGGCCCGGTAGGTGGTCGGCGCCTTGCGCTCCAGCCATTCGAGCAGGGTCGGGCCGAAATTGAAGCTGATCGATTCGAGGGTGTTGACGATTCTCGAGATCCGCCCCTCAGCCCCCGGGATCCTGGCCGCCACCACTGCCCGGTAGCATTGCTGCTCGATCCGTTCGTTCCAGTCGTGACAGGGCGCCGCCGACGGTTCGGCTTCGATCTCCTCCAGCCACGGTTCCTCGCGGGGCGGCTGGTAGAAGTGGCCGTGAATGACGAGGCTCTTCGGGGTCATGGCTACAGCGCGCGACTGCCGCGCAGGGCCAGGGCCAGTGCGGGCAGCACGTCGGGGAACAGCCCATCTCGCCGGTTCTGTTCGTCGGCCAGCCGCTGGCCCGCCTCGAGGCCGCCCTCACCGCCGCGCAGCGCGGCCAGCAGCTGCTCGAGATCGTCGCAGTGCTCACTGATCCGCCGCACCGCGTAGTCCGCCACCGCACCAGTCGAGATGATGAACTGCCAGTCGGACGACTGGGCCAGCAGCAGCGCCCGGGCCGCCTGCGCCAGCACTGGCCACGCCGCCGGATTGTTGAGCGCCACGGGTGCCAGATCCCAGAAGGCGGTTTCCAGCGGCCAGAGGCGCCGCCAGGTCCACGCGGTCCGGTCGTTGAGCCACATCGACCAATCCCCCTCGGCGCCCCACGAACCGGCGGCCAGCCGAAGCGGAGTCCGGGCCGGATGGGCCTGCAGGTGAGCCGAGGCCGTGGTGGGCCGGACCAGGCCGTTTCCCTCCAGCGCGCGATAGGCGGCACCGACGAATGCCGGACCTTCAAACCACCAGTGACCGAACAGCTCGGTGTCAAACGGCGCGGCGATCACCCCGCTCTTCGACGACCGGTCGGCCGCCGCGATCTGGCTCAGCACGCTCGCGAAGTGCCGGCCATGCTCACCGGCCCGGCCAAACGCATGGTTGGGATCGTAGCTCTGCTTGGCGCCTAGGTCGCTGCCGGGCGCGCTGACCCGCCAGAGCTTGAGCCCACCGGGCCAGCGGATCTTGTGGAACTCGAGATAGGCTTCATCGCCGGGATAGCCTTCATGCCGGCTCCAGACCTGCTGCGAGGTCCGGGGGTCACGCACCAGCGCCGCCAGGGTGCGGCCGGTTCGGGCCGGCATCACCCGGTAGCTGCGGTAGGGCGAGCGGGTCGCGCCGGCACCGATCGGCAGGACGTGCCGGTCGAACTCATCCATGCTGGCCGGGTCGCCGGAGGAACGCACCAGGGTACCGGCGTTGGCCATGTGTGAGTCGGTGAAGAAAAACTGGAATCCGGCATCGCCGAGATGCTCATCGATTCCCCGGCGGATGCCGGTGTAGGGTGCACCAGCCATTGGCGCCCATTCGCCTCGCGGGCGATAGGCGCATTCAGGCAGCCAGCACCCGGCCGGCAGCCGCCCGAACAGCCTGCGATGTTCATGTCGGCCCAGGGCCAGCTGGAACCGGATGCTTTCATCGCGTCCGAGCAGTGGCAGGAAGCCGTGGGTGGCGGCGGAACCGATGATCTCGAGCTGGCCCTCGTCCTCCAGCCGGCGGAACGCGGAGATCAGGTCACGGTTGGCAAACCGGAACCGGTTCCGCAACCGTTCGAACCGGCGGCGCCAGAACTCGACCAGCTCGACCAGCTGACTGTCCCCGCCGTGGCCCAGATCGGCGATGGCCTCATCGCACGCCACCAGCCGCTGTTCGAAAAAGGCCTCGAGCTCAAGCGCAAAGACCGGCGAGGCCAGTTGATTGGCCAGTACCGGGGTGAACCCGATGGTCACGGGGGCGCGGACCCCTTCCTCGGCCAGCGCTTCCAGCTCCTCGAGCAGCGGCAGGTAGGTGTCCACCGCCGCTTCGCAGAGCCAGTCACTGCCGTGCGGCCACCGGCCGTGGTTCAGCACCCACGGCAGGTGACTGTGCAATGCCAGTACGAAATCCACTCAGGGCTCCTGACGGCCGGCGGCATGGATAGCCAGGGCCCGGCGATAGAGATCGAGATACCGGCGGCCGGAGCGGTCCCAGCTGAAATCGCGGCTCATGGCTTCCGCCATCATCCGGCCCCAGGCAGGCTGGTCGGCGAACTGGTCCATGGCGCGCGTCGCCGCGATCAGCAGCGCCTCGGCGGTGTACGGATCGAACAGGAACCCGGTGACCCCATCCTCGATCGTGTCGGCCAGCCCACCGACGCGCCGGGCCACCGGTATGGCGCCGTAGCGCTGGGCCCGCATCTGGGTCAGGCCGCAGGGCTCATACAGCGATGGCATCAGGAACAGGTCAGCCCCCGCCATCAATTCATGCTCACGCCGGTCGGTGAAGTGGAACTCCGCCGCCACCTGGTGCGGTAAGGCCTCGGCAAAGCTGGCCAACGCCGCCTCGTAGATCGGGTCTCCGGCGCCGAGGAAGAGGTACTGGGCGTCGGTCACAAACGGGAGACGACTCTCGAGGATGATGTCGAGCCCCTTCTGCGAGACCAGCCGTGCGGTCATGCCGAACAGCGGACGGACCGGATCGATGGCCAGCCCGCACGAGCGCTGCAGCGCCGCCTTGCAGGCTGCCTTGGCAGCCGGATTGTCCCGGGTGTAGTGGGCCGGCAGATCCGGGTCAGTCTCGGGATTCCAGGCCGTGAAATCGATTCCGTTGATGATTCCGACCAGGCGGTCCTTGAGATGGATGAAGGCTTCATGCAGCCCGAACCCGCCATCCGGCGTGCGCAACTCATGGGCGTGGGTCGGGCTCACCGTGGTCACGGTATCGGCGCAGGCCAGTCCGCCCTTGAGAATGTTGAGCTTGCCGTACCACTCCATCCAGCGCCAATCCCAGAGCCACGCGGGCAAACCGATATCGGCCAGGGTGTCGTGACCGTAATGGCCCTGATATCCGGCATTGTGCACCGACAGCACCGTCGCCAGGTCCTGGTAATACGGATCGTGCTGTAGGGTGGTGCGGAGATAGACCGGGGCCAGCGCGGTGTGCCAGTCGTGGGCATGCAGCAGCCGCGCTCGGGGCGCGATCTGAGGCAAGGCGGCCAGTGCCGCCCGGCAGAAGGTCGCAAACCGCCGGGGATTGTCGGGGTAGTCTCCGCCCTGGCCGTAGATACCCGGCCGGTCGAAGGAGCCCGGATGGTCGATGAAATAGATTCGGGGCCCGGCGGCATCCGGATGGGGAACCAGCGAGACCTTCTCGATCCGGGGACCCACCTGGACCTGGTACGAGACGGCACCCGGGCCGAGGCCAGGCACCTGATCGCCGACTGAACGGTAGAGCGGGAGGAGGACAGTGACCTCGAGGCCGATTGAGGTCTGCCAGTTGGCCAGGCTGCGGACTGCGTCCGCCAAGCCGCCGGTCCGCGCGTATGGCCAGTACTCGGCGGCGAGGTGCACTACGCCAGCCGGCCGTCCGGTCGGAGTGGTCAGTGCCAGTGGAGGGGCTCCCGCAGGTGCGGGCGCGGCGGCCATCCGGTCGTCCTCAGGCTAGGGGCGGGTCATCTCCCGGCGCCACACCTCGCGCCGCTGGAACGTAGTAGTCCTTCACGTATTGCTGCACCATCCGCCGGGCGGTGAATCGTCCACCCGCTATCCGCAGCGCCTGTTTCATCACGCCGATCCAGGCCCCCGGCAGTCCGTTGCCATCACGCTGGTAGTATCGCGGCACGATCTGCTCTTCGAGCAGGCCATACAGCCGGCCGACATCGGCGGCGTCGGCATCCTCGCCGGGCTGCGCCAGCGGCACCGCCCATCCATTCTGCCCGGCGAAGCCCTCCTGCCACCAGCCGTCCAGCGTACTCAACTGGGGCACGGCATTCAACGCCGCCTTCATCCCGCTGGTGCCACTGGCCTCGAGGGGCACCCTCGGCATGTTCAGCCAGAGATCGACGCCCTGCACCAGCCGGTGGGCCAGATGCATGTCGTAGTCCTCGATGAACGCCACCCGCCCTTCGAGGCGCGCATCGCGAGAGAAGGAATAGACCTGCTGCAGGACTTCCTTGCCGGGCCCGTCCTGCGGGTGCGCCTTGCCGGCGAAGATGATCTGCACCGGCCGCCGCGGATTGACCAGCAGCTCATGCAGCCGGTCAAAGTTGTTGAACAGCAGCGTGGCCCGCTTGTAGGTGGCAAACCGCCTGGCAAAGCCGATGGTGAATACGTCAGGATTGAGCAGCAGGCCGGCGCCGACGACGTGACTGGCCTCTTTCCATTCGCTGGCCCAGCGCCGACGGGCCTCTTCCCTGATGAAAGTCATCAGGTCGGCCTTCATCTGGGTGTGAACGGCCCAGAGCCGCCCGTCATCGATGCGCTGCACCTGGTCCCACAGCGAGGGATCGTCCAGCCGCTCGGGCCAGTCGGCCCCCAGCTGTTCGTCCAGCAGCCCCATCATCGCCTGCGACATCCAGGTGGCCAGGTGCACCCCATTGGTGACGTGACCGATCGGGACCTGCTCACTCTCGCGTCCGGGCCAGAGGGCCTTCCAGATCTCGCGGGACACCTCGCCATGCTTGCGGGCCACGCCGTTGACCCGCCGCGAGCAGCGGATGGCCAGCACCGTCATGTGGAACAGATGCTGCGGATCGTCCGGGTGCGCGCCAAGACCGAAGAATCGCTCCCGGCTGATGCCCATCGGCTCCCACACCGGTCCGGTACAGGCTTCCAGCTGATCCTGGCTGAAGGCGTCATGACCGGCAGGCACCGGCGTGTGGGTGGTGAATATGCTGCGGGCCCGCACCTCGGTCAGCGCGTCGGCCAGCGGGGTCCCGGTGCTGGTCAATTCGCGCAGCCGTTCGATCAGCATGAACGCGGCATGCCCTTCATTTGCGTGCCATGCCGAGGGCGAATGCCCCAGCGCCCGCAGCACCCGCACGCCGCCGACACCCAGCAGCCACTCCTGGCGCAGCCGGAGGTCGGGTCCGCCGGCGTACAGCTTGCTCGAGAGCCCGCGATCGTCGGGGTGATTCTCCTCGAGGTTGGTGTCCAGCAGGTAGATCGGTACCCGGCCCACCATCAGCCGCCAGACCCCAATGTGCACCGGCCGGCCGAAGGTCGACACCACGGTCAGGTAAGGCTCGCCGGCCGGACCGCGTTCGCGATGCAGCGGCGCCACGGCGGGATCGAACCGGGTGTCACTGTCCTCCTGCCAGCCGTCCAGGCTCAACCGCTGGTCAAAATATCCCTTGGTATAGAACAGCCCGACCCCCACCAGGGGCAGCGCCAGATCCGAGGCTGACTTGCAGTGGTCACCGGCAAGGATGCCCAGTCCGCCCGAATAGATCGGGACCGAGTTGTGCAGCCCGAACTCGGCACAGAAATAGGCCACCGGTCCCGGCAATGGCTCGGGGTATTCCACCCGGAACCACGGCCGTCCGCCCCCATCCAGTTCCATGGCGGCTTCGTCGATCGCGGCCTGGTACAGTTGCAGGAAGGCGGGCTCGATGGCGCAGGCCGCCAGTCGCGCCGGGTCGATGCGGCGCAGCATGGCCACCGGGTTGTGGCGGGTCTGCTGCCAGAGGGTTTCGTCGAGGGCGCGGAACAGGGCCCGGGCCGGGCGGCTCCAGCTCCAGCGCAGATTGCCGGCCAGGTCCGCCAGGCCGGCAATGGCGTCGGGCAGGTAGGGAAATGAGCGGCGTTCACCGCTCACCTAGCGCACCAGCTTGCGGTACTTGATGCGGTGGGGCTGGTCCACCGAGGCGCCTTTGCGCTTCCGGTAGTCGGCGGCGTAGTCCTGGTAGTTGCCCTCGTACCAGACCACGTCGCTGTCGCCCTCGAAAGCCAGGATGTGGGTCGCGATCCGGTCGAGAAACCAGCGGTCATGGCTGATGACCACCGCGCAGCCGGCAAAGCCGAGCAGGGCATCCTCGAGGGCCCGAAGGGTATCGACGTCCAGGTCGTTGGTCGGCTCGTCGAGCAGCAGCAGGTTGCCGCCGCTCTTGAGCAGCTTGGCCATGTGAAGCCGGTTGCGCTCGCCGCCGGACAGATCCTTGACCTTCTTCTGCTGGTCGCTGCCCCGGAAATTGAATCCCGCCGCGTAGGCCCGCGCGTTCACCTTGCGGGTGCCGAACAGCAGCTCGTCCTGTCCGCCCGAGATTTCCTCGTACAGCGTCTTGGTGCCATCCAGGGTGTCCCGGCTCTGGTCGACGTAGGCCACCTTGACCGTCTGGCCCACCACCAGCTCGCCGCGGTCCGGCTTTTCCTGCCCGGCGATCATCCGGAACAGCGTCGTCTTGCCGGCGCCGTTGGGCCCGATGATCCCGACGATGCCGCCCCGCGGCAGCGAGAAATTCAGATTCTCGAACAGCAGCCGGTCGCCGTAGCCCTTGGACAGCCCCTTGGCCACCACCACTTCGTCACCCAGCCGCTCTGGCGTCGGGATCATGATCTCGACATTGCCTTCGGTCTGGCGGTCGGCCTCGTCCCGCAGCTCCTCGAACCGGGCAATCCGCGCCTTGCTCTTGACGTTCCGCCCCTTGGGGCTGAGCCGGACCCACTCCAGCTCGCGGGCCAGGGTCTTCTGCCTGGCCGATGCATGCTTTTCCTCGGTGGCCATCCGCTTGGTCTTCTGTTCGAGCCAGCTGGAATAATTGCCTTCCCACGGAATCCCGCTGCCGCGGTCCAGCTCGAGGATCCACTTGGCCACGTTATCGAGGAAGTACCGGTCGTGGGTGATGGCCACCACGGTGCCCGCGAACGTCTCGAGGTACTTCTCCAGCCAGGCCACCGACTCGGCGTCGAGGTGGTTGGTCGGCTCATCGAGCAGCAGCATGTCGGGCTGCTCCAGCAGCAACCGGCACAGCGCCACCCGGCGCTTTTCACCGCCCGAGAGCTGGGCCACCGGGGCATCGCCGGGCGGCAGCCGCAGCGCGTCCATGGCAATGTCGAGCTTGTGGTCCAGTTCCCAGGCCCCGAGGTGGTCGATCTGGTCCTGCAGCCGGCCCTGTTTTTCCAGCAGCTTGTTCATCTCGTCATCACCCATCGGCTCGGCGAACTTCATGGCAATGGTGTTGAAGTCGTCCAGCAGCTGGCGGGTGGCCCGGACCCCGTCCTCCACATTGCCGCGGACATCCTTGGTGGGATCGAGCTGCGGCTCCTGCGGCAGGTACCCGATCCGGGTGCCTGGCAGCGGACGCGCGTCGCCCTGAAAGTCCTTGTCGATCCCGGCCATGATCCGGAGCAGCGTCGACTTGCCGGCTCCATTGGAGCCGAGCACCCCGATCTTGGCGCCGGGATAGAAGGAGAGATAGATCCCCTTGAGGATCTCGCGGGAGGGGGGCACGACCTTACGCAGGTCGCGCATCTGGAAGATGTATTCACCGGCCATAGGGCGGGGATTATACACGGGGTTGGGGCACCGCGCATCGGGTCTGGCCGGCTCGCATTGCTACGGGAGCCGGGTGTTATGGATCAGCTGCATCGAGGCGGCCGCCGCATAAAACGCGAAGGGCGCCCCGACGGGGGCGCCCTCAGTCCAGCATGATGCGCGTTGACTTCAGCTCAGGTGCTTGCTCACGAGCTTGGTCATCTCGAACATGGTGACCTGGTCCTTCTTGAAAATCGGACGGAGCTTGGCATCGGCGTTGATGTTGCGCCGGTTCTTCTTGTCCTGGAGCCCGTTCTTCTTGATGTAGGCCCAGATCTTCTTGGTGACTTCGGTGCGCGGAATGGGCTTCGAGCCGATGACTTCCGAGAGCGTGGCGCTCGGCTGCACGGGCTTCATGAACGCCGCATTGGGCTTCCGCTTCGCGGCCTTCTTCGGGGCGGCCTTTTTCTTGGCGGCCTTCTTCTTGGCAACAGCCATCGTCTGCCTCCACTGGAGAATAGTTGGAGCCGCCAGGAGAGGGACGACGGCTCTACGCGCAAACCAAAGTATGTCTTTTCCCGAGCGAATCAAGAGGGAAAACCGGGTTTTCTCCTCTGAAAACAGTATTTTTCCCCTCTGGCCGCGATCCCGCAGGCGTTTGGGGCCCCTCGGATGCCGCCCCGGTGGGCCGGTTTCCTCCTCTGAAACCGCTCGTTTTGGGGGAAAAGCCCGGCTACATTCTGGCGTGATCGAAACCGCTTGCCCGGTCGGGCCGGCCCGATCTCCGGGCGGATTCAGCCGTCCTCACCCCGTTTTCGCAGGAGAATGTGCCGTGCGAACCACCCTCGCTCTCCTCGCCCTGCTCCCATTGGCTCCTCTGGCCCCGGCGCCCGGACACGCTCCGGCACCCGCCTGTGCGGCGGACAATGCCGGCCTCTCGTTGCCCGATGGTTTCTGCGCCACCCTGTTTGCCGATCAGCTCGGCATCGTCCGCCACCTGGTGGCCCTGCCCAATGGTGATATTGTTGCCGCCGTCGGCGGTGGCAGCGGCGGTGTCCTCGTCCTGCGGGACACTAACGGCGATGGCAGGGCCGATGTGATTCACCGTTTCGGTCCTACCGGCGGCAATGGAATTGCCTGGGGCGGCGGCTATCTCTATTTCGCCACCAGCAACGAGGTCATGCGCTGGCCCTGGAAGCCGGGACAGACCGAGCCCGCTGGCCCGCCGGAGTCGGTGGTCACCGGACTGCCGGTCGATGGCAATCACACCACCAAGAGCCTGGCACTCGGCCCGGATGGGGCGCTCTATGTCAGCGTGGGATCGGCGACCAACAGCTGTCAGCAGGCCGATCGGACCAAGCAGTCGCCCGGCCACCAGCCCTGCACCGAGCTCGACTCCCGGGCCGGAATCTGGAAGTTCTCCGCCTCGAAACATCAGCAGCGCCAGTCGGACGGCGTGCGCTGGGCCACCGGGCTCCGCAATGCCGTGGCCCTTGCCACCGACCCGGCCAGTGGCAAACTGTTCGCCGCCAGCCATGGCCGGGACCAGCTGGGCGAGAACTGGGGATTCTCTGATTCGCTGAACGCGGAGTTGCCGGCCGAGGAGTTCGCCGAGATCCACCAGGGCAGCGACATCGGGTGGCCGTACTGCTACTACGATCAGCTGCAGGGCAAGAAGCTCACGGCTCCTGAATACGGAGGGGACGGCAAGACGGTCGGGAAGTGCGCCGACACGCAGCCGCCCCTGATCGGGTTTCCCGGTCACTGGGGCCCGATGGCGATCGCGTTCTACAATCAGTCGCTCTTTCCAGTCAGGTATCGAGGCGGGGCGTTCATCGCGTTCCACGGTTCGTGGAATCGCGCCCCGCTGCCCCAGGCCGGCTACCGCGTCGTCTTCGTGCCGTTCGCTGACGGCAAGCCGACCGGCAAGTACGACACGTTTGCCACCCTGACCGGGAAACCGACCGGCCTCAGGGCCTCAGGACTTGCGGTCGGCCCCGACGGTGCGCTCTATATTGGAGCGGACGCGAGTCACCAGATCTGGCGGGTCGTGCCCAGCAGGTAGCAGGTTCACCTTGTCCGAGGAGGATCATGGATCGATCGCGAGGCAGGCTGATGGCGCTGGTGAGCGCCCTGGCCCTGTTGGGTACCGGGGTGGCGGCCGCCCAGTCGGCCACGCCACTCGTGGCGGGCCAGTTCGCACCGGACTTCGCGCTACCGGCAGCCACACAGGCCGGAGTCCTGCCGCAGCAGATCCGGCTGTCGGAACTGCGCGGCAATACCGTGATCCTGGCCTTTTTCTACAAGGCGCGGACCAAGGGGTGAACAGTTCAAATGAACGCGTACCGTGATCAGTACGCGAAACTGTTCCGCAATGGCAAAGCAGTCAGACTCCTGGCCATCAGTATCGACAGCGTGGGCACGCTGGCCAGCTGGGCCCACGATGCCGGGTATCCATTCACTTTCCTGAGTGATTCGGGCGGGGTTGTCGGCAGGATGTACGCAGCGTTCAACGAGCAATACGGCCTTGATGACCGCTCGCTGTTCGTGATCGGGCCGGACGGGAAGATCAGCCACGTCATGCAGCCATTTCGTGAGGTCGATCCCACCGCGTACACCGAGCTGGATCAGGCCATCGGCAGCGCATCGAAGCCCTGAACAGCGCCCGAAGTGCTCAGCCCCGACCGGAATTAACACTCCGGCCGGGGCTGCGTCGTTTGGGTACACCCTTGAACGAGGTTCTTATGCGCCGCACCCTGATGCTCCTGACTGCTGCCACCCTGGCGGCTACCACTCTTTCAGCCCAATCGCCCGCTGCGGCCCTTGGTGGCGGTGGCGCAGTGAGCCAGGACCGGCACGATCGGCGTCACGACCGGCGCGATATCCGCCACGATGACCGCGACATCCGCGGTGACCGACGGGATCTGCGGCAGGACCGTGGCGACCGGGCCCACGACCGCCGGGACATTCGTCATGATGGACGGGAGCTGCGCCAGGATAGGCGCAATGGCAACACCGGCGACCTGCGGTCGGACCGGCGTGACTTGTCCCACGATCGTCACGACCTCAAGCACGACCGCCGCGGCAGCCGGCACGACCGGCGGGACCTGAAGCAGGATCATCGCGACCGGCACCATGATCGCCGGGATCTGCGGCACGACCGGCATCACTAGGCAACCCGAGGCGTGTCGGACCCACCGGGGGGCGCCAGACGGCGCCCCTCGCTCGTTTCTCCGGGGTTATGCCGGCTACCACAGCGAATCGGCACTCGTCTCACCGCGTCACACCTTCATTGCACATCTGATGTCACGCTCATTGGCGGGCATGGTGGTCATGGCGTTGTTGGCGGTCGCGATTCCGATCACCGCGCGGGCCCAGAGTCCGCGGGCCCGGCGCTCAGTCCCGGAACTGAAACGGCGCAGCCCACTCGTTACGGCCTGCGGGAATGGCGGCCCAACGGCTATCAGGTATCCCGGCGACCGGCGCGGTTTGCCCGGGCGCGCGGCCTGCACCGCTGGCAGCGCAGAGGGGCCGCACGGCGGTTCTGGATGCGGCGCCAGCTGGCTGCCGGCCGGCAGCTGCGAATGCACCGGGGTTTCGGTCGGCAGGGCAGGGCCTTGGGAGGGCGTGGCGCCGGACGGAAGGGTGGCCGAGGCGGTCATCGCGGTCGGTCGGGCAGGATCTAACCGCAACCAGAGGCGCCGCTCGGCGCCTCTGGCTTTCTAGAGTGAGCCCAGGATCCGTTCGAGCGCGGCAAGGCAGGCGTCGATCTCGATCGGCGGGTTGGCTCGCGACGGAGGCGGGCTGGTGTCCCGGTGATAGCGGATCAGTATCTCCGGATCCTTCAGCAGATTACCGGTGAGAACCGCCACAACACTCTGTTCAGGCCCGATGACACCGCGCTCGCGGAGCTGGCGGACCCCGGCGACGCTTGCCGCGCTGGCCGGTTCGCAGCCGACGCCGGCCGCATCGATCACGGCCTTGGCTTCCAGAATCTCGGCATCGGTCACCGAGGTGACGAAGCCATTGGTGTCCCGGATCGTCTTCACGCCGCGGTCCCACGAGGCCGGCGCCCCGATCTTGATGGCCGTCGCAATGGTATCGGCCTTGACGGTGCGACGAGTGGTGAATCCTTCGGCAAAGGCAGCAGCAAAGGGCGCCGCTCCGGCGGCCTGCACCGCGGCGACCCTCGGCAGTCGGTCGATCAACCCCGCGGCCCGGGCTTCGACCAGCGCTTTGCCGAACGCGGCAGTGTTGCCGAGGTTGCCGGCGGGGAGCACGATCCAGTCGGGCACCTGCCAATCGAGCTGGTCCAGCAGTTCAAGCACGATGGTCTTCTGGCCCTCGACCCGGAACGGATTGACCGAGTTGAGCAGGTAGACGCCGAGTGACTGGCTGGCCTCCTGCACCAGCCGGAGGCAGTCGTCAAAGTCTCCCTTCACCAGGAGGGTGCGGGCGCCATAGGCCAGGGCCTGGGCCAGCTTGCCCAGCGCCACCTGTCCGGAGGGAACCAGCACCAGCGCCGGGATGCCGGCTTGCGCTGCGTATGCGGCGAGGGCGGCCGAGGTGTTGCCGGTCGAGGCACACGCCACGGCGCGGGCTTTGAGCCGCCGGGCCTGAGTCACGCCAACGGTCATGCCACGATCCTTGAATGAGCCGGTCGGGTTGTGCCCTTCGTGCTTGAGCAGCAGCGAGGGAACTCCACTCCAGTTGGCGATGGCGGATCGGGAGATCAACGGAGTATTCCCCTCGGGATGGGTCACGATCGAATCACCAGCCCCCGGAAGCACCATCTCACGGTAGCGCCAGACACCAGAGCGATCAGGACCCGTCTGGGCCATGCGCCGTGCGGCGAACAGCTGCTTGAGCGCACTGCCCTGAAGGGCCGGCGCCGCATGCTGCACCTCGAGCAGGCTGCCGCATTCGCAGCGGCCGCGAGGATCGAGTTCGTCGTAGCGGCGATCACAACTGTGGCACACCTGCCAGCTCACCGAGCTCATCTGGCCTCCTCCACCTGCGCGCCGACGCGGTCAACCGCGGCCACCCGCCGGGTGCTCTTGAGACCCTTGATCAGGTAGGCCGCCGCCATTGCCGCGGCCACACGCTCACCGGCGGCATCGCTGCTCACCAGGGCAAAGGCGGTGGGGCCGCTGCCCGAGATCGAACAGCCCAGCGCGCCTGCCGCCAGCGCCGCGGCCTTGGCCTCGATAAATCCTGGCAACAGTGGTGCCCGGGCCGGCTCAGCAATCCGGTCATCAATGGCGCGGCCCAGCAGGGCCAGGTCACCACTGGCCAGCGCCGCCACCATGGCGGCCACCTGGGCGGCCTGGTGCAGCGCAGTGGCCCGGTCCAGGTGTGTGGGCAGCACGGCGCGTCCTTCGGCGGTGCGGAGTTCCTGCTCGGGGCGCACCAGCACCACCCGCAGAGCGTCGGGCACGGCGAGAACCACGAAGTCGAGCGGGTCCATCGAGCGGATCAACACCGCGCTGCCGAGCAGCGACGGGGCCAGGTTGTCGAGATGCCGGCCGGCCACGGCCGTTTCCGCCTCGAGCGAGGCCATTAGCAGCGCCGGAAAGCCGAGTGGGCGCCCCAGCAGATGATTGACCGCCACCGCGGCCGCCACTGCCGAGGCAGCGCTGCCACCCTGGCCGCCGGAGAGCGGCAACCCTTTTTCCAGCTCCAGGTCGAGGCCCAGCGCCCCGTGGTCGGTGAGCCTGAGCACCGCACGTGCGGCCAGCGCGGCCGTGTTGCGAGCCGGATCGGCAGGGATACGGCTCTCCCCGGCGACGATGACCGAGAGTGTCTTGCCGCCGTTGACCCGGGCGGTCACCCGGTCTCCCAGGCCCGCCACCGCCAATCCCAGGATATCGAGGCCGGGGCCGACGTTGCCGATGCTACCCGGAGCGTAGGCACGGACGTGGGTAAAGACCGGCCCCGACATCAGCCCAGCGCCAGGATGTCGTTGAGCACGCCAGCCGCGGTAACTGCGGGGCCGGCGCCGGGTCCGACCACGACCAGCGGACTAGTGGCGTAGCGGTCAGTGGTGAACGCGATGGCGTTGTCGGTTCCACTGAGAGCGCTGAACAGCGAACCCGCCGGCACCACCTTGAGTCCGACCCTGATCCCGCGGGGTGACATCACCGCCATGTACCGCAGCACTCCACCGCGCCGGGCCGCCGACTCGGCGCGGAGACGCCACGCCCCATTGAATTCGTCGAGTCGGGCCAGGAAGCGGTCGCGCGACAGCCTGGCGGCTGCCGGTGGCACCAGCGATTCCACCGTCAGGTCCGACAGCTCTCCCTTGAAGCCGATCATCCGCCCGAGAATGATTGCCTTGCGGGCCATGTCGGCCCCGGAGAGATCATCCCGTGGATCCGGCTCGGTGTAGCCCCGTGCCATTGCGTCCCGTAGCGCCTCGCTGAAGGCTCGGCCACGGCCGATCTCCGACAGCAGGAATCCCAGCGTGCCCGACAGGCAGCCTTCGATCCGCCGCACCCGGTCGCCCGATTCGATCAGCTTGTGAAAAGTGTCGATGACCGGGAGTCCCGCGCCGACGGTGGCCTCATGGCGGATCCGCCGGCCGCGCAGCAGCGCCCGGGCCTGCAACTGCTCGACATTGGCCCGGGCTCCGCCCAGCGGCCGCTTGTTGGCCAGGACCAGGTGCATTCCGCCGTCGAGGGCCCGGAGCAGGGCGGGCGTTGTTTCGCTGGCGGTGGCGTCCACCAGCACCGGGTGGACCAGGGCGTGACGGGCGATTTCGGCCACCGCATCAGTGGCGCGGCCCTTTCGTCCACCCGGCAGCTCAGCCAGGCGAGTTCCTTTGGCCTTGGCGCTCGCCAGTGCCGCGAGCTGCCTGGGCTGAATCCCGTTGGCGCTGAAGATGAAGCCGCTCTGATCGATCAGTCCCACTACTCGCGGAGAGTGGCCACTCCGGCGTCCGCGGCCCAGCTGCAGAGCCACGGTCCGGCCGATCAACCCGAATCCCAGCAGCACGACATCGATGCCCGCCGGATGTGCGGCCCGGCCGCCGCCGATCTTGTCGAGCTGGAAATCGGCATGGATCCGGCGCTGTGCCTCGGCCACGGCCCGACCTTCCACCACGACCGTGATGTTGAGTTCGGAGGAGCCCTGCGCGATAGCCAGGATATTGATCCCGCCCGCCGCGAGGGCCGAGAAGACTCGGGCCGCGACGCCGCGCTTGCCGGCCATGCCCAGTCCCACGATGGCCAGGGTGGCCATTCCGGTGCGGACCTCGATGCCGTCGAGCTCGCGATTGACCAGCTCTTCCCTGAACTGGGCTCGCAGGGCCCGGCGGGCTGTCTCCGCCGCCGTTTCAGGTACGCAGAGAGAAATCGAGTGTTCCGACGAGGCCTGGGTAATCAGGGTGACCACGATCCGGGCCCGGTCGAGCGCCTCGAGCGCCCGCGCGGCCACACCCTGCGCACCCAGCATCCCGTTGCCGGTGAGGGTGACCATCGACTGGCCGGGGACCGCCGAGAGTGCCTTGACCGGATAGTCGAGCAGGGTGGAACGCTGTGACACTTCGGTGCCGGCGGCGGTAGCGTCGGCAAACGGCCGGACGAAGATCGGAATTGAGCGGCCGGCCAGCGGAGTGAGGGCGCGGGGGTGGAGCACCTTGGCGCCATAGAAGGCCAGTTCCGCCGCCTCCCGCACATTCATCTGCGGCACGATGCGAGCGTCCGGCACCACCCGCGGATCGGCGGTGAGCAGCCCCGGAACATCCTTCCAGAGATTCACCCGCTTGGCGCCCAGCGCCCGCGCGATCAGCGTGGCGGTCAGATCTGATCCACCGCGCCCGAGCGTGACGACGTGGCCCTCGGCCGCACCACCCACGAAGCCGGGCACGACCGGGGTGATTCCGCGCGCCAGCAGTGGCCGGAGTGCCGCCCGCAGTGCCCGGTCGGCGGCGGCCAGGTCGGGAGTCGCGTTGCCGGAATGGCCGTCGGTCGGAATCAGCGCCTGGGCGTCGACATACAGTGCCCGGGTGCCGGCGGCGTGAAGCGCGGCGGCAAACAGCCGGGCGCTGGCCCGTTCTCCCCGCGCCGCGATGAAGTCCGAGGTCCGGGGTGAGAGCTCCCTGATCGTGGCCAGTCCCTGCGCCAGCGTCAGCAGTTCGCCGAAGGAGTCGGTGAGATATCGATTGACCTCGGTCCGGGCCCGCCCCGCCGGCACGACGGCAGTGAGCGCCGAGCGGTGGCGCGCCAGCAACCGGTCGACCAGGGGAGCCGCGGCCGCCGCATCACCGCGGCCGGCGCCCGCGGCCAGGGTCAGCAATTGATCGGTGACCCCGGCCATGGCCGACACCACGACCACGGCCGGGCCCGGGATGCCGCGGACGATCTCGACGGCGCGCCGCACCGCGGCGGTATCCGCCAGCGAGGCACCGCCGAATTTGTGAACCTGTAGAGGGGATTTGAGCCGGGCCATAGGGCGCGAAGCATAGCATCCGTATTAAATTCAGACCATGCTCGCCATCCTGAAGCTCATCCAATCGATATTCTCGACGCTGCATTCCGACGGCACCCCTCGCCAGGTGGCGGCCGGGATGGCACTGGGCGCGGCGCTGGGCCTGACACCGTTGCTCAACGCCCACAACCTCGTGGTCCTCTTCCTCCTCTGCGTGCTCAACGTCTCGTTTGCCGGGGGAATGCTGGGCTGGGCGTTCATGGTGCCGGTGGGTTTTGCCCTTGATCCGGTGTTCGACCGGATTGGCAACGCGCTGCTGATGAGCCCGGGCCTCCGGCCGATGTGGACTTCCTGGTACAATCTGCCCGGCATGCCCTACAGCAATTTCAATAACACGGTGGTGCTCGGCAGCCTGGTGTCGTGGCTGGTGCTGCTCGGCCCGCTCTACCTGCTGGCCCGCTGGGGCATCGCGCGGTACCGCGCCACCTGGGGCCAGAAAGTGATGAACTCGCGGATGTACCAGGTGCTGTCGGCCTCCAAGGTCTACAACATGTACCGCTGGTTCAGGCCGGAGTAGCGCAATGGCCACCAAACTGTTCCGCTGGAGGGCAATTCTTCCCTTCGCGCTGTTCCTGGTCCTGATCGCGGTGGTCTGGCTGCTGTTCGGCGAAGAGTTCATCCGCCGCCAGAGCCAGGACTACGCCACCGAAATGCTCGGCGCCGAGGTGGACATCGGCGGTCTGCAGGTCAGCTTGCGCCAGTCGCGGGTGGTGGTGACCGGACTCCAGGTGGCCGATCCGTACAATCTCAATCGCAATCTGCTCTCGGCCGGGCGCATCATCCTTGATCTCGATCCGACCCCGCTGCTCGAGAAGAAGCTGGTCATCGACCAGATGGAGATGACCGGCCTCCAGTTCCTGGTGCCCCGGGCCAAACCGGCTCGCGCCATCAAGACGCCCGGCATCGCCCAGCGGGTCAAGGCGCAGCTGGGCGACTGGAAGCAGCAGTTCAACGTGCCGCTGCTGTCGCTCACACCGGTCGACACGATCAAGGCGCTGGTACTCGACCCGACCAAGCTGGCATCGGTGCAGGCGGCGCTGGCAGTGAAGAGCCGGGCCGATTCGATCCGCCAGGCGCTTGAGGCCTCGATTGCCGCGGTCAAACCTGGTCCGGTCCTCGATTCGGCCAAGGCACTCACTGCTCGACTCGGCGCCGCTAATCCCACCAAGCTCGGCACCCAGGGCACGCTCCAGGCAGTTGCGGACATCAAGCGAACACTCGATCAGGTCAAACGGCTCAAGCAGCAGGTCGCCGGGCTGCAGCAATCGGTGACCGATGGCGCCGGCACTCTGACCAGCGGGCTCAAGGACATCGACGCAGCGCGGCAGCAGGACTACCAACTGGCCCGCAGTCTCTTGAAGCTCCCATCCGTCTCGGCGCCCGATATCAGCTATCTGCTGTTCGGTCCCCCGACCGCCAGCATCTTTGAGCAGGCGCTCTACTACACCACACTGGGCCGCAGCTACCTGCCGCCCGGGCTCGACCCGCTGCGCAATCCGGGCCCCAAACGTCTCCGAATGGCGGGGACCACCATCGCCTTTCCGAAGCTCAAGGCCTATCCGACCTTCCTGCTGCGGCAGGGCAAGGTCGGATTCCAGTTCGGCGGCGACACGACCGGCGGCGCGTTCACCGCCGCGGTGGAGGGGCTGACCAGTGAACCGGCACTGTACGGGCGCCCGACAGTGTTCACCGCCCAGGGCAGTGTCAAAGGCACCACACCACTGACCCTGCAGCTCGGTGGGTTGTTGAATCACGTCAAGGCGGTACCACTCGATTCGGTGCAGGCGGCGGTAGGCGGATTGCCGCTGCCGGCATTCAATCTTCCCGGCCTGCCGTTCCGGCTCGATCCGGGCCGCGGTCATGCGACGCTGCAGTTTGCTCTCGAGGGCGACCGACTCCGTGGCCACTGGGGAGTGGCCTCCAACCACCTCACCTTCGGCCTCAGCGATTCGGCCCGCGGCACGCCACTCGACAAGCTCCAGTCGCTGGTCGGTCAGGTGCTCGGTAACGTGAAGAGCCTCACCCTCGACGCCACCATCAGCGGGACGGTGAGCCAGCCGAGCATTGCGATCAGCTCGAATGTGGGAGATGCGCTGGCGGGCGGGATCCGCCAGGTGCTGGGCGAGCAGGTGGCCAAGGCGGAAGCCAGGGTCAAGGAGGAAGTGGACAAACAGATCAGCCAGGGGATCGCCGTGGCGCAACAGCAGGTCTCGGCGGTGACGCAGGACCTGGGCAAGAAGGTCGGACTGCAGAGTGACCAGATCAATCAGGTCGAGACCGAGCTGCAGGCTCAGCTCAAGCGCTACACCGGCGGGGCGGGCGGGTTGATCAAGCTGCCGAAGTTCTAGTACGCCACCGGTTTTTCCAGGGGGGCGCCGGGTCTGGAGCCGACTCAGCCAGGGCACCGGCAAGGAAGCATCTCGTGTTCGCGATCAAA
>JBDTTF010000104.1:0-31001 GCA_039930765.1 Gemmatimonadota bacterium | reverse complement strand
TGCGGGAGCACTCTGGCTTCAAGCCGAGGTCCGGGGTCTAGGGTCGAGGGTCGAGGGTCGAGAGTCTAGGGTCTAGGGTCCAGAGTCGGTACCTGGCAAGAATTCGAGCTTGCTCGGAACCCGGAACCCGGAACCTTTTGAACCGTGTACTGAACCCCGAACCAATCGAAGAGTTATGGCCGTCTCTGTCGACTCCGCATCGCTTCAAGGTTCTTGTCCCAGATCGCCTGCTGATCGGGAGTGAGCACCGCGCGGATGTCGGCGTTCGACTGCTGCATCATCCCGCGCATCTGGCTCCGGGTCGCTGAATCCGGCCGGGTGCCCGGAGTCATCGGCGGCATCGTGGCGCGCCCGGCCGCTGAAATGGAATCGACCTTGGTCTGCTGGGTGGCGGTCAGGGTAATTCCCTTGAGCAGTTCGGCCAGTCGGCGCTGGCCTCCGCGCATGCCGCGGCCACCCATTTCGTGCTGACCCGCTTCCGGTGGGGTGGCTGGGTTCTGGGCCATGGCCGAGTAGGCTGCCATTGGCAGAATCAGCGCGGCCACCAGCAGTGATTTGCGAATATTGAACATCCGAACCTCCGAAGGCGTGACTGAGAAAATGACGAGCAGAAGGTGTACGCCAAGGTTGGCGTCGTCGTTGTCTCCGATCAGCTTGCTGTCCGAAAATCATCCCGACTCTGGAACCGGCTGATGGAAATCCGGTCCATTACGCAGTTCCTGGACTACTGGGACAGCATCCGGGGACGCACTCGGCGATGCCGACCTCGATGCCAAATGCCAGACGCCCGCCGGCACGCCGATCACGACCTGGAAATGGCTCCGCGCCATGGTCGAGCATGAAGTCCACCACCGTGGCCAGCTCTACCAGATGCTCGGCATGCTGAGCGTTGCCACGCCGCCGCTGTTTGGCCTGACCTCGGAACAAGTGCGGGCGCGGTCGGCCTGATCGGCGGGCACCCCCTACCACTGGTGGTAGTTGTGGCGGGTTCGATCGCCGCACAGCTTTGCTGTGGCCGGCCTATCACAGATCCGGCGCCCAGTCCTCATTCGTGCTGGTATATCTCCAACGGCTGTTGCCCCTTGAGTCATGGGACCACACCGATGCATTTCTCTGCGAGAAACTGCCTGATCCCGTAAAATCTGCGTTCAAGAAAAAGCCGGTTCCAGGATGAATTCGGGTTGGTGTAGAACACTAGTTCCCTGGATTGTGCAGCTATTGGCTCCTGCCGTCCCGTCACTGACCCACAAGGAACGATCATGCGCTCGGTTGCCCGGATCGCGCTGCTGCTACTGTCTCTCAGCCTCGGCCTCGGCACTGCTCCCGCCGCTGCCCAGCTCGATCAGCTGCCGGCCATTGCCCCTTCCAGCTGCAGCCTGGCCGATTCGGTCCTCGGCAAGCCCGTCAACGAGGAGCTCGGCGCCCTGGCCGGACTGTATGACAGCCATCGCGATTCGACCTACCTGTTCGTATCCCGGAAATCGCGCTCCATCCGCAGCTTTGTCCCCTATACTGGGTTGTCCTTTGCCGGGTCGGGGCCATTCGAGCCGATAGGGCTGCCGCTGGGGCTCACCGTGATCGATGATGCCAGCGAACTGGCCCGGACGACCGACTCCCTGCCCGTCACCCTGGTGCTCGACGATTTCACCTTCATGCACCCCGGCAATCTCACGATCGGCCGGCTCTCCGAAGCCCCGAACGGGGCGCCGATGGTCCAGGTGGGTGTCCGGCTCTCCCGCGCGGCGCTGCTGGTGCTGCTTCACTCGAAATCGGCATTGCTCAAGTGGGGACACTGGCACGTCGACCTGGAACGGAGCGATATCGGGGCCCTGCGCGCCTTTCAGCGGACCCTGCTCTGCGCCCCCGCCTCGATTCCCCACTACTACATCCGGGGCGATCTGCCGGGCGGACAGGTCCTGGCCAGGCCGAACGACCATGCCGAGGACTCGATCACGGTTATCAAGCCGCGGACGGTGAGCCGCATGGCACTGGTCAGTGAGCGAATCTCCTGTGCCCGGGCCGATTCACTGTTCGGGCCCCGGCGTGACGAAGAAGCCGGGGCGCTGCGCGGCTATTCCGGACCCGAAATGACCGTGGTCGCACTGGCGCTGCGTAAGGCGGGACTGGCCTTCGACTACGACTACGACCTCTACGAGAGCCATGCCGGGCCGGGGCCCTTTGACCCGGGGCCACTGACGATGGGGCTGACTATCGTCACCAATCCCAAGTCGATGAAGCGCTGGGCCGACACCATGCCGGTCAATATGGTGCTCGACGATTCACTCACCCGCCAGCTGGGTGTCCTCAAGCTCAACCCGGCCAAGGGCCGCTGCTGCTCGGCCCCGCTGCCGGTGTCGGTGGTGCTCAACCGCACTGACCTGCTATCGTTGCTGGCGGCAAGGAGAGCCCGGTTCAGCTGGGCCGACGTCTTCTTCTCGGTCGGACCGGCCGATATCGGGATGATCCGCGCCTTTGAGCGGACCATGATGTGTGCCCCCGAAAGCCTCGACAGCAAGAACCTGACGAACTGACTGGCAGCTTTCCTGATTGAGCCGAGGTCCTCCCGATGCAGGCCGAGACCCAACTTTTCGATATTACCCGCGCGATCCAGCTGGCGGTGGCACCGGTCTTTCTGCTCTCCGGCGTCGGCATCACCCTTACCGTGCTGACCAACCGGATGGCCCGGATCATCGACCGGGCCCGGGTCCTTCAGGACCGGCTGGACGGCAAGAGCGCGGTGGATCCCACCGGTGCCCGCACTGAACTCGATACCCTGACCATCCGGGCGGGGCTGATTCAGAGCGCGATCACGCTGTCGACCTGCTCCGCCCTGCTGATCTGTGTGGTGATCGTGGTGCTGTTCATGCGTGCCATCCTGGCGGTCAACCTGGCCACGGCAGTCGCCCTGCTGTTCATCGGGTCGATGCTGAGCTTCATCGGCGCGCTGGTCAACTTCCTGCGGGAAATCTTCGTCGGCACCTCCAGCCTCCGGTTCGCCCGGCATGGGGGGAGTTCGGCTCCACCCGGTTAGATTGGGCCCGCCGGGAACCGCCCGGCCCCGGCCCAGTGGCCGCCGCTCTTCTGCCGTCCAGGATGTCTCGTGCCGTTCAGCAGCCTCAAGCTCGACCCCAGCCTCCTCAAGGGTATCAAGGAACTCGGCTTCACCCGTCCCACTCCGATTCAGGCCGACGCCATCCCTCCCGCGCTGGAGGGACGGGACGTCCTTGCCTGCGCCATGACCGGCAGCGGCAAGACCGCCGCCTTTCTGCTCCCGATCCTGCACCAGTTGATGGGCCGCCCGCGAGGTGCTACCCGGGCGCTGATCCTCACCCCAACCCGTGAACTCGCCGCCCAGATCCTCGAGGATCTCAACGACCTGGCGGTGCACACCCCGCTCAGCGCCGCCGCGGTCTTCGGCGGGGTCGGCATGGGCCCGCAGGAGCACGCCTTTCGCCGCGGCGTCGATGTCATCGTCGCCACGCCGGGCCGGCTGCTCGACCATTTCAAGAGTCCGTACGCCAAGCTGCCCTCGATCGAGTTCCTGGTCCTGGATGAAGCGGACCGAATGCTCGACATGGGCTTCCTGCCCGACATCAAGCGGGTGCTCCGTCACCTGCCCGGCAAGCGGCAGACCCTGTTCTTCAGTGCCACCATGCCGCCGCCAATCGCGGCGTTGACCCGGGAAATGCTCAAGGACCCGGTCACCATCCAGGTCGAGCGCCAGGCCAAGCCAGCCGTCGGCATTACTCAGGCTGTGTATCCCGTGGCCCAGGATCTCAAATCGGCGCTGTTCGTGGCCCTGCTCAAGAGCAACACCATGAAGGAGGCGCTGGTCTTTACCCGGACCAAGCACCGGGCCAACCGGCTGGCCGATTACCTGGTCAGGCAGGGCATCAACGCCGCCCGGATTCATGGCAACCGCTCCCAGGCCCAGCGCACCGAAGCGCTGGCCGGCTTCAAGGGCGGCCGGTATCGCGTCCTGGTGGCCACCGACATTGCGGCCCGCGGCATCGATGTCGAGGCGCTGGGTCACGTGGTCAACTTCGATGTGCCGATGGCGCCCGAGGATTACATCCACCGGGTAGGCCGGACCGCCCGGGCCGAGCTCACCGGCGATGCGTTCACGTTCGTGTCACCGGGTGAGGAGAACGAGCTCAAGGACATCGAGCGCGCCATCGGCAGCCGGTTGCCGCGGGTCACCGTTCCCGACTTTGATTACAGCGCCAAGCCGGAGGGCAAGTTCGAAGTGCCGCTGGCCGAGCGGATTGCGGCCATCCGGGCCCGGAAGGCCGATGACCGGGCCCGTTCACGGGCCAAGGAAGAGCGCCGATCCACTGGCGGCACCTCGACCTCGCAGCCCCACCGCGGTGCTCGTCCGGCGTCGCACCAGGGCCGTCCGATCTCCAACGAGCCCCGGACCGCGCCCAGCCATTCCCGGCCGATCTCCAACCAGCCGGCTCGCTCCAGCTCCGCGGCCCCGACCCAGAGTGGCAATCGGGTGGATGGCGACAAGCAGCCGCTTCACAATCGTGGACCAGGTCGGCGGGGCGGACCCTCGAGTGGCGGGTATCGGGGTGGTGGCAGCAGCAGCGGAGGATCACGTGGGGGCAGTGGTGGAAACAGCAGTGGCCGCAGCGGGCGATGAACTGAGGATGTGAAGCGGGGGCCAGAGATGGCTCCCGCCTTTTTTTGGACTGAACCACAGGAGGCCGGAGACAGAAGAGAGAAGGTGGGACAAGCCTCCAGGCTTCCGTTCTGTACCCCCTATCCGCGGCGCCGCTCCCATAGAGGCGGACCCGGGTGTCCCTTCTCCCGTCTCCTGTCTCCTGCCTGCTTCGAGGCTATACTTCAGGCGCATTCATTCAGGAGCCGAGATGTCGAGGAAAGACGATCAGCGCATTGCCAATCTGGCCAAGAAGAACGCCGCCAAGGAAGTGCCGCCCCGGCAGGAGCGGGCGGCCACGTTCGATGACACGCTCCGGCAGCGGCCGGCTGAAGAATCCGCCGAGACCCAGCGGCTGTTCAAGGAAATGAAAAAGCGCGAATTCTAGCCAATCCGGGCGGCGTCGCCTGACGGCGCAGCCCTAGTGCTCCAGTCCGCGGCCGTGCCGGATTCCCCCGGCCGGTCGCGACCTCGCCCCACTCCGCCGCCCCTGCACTCCCGCAGCCGAGAGCCGCTGGTCCGCCGGCCCACCCATTGGAAATCTGCGTCATGCCCTCTGCATCCACCGTTGTCGAGGGCCACCAGAATGGCTGAGACTACCACCGCCGCGCCAGGGGATCGCCGGATGCTGCGGCTGATCGCCGTGTTCAAGCTGGGGAAGGTCGTCCTGTGCGTGGCCGGCGCCGTGGCGCTGCTCCGGCTGCTCGCGCCAGGAGCACCGGAGCGGCTGGATGACTGGATTGCCCGGCTACCACTAGCGCCTGAGCGGCGGCTCGGCCAGCACATTCTCGACGCCTTTGTGACCAGGGGGCCGGGCAGGATCAGGCTGGCGGCCGGGGTGGCCCTGGGCTACGCGGCGCTGTTCAGCACCGAAGGGATTGGTCTCTGGCTGGGGAAGCACTGGGCAGAATACCTGACCGTTGTGGTGACCGGCACCGGCATTCCATTCGAGATCTATGAAATCAGCCGCCGCCCGACCCTGCTGAGCGTGGGATCGCTGATTCTCAATCTGCTGGTGGTCGGCTACCTGGTTTGGCGGATCCGGCGGGATCGTCAGAAGAGCTCGTCGGCCGTGGGAAAGAGTCCAGAGTCTGAAGTCGAGAGTCCCGTGACCCGTGACCCGTGACCCGTGACCCTTGACCAGCGACCAGTGGCCAGTCACATGCGTCGAAGGCAGGTCGACCCCCACTTTCGATTCCCGCAGCGGAGGTACCGATGCCAAAACTGATCGCCGCACCGACCGTGATCCAGGCGGCCGGCAACCTGCCCAAGCGGATCGAGGAGTACGCCGGTCGAGTCAACTCCGGTCACAGCGCGGTGAGCGTGGCCCGGATGGTCTCGCCCGCCGGCTGGGTTGAACCTGGCCAGCGTCCGGAGTTCGAGGAAATCACCCTGGTGCTCCGCGGCATGCTGCAGGTCGATTTCGAGGGCGGTGCGCTGCAGGTCCGCGCCGGACAGGCGGTGGTTACCCTGCCAGGTGAGTGGCTGCGCTACGGCAGCCCGGAAGCCGAGGGGGCGGAATACGTCGCGATCTGCCTGCCGGCGTTTTCGCCGGGGACGGTGCATAGAGACGAGACTTGAGATGAGAGACGAGAGACGAGGGTCTAAAGTCTAAAGTCTAAAGTCTAAAGTCTAGAGTCGAGGGTCGAGGGTCGAGGCTGAAGAGTCTAAAGTTGAGAGTCCGGGGTCGAGCAAAAAAAGCGGGGCAGACATCGCGTCCGCCCCGTTTGTTGCCGACGGCTAATGGCTAAGAGCCAACGGCCAGCTTAAGGCTTACGGCTTAAAGCTTATGGCTGTGTTCCTAGCGCCATCTCCCCTCAACCCAGTACCAGCCCCGGCGAGTATGGGCCCAATGTCCTGCCCGGTACGCCCGCCGGTTGCCTTCGATCGGCGCCCAGCGACCCGGCGCCCATTCGTACTCCGATCCGTTCCAGCGCCAATCGCCGCCGATCCAGACGTAGTCCGGACCCGGTCGGGTCACGATGATTTCGGTCCGGCGCGGCGGCGGTTCCCGTACGGCGTACACGGTCCCGGGTGCCGGTGTATTCGATCCACATGCGGCCAGCATCATGCTGGCCGCGACCGCTACGGCAATGCTGCCGAGTGACGTTCGCTTGACTGTCATGTTTCACTCCTGTGAGGGCAGGCCCGCTGACGCGGAACCGGCCCGGGCGTTAACCTCGGTTGATGAACTCACTGCCTTCCGGCCCCGATCCCGGGCCGCAACTCACACGGCTGCGCCGTCTGGCCCACTGGCTCGACGACGGGATTCGCATTCCCGGTACCCGATTCCACATCGGGGCCGATCCACTCTTCGGCCTGATCCCGGTCCTCGGTGATCTGCTCGGCGCCGTCCTCGGCGCCTGGATCGTGCTCCAGGGCGGTCGGCTCGGGGTGCCGTTGCCCACCCTGCTCAGGCTGATCTGGAACCTGGTGCTCGATGCCACCCTCGGCGCGGTGCCGGTCATCGGCGATCTGTACGACGCCGTGTCCAAGGCCAACCTCCGCAATGTGGCTCTGCTCGAGCGGGCCCTGGCTGACCCGCACCTGGCCAGGCGGTCGGACCGGCTCTATCTGTTCGGCGTCGTCCTGCTGCTTGTCCTCACGCTGCTCGTGCTGCTCACCGTGACCCTCCTGACTGTGCACTGGGTCTTGAGGCTGCTGGCCTCAGTGATACAGTGACCATGATCGCGCTGTTTGCTGTTTGGGATGGGCCGCGCTGCTGCAGTCGAAATCCCTGCTAGATTTTCCTGGACTCGTCCGGGCACTGGGCCCGGCCGGCGCCCGTGCCTTTTCGATCCAGGAGCATCCCATGGTTCCGGTCATCAACCTGGCCCAGAAGCTCAGCCTGTTCGACGAACAGTGGAGCCCCAGGGTCATCGCCGATCTCAACGACAGCCAGGTCAAGCTGGCCAAGGTCCAGGGGGAATTCGTCTGGCATCATCATGCCGATGAGGACGAGCTGTTCCTCGTCATCAAGGGCCGGCTCACCATCGAGTTGCGCGATGGTGCGGTCAGCTTCGGGCCCGGCGAAATGGTGGTGATCCCCAAAGGGGTCGAGCATCGGCCGGTGGCGGCCGAAGAGGTGCATCTCATGCTGGTGGAACCGCGCCAGATTCTGCATACCGGCAACGTGGTCAATGAACGGACCGTGCACGAGTTCCAGAGGATCTGATGCAGGCCGCCCTGCTCGACTCGGCCTGCCTGCGCCTGTGCCAGCGGCTGGTCTCGTCCGAGATCTATCTCGATGCCCCGGTCCTCACCTCGCTGGGCACCGGTGAGCTGGTCGCCGACCTGCGGTTTGGCATCTGCCGTCATGGCGACCGCTTCATCCCGCCGATCCTGGCCGTCACCCGTCTGCGCAACGAGCTGCGCTCGGCGCTGGCCGGCTCGGAAGACCCGGAGGATCCGCTGCTCGGCGCCGAGTTGCGGGTCAATCTGCGGATGACCGCCCAGCAGGGTGGCCGGAACAGTCAGATGTTCTGGATGGGCGCCGGGGAGGAGTTTGTCTCGTGTGCCATGGAAATCGAGGCCCGGCTGACGACCGCTGCGGCCAGAGGTGGGGCGCGGCATACCTCCCACCTGGAGTGGCCGCTGGTCTGTTCGTTGTGGAAATTGCCGGCGTTGCCACTGGCGGCTGGCAATCGTACAAGCTATTGGCAGAAAACAAGTTAATAATTGAATTTGATAATTAGTAGTAATTGCAACTAATATCATATCAGCATCGGAATTCAGGGAACTGCGCGGCCACTGACAGCGTTTCACCACAGCGTGGAGTCAGCGGGCATCGGGCCCGCCGCCAGCACGCACAGGAGGTATTGATCGATGCCAACCGAACTCGCCACCCTCGCCGGCGGATGCTTCTGGTGTCTTGAGGCCGGCTTCCAGCAGCTCAAGGGAGTGGTCAAGGTCAAGTCGGGTTACACCGGTGGGTGGGTGAAGAATCCCAGCTACAAGGATGTCTGCACCGGAACGACCGGCCACGCGGAAGTGGTTCAGATCGAGTACGATCCGGCCCAGATCGAGTATGCCGATCTGCTCGGAGTCTTCTTCACCATTCACGATCCGACCACCCTCAATGGCCAGGGCGCCGATTCCGGCACCCAGTACCGCTCGGCGATTTTCTATCAGACCGAGGCCCAGAAAAAGGCGGCCGAGATCGCCATCATCGAACTCAACGCAGCCAATCTCTGGGACAGCCCGATCGTGACCCAGCTGGTGCCGCTCGCCGAGTTCTATCCGGCTGAGGCGTCACACGATGATTATTATCTGCGCAATCCGAGGCAGCCGTACTGCGTCGGGGTGGTGGCACCCAAGGTAGCCAAGGTCCGCAAGCACTTCTTCGACCTGCTCAAGGTGTCCTGACATGGCGTTTGACTCGACGTATTTCGAGCGGGGGCTGTTCGAGCAGCTGCACAAGCTGCCCGGCCAGCCGGTGGTGCGCGTCATCCTGCACAATGGCCGCGAATACCTGGTGCGGAACATCCAGGGTGTGGCACCCGGATTCGTGATGCTCGAGGTCTATCCCCCCGAGGGGGAAGCCCGTGGCGTCTTCAGGTTCCCGCCCGCCGCCTCGCTGCTGGAGTCGCCGACCTCACCGATCGCGCTGGCGTACGAGTCCATCGCGCAGATCTTCATCCAGAGTACCACCGAGGATCAGCGCGACCGGCTCGGCTTCCGTCCCGAGTGACTGACCCGCGTCCGGCCCGGGCCGACGCGATCGGCTCGGCCATCGTGGACCTGCTGTTGGATCGCTGGAACCCTCTCGCCGCCGCTGATCATCTCGAGGCGGCCACGGTGTATCAACCCGTCGTCGGTCCGCTCTACCGCCTGATTGCCAGTGGGGCGTCCGCACTGCGGGTGGCGGTGGAACTGGCCGAGGCCGAGCGAAGGCTGGGACGATCGACCCCACCGGCCGACCTTGTTCCGGTCAGCCGGGCGCTGCTGGCGCTCGACGTTCGGCTCTAGCCCCTCGCTGGCGCCGGCCCACCGCGCCTGTCATCTTGGTGCATGGATTCCTCGACGGTTACAGATCCTGCCAACCGAATCGGCGAGCTGCTGCGCTACGGCTGGGCGGCGCCCACCAGCCTGATCGGCCTCGGACTCGCCGGTCTGGCCACGCTGACCGGGGGCCACGCGACGGTGGTAGCCGGAGTGCTCGAAGTGGAAGGCGGTGCGGTGCGCCATCTGCTGCGCCACGCGACTCTGCTGCAGGGCGGGGCTGCGGCCATGACGCTCGGTCACGTGGTGGTGGCCCAGGATCCGGCCGCGCTGGCGCAGTGCCGGTGGCACGAGCGGGTCCATGTGCGCCAGGCTGAACGGTGGGGCCCCGCTTTTCTTCCGGCCTACGCCATCGCCAGCCTGCTGGCCGCGCTGCGCGGCGGACACTTCTACCGGGACAACGCCTTTGAACTGGCGGCCTGCCGTGAGGAGCGTCCCACTGCTCCAGCCTAAGGCCAGAGTCGCGGGGCCGACACTGCTGTTCGTCGTGGTGCTCGACCAGATCACCAAGACGCTGGCCAGCAGCCGGCTTCAGCCCGAGCACGTTCCCCACTCGATCGTGAGTGACTTCATCCGGCTGACCTTGACCCACAACACCGGTGCCGCGATGAGCCTGTCGGTCGGCCCCTGGTCCCGGGTGGTGTTCAGCGTGGTGGCGCTGGTAGCTCTGGTGCTGCTGTACCGGGTCTACCATGATGCGCCACCTGATGCCCGCTGGCGGGCCCTGGCCCTGGCGCTGATCGCTGGCGGCGCCACCGGCAACCTGATCGACCGGATCCGCTCGGCCCACGGGGTGGTGGACTTCATCGATATCGGCCTCCCCGTCTGGCGCTTCTGGACCTTCAACGTGGCCGATATCGGGGTCACCTGCGGGGCGCTCCTGCTCATCGCACTGATGTGGCACGAAACGCCTGCTCACGATTCCTAGGCTCTTGTCTCTCGACTCTCGTCTCTTGACTCAATCCGCCGACCCGAGGAATGCAACATGGGCCTGTTCGACGATCTCGCCTCGAAAGTTCACGATGCCATGGCCAGCGGCGGCGCCGCCGAGCACGGCGTGGTCCTGACTCACATGATGGAGGCCCTGGGTGGTGGTCCGGGCGGCACGCCCGGCAGCAGCATGGGTGCCATGGTCAAGGCGCTCGAGCACAATGGACTCGGCTCGATCGTGCAGAGCTGGATCGGTACCGGCCCGAATCTTCCGATCACCGCGGCGCAAATTCAGCAGGCCCTGGGCAACTCTCACGTCCGTGACCTGGCGGCTCGACTTGGCATCGACCCGGCCCAGGCCGCGGCCAAGCTGGCCGTCGTCCTGCCGCACCTGGTCGATCAGCTCACCCCCGACGGCCAGCTACCCAAGAGCTGATGGTCTGCGAACGCTGTGGTGAGCACGAGGCCGAGCTCAAGTTGTCGCGGGTCGACCGTGACGAGGTGCTCAGCCTCAATGTCTGCGCCGGCTGTGGCCGGCTCGGCATCACCGACGCCTGGTGGCTGCGCGAGGTCCCTCAGACGGAAAAGCCCGAACCCGACAGTGAGCGCGTCCGGGCCAGCCGCCGGCAGGAGCGGGAGCGGGTCAGCGAAGACTGACCCGGCCCGACTAGAACGGAATGCTGTAGTCCGGCGGTGTGACTCCATTGAGCCGGAGATACGGTACCGTCTGGCCCAGCGTCCACACCGTGTGTTCCTGCGACAACTCGAGCCAGGACCATACTGGCTGCGCCGGCAGCTTCCAGACCGATACCGATCTGGCCAACTGGGCGGGAGTCGCCTTCCGAACCAGGGTCAGCACATAGTCGAAGGTCGCGGCGGCATACCCGCGGAGGGCATTCTTGTTGTGGAGGTAGGCGGCCGAGTCGCCCAGTTCGGGAGCCGGCTTGCCGACGCCCAGGGTCTGTGCCGCCACCTCAAGGTTGGTGGTCACGATGTGATCGAACTGCCCGGCAAAGCTGCGGACCCCCGGGGTCGGGTGAAATTCCAGGGCGGTATCAGGCATGGCCTCGAGGTAGTTCATGACGTTGGTGCTGTCCCGGGTCCAGGCGGCCACCAGTCGGGTCCGGTCGGGTATCTGCGCCGAGGCGGAACCCACCCCGGCCACGGTCAGGAGGACGGCGGCAAGCCGGAGGAACGCGGGTCTGGTCATGGGCACTCCTTGGGGTCGGAACGGAACGAGTCAGGGCACTGGATCTTACCTTCAGGCACTCCTCACTTCAACGAACGTCGGCTGAATCGGCTTCTCGTGCCTCCTGCCCTCGGCTTTTCCCAACAGGTCTATCGACTGGTCCGGCGCATTCCGCGCGGCAAGGTTGCGACGTACGGTCAGCTTGCCAGGCTGGCTGGCGGGCCGACCCGTGCCCGTGAAGTCGGCTATGCGATGGCCGCGCTGCCCACCGGTACCGGGTTGCCCTGGCACCGGGTCATCAATGCCAGGGGTGAGGTCAGCCGTCGCAAGCGCCCCGGCGCCGAGTTGACCCAGCGGATGCTGCTGGTTGGCGAAGGACTCAGGTTCAATGCACGCGGGCGGGTTTCGCTCGAGGAATATCAGTGGGCCCCCCGGCGTGCGGCCAGGAAGTGAATCGCTGATGCCGAGCTATCCGGTGGTCTGGGTTGATGCCTTTACCGATCGGCCGCTGGCTGGCAATCCGTGTGCGGTGGTGTTCGATGCCGACGATCTCGACCCCGCGACCATGCAGGCCATCGCCGGCGAGATGCACCTGGCCGAAACCGCATTCGTCCGCCGCTCGACCATTGCGGATGTCGCAGCCCGGTACTTCACGCCGGCCGAGGAAATTCCCCTGGCGGGTCATCCCACCGTGGCCACGATCTACGCCCTCGTCGAAGCCGGACGGCTGGCGCTCACCGGTGAGTTGACCACGATCAGCCTCGAGCTCAAGGAGGGGCCGATCCCGGTCGAGATCACCGCGGTCGGTGGCAAAGTCACCCGGGTGACGATGAGCCAGCGCAAGCCGAAATTCCTGTCGACCCACCAGGCCGAAGTGGTGCTGCCGATCTTTGGCCTCGAGCCGGACGCCGTCCTTCCCGGTGCCACGATTCAGACGGTGAGTACCGGCACCCCGCAGCTCATGGTGCCGGTCCGGAGTCTCGAGCGGCTGCGTGAGGCCCACATGGATGTCCCCGCCTATCGGGCCTATCGGGACCGCTCGGATTTTTTCAGTCCTCACCTGTTCTGTCTCGAAGGAGTTACCGCCGCGGGGCGCACCTTTGCCCGGCAGTTCGGCGCCCCGCCCGATCTTCCCGAAGATCCGTTTACCGGTTCCGCTACCGGCGCCATGGCGGCCTACTGCTGGCACCACGGCCTGATCGCGCAGCCGGTCTTTCGCGCCGAGCAGGGTCACTGGATGGGGCGGCCGGGGATAGCCGAGGTCGAGGTCGTGGGGCCGCGTGACGATATCGTCACCGTGAAGGTGGGTGGTGCTGCCGTCACGATCCTCCGCGGCACCCTGACGCTCTGACCGGATCGTGCCGGCCACTCGGCTGGGGTGCCGCGAGCCACTCATCCTGCCATATTGAGGCGGATCCAGCCAGTTCATCCAGTTGAGGAGGTCCCGTGCGTCTAGGCGATGGTGGTCGGAGCGGTGATCTCGAGGATCGGCGTGGCGAGAGTGGCGGGGGCGGCTTCGGCGGCGGCGGAATCGGCGGCCGTCATATCGGGATCGGCGGCCTCGCCATCATCCTGGTCCTGAGCCTGGTTTTCAAGCGCAACTTCTTTGCCCTGCTGGGTGATGGCAGCGGCGCTCCCACCAGCGCGGCCTCCGCGGACCCCCCGGCCCCGATCAACGATGCGGCGGAGGAGCCCGAGGTCCGGCTGGTATCCCGCATACTCGATGACGCCCAGGCCTCGTGGACTGCCATCCTTCCCAAGTTCGGCTCCGAGTATCGCCACGCCCACCTGGTCCTGTTCCGCGATCAGGTCGAGTCGGCCTGTGGATCGGCCCAATCCGCCACCGGCCCGTTCTACTGTCCTGGCGACGAAAAGGTCTACCTCGACCTGGGATTCTTCCAGGAACTCAAGGACCGGTTCGGTGCGCCGGGTGATTTTGCCCAGGCCTACGTCATCACCCATGAGCTGGGCCATCACGTCCAGAAGATCCTTGGAATCTCCGATAAGGTGCACGCCGCCATGGAAAGCGGTGGACAGGAGCAGGCCAACGCCCTGTCGGTCGAGATGGAGCTCCAGGCCGATTGCTACGCCGGAGTCTGGGCCAATTCCGCCCAGGGCCAGAACAAGCTCGATGCCGGCGATATCGACCAGGGGCTTGCCGCTGCTGCCAGCGTCGGGGATGACCGGCTGCAGAAGATGGCCACCGGTCACGTGAGCCCCGAGTCGTTCACCCACGGCACCTCCGCCCAGCGCAGCAGCTGGTTCAGGAAAGGGTATGAATCGGGCCGGCCCGATGCTTGTAACACCTTTGCCGGCGGCAACTGAGGCGCCAGTGACCGACCCGGCTCATCCAGCCACACCAGTCCTTCCGCAGGGTCAAACGGTCGAAGGCTTCAGGCTGTATCGAGCACGACGGCAGCTCGCTTTCCCTCCTCCAGGCCCACGATGAAGAAGCTGATCGGATTCATCGGTACCACGCTGGGGAGCTACCTGGGCTGGTACCTTGGTGCCCCGTTCGGCTTCATGACAGGATTCTTCACCTCAATCATCGGAACGGCGCTCGGCCTGTATCTCTCCTACCGTCTGCTGGACCACTACCTGTCCTGAGGAACGCGCGTCATGGCCGTCATCCCGAAGCCGCTTCCCGACGAATACCTGCACTACTACGGCCCCTACATCGGCCTGGTCCCCGAGTGTGATCTGGCCGTGGTGCTGCCGCAGCAGCTGGCTGCCACCCGCGCCATCTTCGGCACCGTCACCCCTGCCAAGGCAGGCTATCGGTACGCCGACGGGAAGTGGAGCGTTCGGGAAGTACTGGGACACATGACCGACGTCGAGCGGATCATGACCTATCGGCTGTTGCGGGTGGCCCGCGCCGACACCACCGCGCTGCCCGGGTTCGACGAAGGTGCCTACGTACCGGTCTCCGGCGCGGAGCAGCGCACCACGGCGGACCTGGTCGACGAATTTGCCGCCGTGCGTGGCGCCACCGTGGCGCTGTTCCGCGGGCTGCCGGCCGATGCGTGGAGCCGGATCGGCAATGCCAACGGTCACCCGATCAGTGCCAGGGCGCTTGGCTATATCGTCGCGGGCCACGAGCGGCATCATCTGGAAACGCTGCGGGCACGGTACGGTGTGGGGATGCAGGAGTAGAATTGGCGAAAGGACTGTTCGGGTGACCGTGCTGCTCATGACCGCGCTCATCGGGGTCGGCGCCTTTGCCGCCGGCCTGCTCGGCGCGCTCACCGGCCTTGGCGGCGGCATCATCGTGGTGCCGCTGCTGACGCTGGCCTTCGGGGTCGACGTGCGCTATGCCATTGGTGCCTCGCTGGTCTCGGTCATTGCCACCTCGTCGGGTGCGGCCGCGGCGTACGTGAAGGAGGGCTACACCAATATCCGGGTCGGGATGCTGCTGGAGGTCGCCACCACGATCGGCGCCCTGGCGGGCGTGGCGGTGGCGGCGCTGGTTTCGGCCAACACCATCGAAATCCTGTTTGCCTTCGTGCTGCTCTTCACCGCCGCCCAATCGCTCCGGCCCCAGGCCGAGCACCTGACCGGCAGCTCGAGTCCGCTGGCCCAGCGGCTGAGGCTGGCCTCGACGTACCCCACGCCGACCGGGCTGCAGCAGTACGAAGTCAGGGGTGTCCCGCTGGGATTCCTGCTGATGTTCCTGGCCGGTGCCCTGTCGGCGCTGCTCGGCATCGGGTCCGGTGTGGTCAAGGTCCTGGCCATGGACCGGGCCATGCACCTCCCATTCAAGGTGTCCACCACCACCAGCAATTTCATGATCGGTGTCACCGCCGCCGCCAGCGCCGGTGTCTATCTCAACCGCGGTTACATCGATCCTGGATTGGCCTTGCCGGTGACCCTGGGTGTTCTGGCTGGGGCGCTGGTCGGCGCCCGGATCCTGACGGCGGCCCGTACCCGTGAGCTTCGTCTGCTGTTCACCGTCGTCATGGTCGTGATCGGCGCATGGATGTTCTACAAGGGCGTTGTGGGGGGAGCCTGATGGCGGACCGGCAGCCGGCGCAATCCGCTCGGTGGAGCGACAAGCAGGTCGAGCAGCTGGTCGGCAACCTGCTGCGGATCGGTGTGCTGCTCGCAGCCGGCGTCACACTGGTGGGCGGGATCTTTTTCCTGCTTCACCACGGCATGGCGCCGGCGGACTATCATCTGTTTACCTCCGAACCGGCCGGGCTCAGAAATCTCGGTGCCATTGTGTCTGGCGCGCTGCATTTCGACAGCCGATCCATCGTGCAACTCGGCGTCGTGCTGCTGATCGCCACCCCAATTGCCCGAGTGGGGCTGACGCTGGTGGCCTTCATCTTTCAGAAGGATCACCTGTACACTGCCATCACCGCGGTGGTGCTGGTGGTGCTGGTCTACAGCCTCTTTTTCAGCGGGCGAGGCTGACACGACAGTAGAGCGAAGACAGAAGACAGCAGACGGCAAAGCCACAATGCTGAGTCCTGGACCCTCGACCCTCGACTTTTGTTCAACCAACGCGGGCCCGCCACCGATGACCACCTGCTCCGCCTTTGCCGAATCCTACAGCACCGAACGGCTGAAGACCCTCACGGTCTGGAGTCAGTTCGGCGAATCGGATCTCCAGTTCCGGCCCGAGCCACGGGCCCGGACTCCACTCGAGCATTTGGTGCATCAGTGCATGTCCGAAGACGGCTGGATGCGCACCATGCTCGGCATCGATGTCGGGCTCTCGGTCCTGCCGGCCGAGGAAACCAGGCTCGGCTTTCTCGAGACCTACGAGGCCGCCTCGGCCGCCCGCCTCGCGATACTCGCCGCCAAGCCCGATAGCTGGTTCAGCGAGACGACCCGATTCTTTGATACCGACCGGAGCCGGGCCTGGGTCCTGATCCGCCGGCTGACTCATTCAGCCCATCACCGCGGCCAGTTGAGCACCTACCTCCGGTTGCTGGGCCGCTCGCTGTACTCGACCTATGGCCCGACCGCGGACACCGGTGGTCTCCCGGTCAAGGGCGCCCGCGTCATTTATCGCTACCCCACGACCGAGGCACTGCTCGCCGGTGAACGCCAGGGCGGGCTGCGGCCTCCGCTGCCCGGCCCCGGTGATGAGTCGCCGACCGAGCGTCCGGCCCGGTGATCGGATCGTTGCTCCACTGGTGGAATGGTCTCCTGGCACCGTGGAGCGCGCTGTTCATCACCGGCGAGTGGATCATCCGTATAGTCATGCTGCTGGTCGTGCCCTTCCGCCGCAGTCCCGACGCGGCCCGGGGCTGGCTGTTGCTGGTCTTCTTCGAGCCGGTGCTCGGGTTGACCCTCTACCTGATCATCGGCCGCCCGACTCCTCCCCGCTGGCGGGCCGTGCGGTTTCGCCAGCTGCCCGCCGCTCTGGCTCCCACGATCGAACGATTGCGGCGGAGCGCCACAGTCCTGCGGCCCGACATGGGGCCGGCACTGGCCCCGATCATCGCGCTGGCCGAGCGGCTGGGAACCATTCCGATTACGGGCGGGAACCAGGCCGAGATCCTGACCGACTATCTGGCCACCATCGAGCGCCTGGTAGCCGAGATCGACGCTGCCACCCATCACGTCCACCTGCTGTTCTACATCTTTGCCGATGATGACGTCGGCGGCCGGGTGATCGAGGCGCTGCAGCGGGCCAGCGGGCGCGGGGTGCAGTGCCGGGTGCTGATCGACAGTGTGGGCTCGAAGCCGTGGCGCCGGACGGTGCTGCATCGTCTGGTCGCGGCGGGAGTCCAGGCCCATGCGGTCCTGCCGGTGGGGCCGCTCCGCCGGCGCGCCGGGCGGATCGACCTGCGCAATCATCGCAAGATCGCGGTGATGGATGGCCGGGTGGGCTATACCGGTTCGCTCAATATCGTGAATCCCGACTTCAAGCCCGGCCTGACCTACGAGGAGTTGATGGTACGAGTCACCGGACCGGTGACTCTGGCGCTCCAGTTCCTGTTCGCCGGTGACTGGTACGTCGAAACCGGCGAGCTGCTCGATGATGTGGCCATCTTCCCCGCTCCGGTCGCCGAAGGCGCCGTGGCCGCGCAGGCGCTACCCAGTGGCCCGCTGTATCCCCACGCCAACAACCAGTGGCTGATCACGGCCCTGGTCCACTCCGCCTGCACCCGGGTGGTGATCACCACTCCGTACTTCGTGCCCGATGCCCCGCTGCTCCAGGCTGTGCAGACCGCGGTGCTGCGGGGCGCCGAAGTCCATCTCGTGGTCCCGGGCCAGGACGACCAGCTGTTGGTGACGCTGGCCCAGAAGTCCTATTACGGCGAGCTGCTCGACGCCGGCGTCAGGATCCACCGCTATCAGCCCCGCTTCCTGCACGCCAAGCACGTGACCATCGACGATCAGGTGAGCTGGATCGGCTCGAGCAACATGGATGTCCGGTCGTTCGTGCTGAACGAGGAGGTCGTGCTGCTGTTCTATGACCGGCAGCTCACCGCGCAGCTGGTCCGCGAACAGCAACGCTATTTCCGCGACAGTCATCCGCTTACCGCCGATCAGTGGCGCCGCCGGCCGCGCCGAACCCGGATCGTGCAGAACCTGGCCCGGCTGCTGAGTCCTCTGTTGTGAATCTGGTCCCTTCGAAAGGCCGCACCGCATGATCTACGAACACAAGCATGAGCCGCTGCTGGGCCGGTCGGCCTTCCTGGCCCGGGTCGCCCGGCACGGCGGTGTCGCGTTGCTGATCACGCTGGTTTCACTACTGATCGGCACGCTCGGATATCACGGGCTGGCCACTCAGAGCTGGATCGATTCGTTCCTGAATGCAGCGATGCTGATGGGAGGGATGGGACCGGTGGGCGATATCGGTCCGACAGCAGGGAAGCTGTTCGCGGCCTTTTTTGCCCTGTACGCGGGATTCGTCTTCATCGTCGTGGCCGGGCTGCTGATCGCGCCCCTGTTTCACCGCATCCTGCACCGCTTCCACCTGGAGGTGGAAACGGAGCGAAAGCGCGCCGCGATTCCGGCCGACCGCCAGGGCTGACGGCCGGTGGGCCTCAGTCCTTGCGGCCGCCGGTGCGCTTGCGCCGCCGCGCGGCCGACGCCTTCACGGCGCGGGCTTCGCTGGGCTTGAGGTAGTACCGCTTGCGCCGCAGATCCCGCAGGATCCCCGACTTCTGGACCTTCTTCTTGAACGCCTTGAGGGCGCCTTCGAAGCGATCACCCTCACCGATCGTGACTTCAATCATGTAGTCCTCGGAACCGAATGAGAAAACTTCCGCTGACCGAAGATGCCATCAGCCGGCTCGACCATGGTCGAACCGGCTGATGGCGGCTCCGGTCACGGAGCCGTCCGCGAATGCGTTACTGACCCAGCTTGGTGACGTTCTCGGCCGCGGGGCCCTTCTGGCCCTGCACGATGTCGAACTCTACCCGCTCGCCCTCGGCGAGTGACTTGAAGCCCTGGCCCTGGATGGCCGAGTGGTGAACGAAGCAGTCCTTCTCCCCATTCTCCGGAGTAATGAACCCGAAGCCCTTGGCGTCATTGAACCATTTCACGGTGCCGGTGGTATGCATGAATCCTTCTCCTGTGGTGGTGTAAGTCGGAGTCCGGACATGCCGATGCCACCGACTACATTGTCCCGCGGTCACGACGTGCCGCGGGGCCTCCTCTCCGAAGGCGGCCCTAACCGCCAGATCGGTGCAATCCCGGGAAACAACAAAGGGCGCGGCGCGAATGCCGGCCCTGAAGTTCATCCAGCGGATGCCGGAGTCCCGTGCGCGTGGATCGCGGGCAAGAAGCTAAGGCCCGGCCTACCGTCCCGCAAGAGTAGACCCGGCAGGCCATTGCCTCTGGCCATGGCGCCGTTTTTCTGGTCTATTCAGGCCCGAAACCGTCGCTGGAGTTCACCCTTTTTCCGCGGTCGATTCCCTGCTTCCCGCCCACTCCCTGCCACTCGAAATCCTGCCCGGCACCCTGGCCATCTGCCGGATGCCGGCCGATGCGCCCGTCCCGGGCTGGGTCGATGGGGCCGGGTTCTGCACCATCAGCCGAACCTCGGAGGAGCTCTCCATTACCATCGACCAGGCCCTGGTCCCTGCCGGTGTTCGTTCGGAGCCGGGTTATCGGGCGGTGCGGGTTTCCGGTGTCCTGCCGCCTGACCTGATCGGCATCCTGGTGTCGATCGCAGCGCCGCTGGCGGAGGTGGGCCTTCCCATTTTTGCGATCTCGACCTTCGACACCGATTACGTCCTGATCCGTGCCGGGGATCTGGACAAGGCACTCGCGGCGCTGCGGAGCGCAGGCCACCAGGTGCACCAATGAAATCGATCGTGGTTGCACTGTTGCTGGCCTCGGCGCTGAGTTCGGCCGAGGCCCAGACCCGGGCCGACCCGCTGCGCGGATTCGCGGCCTACGTCGAACAGGCCCGCAAGGACTGGGGGGTGCCGGGCCTCGCGGTCGCGGTGGTCAAGGGCGATTCGGTGGTCTTTCTCCGCGGCTTCGGTGTCCGCCAGCTCGGAAATCCTTCACCGGTCACGATCCACACCCTGTTCGCCAATGCCTCCACCACCAAGGCATTCACCGCCATGGCGGTCGGCCAGCAGGTCGATGCCGGCCGGATGAGCTGGGATGATCCGATGGGCCGCTGGCTTCCCGGCTTTTCCCTGCTCGATCCGCTGGCCTCCCGCGATTTCACCATTCGCGATGCCCTGACCCACGTGGTCGGATTCGCCGATCCCGAATTTCTCTGGGCCGATGGCACGGCCACCTTCGGCAGCATGCTGCCGAGGCTGAAGCTGGTGCCCTCGACCGCCTCGTTCCGGGCCCGGTTCCAGTACAACAATGTCACCTACGCGGCGGCCGGCTTCGCGGCGGCCCACGCGGCCCATCTCAGCTACGAGCAGCTGATCCGCCAGGGAATTCTCCAGCCCCTCGGCATGAACGAAACGGTGCTGTCAACCGTCGAAGCCCGGGATCGGCCTGATCTGGCCTCACCCCATTTCCGGATTGCCGACACCGTGCGCCTCATTCCCTTCGATTCGGCCGCCGATCCGATTGCGCCCGCCGGTTCAATGCTCTCCAGCGTGCGCGACATGTCACTCTGGCTCAGGGCGCTGCTCGACAGCGGCCGGGTCGCGCCGGGTGGCCGGCGGCTGATTTCGGCGCCCAACTTCGCCGAACTGTTCAGCCCCCAGGTCGAGGTGCGGGACACGGCATATCCCACCGCGGCGCTGGCCCACCCGCACTTCTCGTCCTACGGCTTCGGCTGGTTCCTCCAGGACTATCGCGGCCGCTTCGTGGCCTTCCATACCGGCAGTCTCGATGGATTCTCCGCCATCATCGGCTTGATTCCTGAAGAACGCGTCGGCATTGTGGTCTTTGCCAACCTTGATCACGCTGAACTTCGGCACGCCCTGATGTACCGGGTCTTCGATGCCTACCTCGGTGGACCCCAGCGGGACTGGAGCCGGGAGCTGCACGCGCTGTACAATGCACTTGCGTCGGCCGACCGCACGGCGGCCGCCAATGCCGACAGTCATCACCAGCTTGGCACCCAGCCGACCCATCCACTGGACAGTTACGTCGGTAGCTACGCCGACTCGCTGTTCGGCCATGCCGAGATCCGGCTGCAGGACGGCCATCTGGTCTTCAGCTATCCCGGCCCCGGCGATGCCGATCTCGAGCATTGGCAGTTCAACACCTTTGTGGTCCACTGGCGGAAGCCCTGGCTCGGCCCGGACAAGCTGTACTTCGATCTCGATGAGGGCGGCAGCGTTTCCGCCGTCAACATTCAGAATATGCGGATGGCCAGGACCAAACCGGCCTCGGGGCACTGATGATTCGATTGGGCGGCACCGTTCTCGGCCGGCTTCAGATGCTGACAGCGTCGCTGATTCTGGCCGCTGGGTGTCGGTCGCATCCGTCAGCGGCTGCCAGCTCGCCGCCCGACTCTGCGGCGTTCGCCGCGATGCAGGCGCGGGGCAGAATGGTGATGGGGGTCGACCAGCACAGCTCCCGCCACATCTTTGAAGACCTTCCGGATGGAGGGCGGATCGTGCTCGAACGTCCTGACTCGGCGGACCCGGAGGGCATCATGGCCATCCGGACCCACATGCGCACCATCGCGGCCGCCTTTGCCCGCGGCAACTTCGCGCTACCGGGTCAGGTGCACGCGATGACCGTTCCTGGAACGGCGGTGCTCAGTGCCCATGCCGCAGCGATCCGGTACCAGGCGGTCGATCTCCCCCGCGGCGGCGAGGCCCTGGTCGTGACCCGGGACACCGCTGCCCTGGCCGCAGTGCATGAATTCCTGGCCTTCCAGCGGCTCGATCATCATGCCGCCGGACATCAACACCCTCAGTAAGGAGTCCCGATGGATTCTCGACTCACGACCACCGGCCTCGGCTTCGACGGCTACCGCATCGTCGAATCGCTGGGCGTGGTCCGCGGCATCTCGGTTCGATCGCGCTCGGTGATCGGCAGTACCATCGCCAAGCTGCAGACCATCATGGGCGGCAACATCACCTTCCTGACCCAGCTGTGCGAGAAGACTCGCGAAGAGGCCTTCGAGATTCTGGTCGCCCACGCCGAGCGGGTCGGAGCCAACGCCATCGTCGGGGTGCGTTACGACAGTTCGGAGCTGATGCCGGGAGTGTCTGAGGTGCTCTGCTACGGCACGGCGGTCGTGCTGGAGCAGCTGGATGGCTGAAGCGGCACCCCGTTCGCTCTGGCAGGCATCGTCCGAGAGTTTGACCCTCTCGGCCCAGCTGCCGCGCCAAACGGATGTCGTGGTCATCGGTGGTGGCCTGGCCGGCACGATCACGGCGCTGATCCTCGCCCGCAATGGGCAGACGGTGCTGCTGCTCGAGCGCGACTCGATCGCCGCCGGCGCCTCCGGTCGCAATGGCGGCTTTCTGGGGCTCGGTACGGCGCTCAACTATGCCGAACTGGTCGGCAAGCTGGGCCGGGAGCGGGCCCGGTCGCTCTGGACCCTGACGGTGGAAAACCGGGAGCTGGTCCGCCGCCTGGTCCGTGACGAGCGGATCGAATGTGATTATCGCGAGCCCGGTCACCTCGAGCTCGCCACCAGCGATGGCGCACTGCCGGCCCTGGCCCGGCGCCAGTCCATGCTCACCGCCGACGGTTTCCCCGGTGAGCTGCTCGGCCCGGCGCGGGTCCAGGGGCTCATGGAACTGCCGGTCGGCTCACGGATATCCGGTGGTTTTTTCACGCCTGAGGCCGGCTTGCTCGATCCGGTTCGCTTCGTCCTCGGAATCGCGAGGGCGGCCGCGGGAGCCGGGGCGCAACTGGCCCGGGCCACCGTGCATGCGCTGCAGCCGGAGGGGGAATCACTCCGGGTGCATACCGACCGCGGCGTGGTACTGGCCGGCGCGGGAGTAGTCTGCATCAACGCCTGGACCCGGCAGCTGCTGCCCACACTCACCGGCCTGCTGACCCCGGTGCGCGGTCAGCTGCTGGCCACGGCTCCGGTGCCCCTCGCCTTTCGCTGCGGCATGAGCGCCATGGTGACGCCGACCGAGGAATACTGGCAGCAGCTGCCTGACGGTTCCATCCTGCTCGGCGGTTGCCGCGCGGTCCGGCCCGATCGCGACGTGGGTACCGAAGACAGCCATCCGACCAGCGACGTGCAGACCGCCCTGGACCGGGTGCTGCCCTGGCTGTTTCCCACCCTGCCCCCGCTGCAGGTCACCCATCGTTGGGCCGGGCTGATGGCCTTCACCTCCGATCGGCTGCCAATCGTCGACCGGGTGCCGGGCCTGCCCCGCACCTGGCTGCTGAGCAGCTGCTCGGGTCACGGGATGTCGCTCATTCCGCGGCTGGCTGAACATGTCGCCGGCGCGGTGGCGGACACCCCGCTGCCTGCCGCGGTGGCTGGACTCAGCCTCGACCGGCCCGGGCTGGCGGTGCAGCCCCCGCCGGGCGTGAAATAGCTGACCGGCGCGCCCCGAACCGGTGCGCCGACTCGAATTGGAGTATGGAAGACAGAACTTCTCTGCTGGAGCGCTTGCTCCGCTTCGAATCGCCGATCGAGGACACGGTGGCCATGCTGGCGGCCTATGGCTGGGCCAGCGACCAGGAACTCGTGCGGCTGGCGCCGTCCGATGTGGTCAGTATCCTCGACCGGTTTCTCGAGGGTGAGCTCACCGACCGCCAGGTGGCCTACTGGGCCGAGTTGCTCGAGATGCGGGAAGATGTGGGCTACGAAAATCTGTGGGCCGATCACCTGCGCCGGGCGGTGGGCCAGCTGGCCAGTCCCGAGGTCCACGGCGCGATCACTCCCGGACTGGTGCTGCGGATGCGGCGGGTGCTCGCCGGAGACGGGGAATAACCGCACCTTGCCTCTGGCGAATGGACCGGACCCGCCGTAGTCTCTCCCGGAGTATTCACCTTCAAGGAGTTGCCAGTGACTGAATCCGCCTCCCGATCCACCCCCTTGATCCGCGCCACCGTGATTGGAACCATCCTCCAGCTCATCATGGTGGTCGCCGGCCACTACGTCATCGCGGTCAAGGAGTGGTTCGCCATCGGTGGTACCGGCATCTCGGCGGTGGCGGGACTGTTATACGCGCTCTGGGCCCGAAACGACAGGTCCGCCGGTGCCATCAAGGGCGGCGCCGTCGCGGGTGGCGTGTCGGCATTTCTCGGCATCGCCGTTTCCTGCCTGCTCAAGGATGTCGGGCCGATGATCCTGCTGATCGGCACCGGTGCCTCCGCGATCGGCGGAGTGGTTGGAGGGCTGGTCGGGAAGTTTCTCAACCAGTCGGCCGAGTGAGCGGCCAACCGGGACCGCTCGAACACCTCATCCGGACTGGCTCATGTCTGACCCGAAGCGGCTGCAGCAATACGAGGCCGAGGGCATTCGCGTCACTTTCGATCCCGATGTCTGCCGACATACCGGCGTCTGTCTGCGCACCCTGCCCGCGGTGTTCGACGTCAGCCGCCGACACTGGATCCGCCCCGAGCTGTCGGACCCCGACACGGTCATCGCGGCTGTGGCGCGCTGTCCCAGCGGGGCGCTTCAGGCCACCCGACTCTAGGGCCGTCGCGCGGGCCATCACGTGAAAATGCGGCGATTCCTGGCGGGGCTGATCCTCCTGGCCCTGGCTACGACGGCAGTGGTCGTCGTCACCGGCATCAGCCTCGTTCCACCCGGTATCTGGATCGGTCCCTGCCTCTACGACCGGACCAGTGCGCTCTCGTACCACCCTCGCGTCAGCTCGATGGGCCAGCTCCGCTTCACCGCCGGAGCGCTGAACGGTGAGCTCTGCTACGGCCGCCCCGCCGCCCGCGGTCGTGCCATCTACGGCGGACTGGTTCCCTACGGCCAGGTGTGGCGGCTGGGCGCCAACGAGCCGACCCGCCTCTATCTCGATCGAGCCGCCTCAGTCGGCGGGATCACGCTCCCGGCGGGCCGATATTCGCTGTATGTGCGACCCGACTCGACGGCATGGACCCTGTTCGTCACCCGCTCGGTGCTGCACTGGGGCAATGACATTTCGGAGGCCGTCCGGGCTCGTGAGGTCGGACACGCGGACCTGCCGGTGACCGGACTGGATCACCCGGTGGAACTCTTTACCGTCACCTCTTCCTCCTCGGCAGATACCACCTCGCTCTCGTTCGACTGGGCCTCGACCCGTTTCACCATACCCATCGTGCCACTCTGATGAGCGCCGACTCCCTCTTCGGCATCCTTGCCGGCATCGGACTGGCCGCGGCCTGCGGCTTCCGGGTGTTCGTACCGCTCCTCGTCATCAGTGCGGCGGCCTTTGCGGGCCGCCTTTCGCTGGCACCCGGTTTCGACTGGCTCGGCGGGCTGCCAGCTCTGGTGGCGCTGAGTACCGCAACCATCATGGAAGTGATTGCCTACTACGTGCCCTGGCTCGATCACCTGCTCGATCTGCTGGTCACCCCGGTGGCGCTGCTCGCCGGCGTCCTCGCCATGGCCGCGACCGTGACCGTGACCAACCTGCCCCCCGGACTCCACTGGCTGGTGATTCTCGTCGGCGGAGCCGGGTCCGCGGGGCTGGTGCAGGGCGCCACAGTCCTGCTGAGGCTCAAGTCGACGGCCCTGACCGGCGGGTTTGGGAACCCGGTGGTTTCGACGATCGAGCTGTTCGGTGCCGTGACCACGGCACTGCTGGCACTCGCCGCTCCGTTGATCTGCGTCGGGCTGCTGGTCATGGTCTGCGGCGGAATCTTCCGGCTGTTCCGACGGGTGGTATTCGGACACCTCGGTGGCGGCAGTGAAGCGGCCACGACGAAATCCTAGGGGGAAGAATTCGTAGGGCGTCACGAAACACCTGCGTGTATCTGCGTTCACCGGTGGCGTCAAGCTGCCCCCACGACCTCCTCGCGGGAAGAATTCGTAGGCCGTCACGAAACACCTGCGTGTATCTGCGTTCACCGGTGGCTTCAACTGGCGGTCCGAAGTTTCGCGCCTGTGCCTTGTACGTTGATCCGTGCCGGTTGCACCTCTAGGGGGCCGATTCACATGGAACCAGTCCCCGGCATCGGCGGCATCTTCTTCAAGTCGCCCGATCATCAACGTGCAGCTCTGGGGTGCCCTTCTTTCCAGTGGCACGATGAGACCCATCCGCCCCACCTCGCACGACCGTCTGGTCCCCCTTCAATCACGACACCACCTATTTTGATCCCAGCTGAGCGTGGTTCATGATCAATTGCCGGGTGGACGATCTTGGCCGGATGCTGGCCCAGCTTCGCGCCCTCGGCGACCAGGTCGAGGCCCGGGTCGAATACAGCGCGTTGGGCCTCTTTGGCCGGGTCATGGACCCGAACGGCATCACGCCCGAGCGGGGGCCGCCCGCTCCGGAACCCACTGTCTGATCATCGGGGAGTACTGCACCGAATGGCTGAAGAACTGGCTCGGCTCTGGGCCCACCATCGCACGGTCGCGGCGCCCGACCTCGATGGGGTGGAAACGCCCGGCTCGGAACTTCCCGTGGTCGTGGCCCTGGCCGAGGATTGCGTCGCCGCCTACGTCGTCACTGGCACGCTGGACTACGGCCGCACCATGCAGCTGCGTCAGGCCTTTACCCAGCTCTGGGCCGCCGAGAATGATTTGCCGGTGGCGGCCGCGGAGTGGATCGACCAGCTGCGGACGTTGTCCAGGATGGTCCTGGAGCGGACTGCCATCCAGCCGGACTGAGCCGCTGCAGGGAGCTCAATCCTTCTCGAATCCACTATCCCTCCAAGGATGGAGTCGAAACCATGGCGTTGGAGATGCGCCCCGTTTGTGAGAGTTGTAGTGTATTATTGGATCAACAGGATCTGGCATTCATCTGCAGCTTCGAGTGCACTTTTTGTCCGGGATGCACCGTGAAGGTCAACAAGCAATGCCCCAATTGCGGCGGTGAACTGCTCCGCCGGCCTACCCGGGGGCCACGGTAGTGATTTCGGCGCCGATATTGTAGAATTGAAGCCGAAGTGCAGGACCCCCGGAATGGTTGCTGATGGGCACTGGGGCCGTTACTCCGCAGTAAAAAATCCGCGCTCGCGGACCAGGCCACGGTTGGAGCTGGAGTGGGTCCGGTCAGTGGAGTCCCCATCGTGGCGTGTACGGGCCACGGCTTTTCCTTACCCCATGGGCAGAGTGTAGCTGTTGCTTTGGACCGGCGTCGCCGGTCTCGACTCATTTTACCGAGGTATTATATGATCAAGCGTTTTCTTGGACTTGCGGCCTGTGCTGCCATCGGGCTCGCGCCCGTTGTCAGTGCCCAACAGGCCGGCTCGCTGGAAGTCGGCGCCTTTGGCCGCTACAACTGGTTCGACAGCAAGTCACCGCTCGATAACGCCTTTGGCGGCGGCGGACGGCTCGGCATCTTCTTCGACCCCAAGTGGGAACTCGAGATCCAGGGCTCGTACGCCAAGACCAACAGTCCCGGCGCGCCCGATATCAAGTATGTGCCGCTGACCGGCCGGCTCCAGCTCAATGAATCGATCCTGATCTTCGGCGTCGGTTACACCTATCACATCTTCTCCGGCGACTTCCAGAAGAACCTCGGTGGCGCCCAGGGGCTGGTCGGCCTCCGCTTCGGCAAGGGTCACCCGATCAATCTCCGGATCGACGGCACCCTGGATTACATCTTCCACGGCTGGAACGACGCCGCCCACCCCGGCGTGACCCAGGGCAACTGGAATCCCGGTGTGCAGGTCGGCCTGAGCATCGTCACCGGCACCGTTTCCGATCATGACAAGGACGGGATCAAGGACAAGTTCGACCAGTGCCCCAACACCCCGCCCGGTGAGCCCGCCGACGAGCACGGCTGCTCCGCCAGCCAGCGCGATGGCGACGGCGACCACATCATGGATAACGTCGATCGCTGCCCCAACAGCCCGGCAGGGTCGGTGGTGGATGCGGCCGGCTGCCCGCCGGACGCCGATGGCGACAAGGTGCCGGACTCCATCGACAAGTGCCCCAACAGCCCGCCGGGATCGGTGGTCGATGCTACTGGCTGCCCGCCGGATGCCGATGGCGACAAGGTCACCGATGCGCTCGACAAGTGCCCCAACACTCCGGTCGGCACCGTCGTGGATGCCAACGGCTGCCCCAAGGATGCGGACAACGACAAGATCCTCGATGTCAACGACAAGTGCCCCGCCACTCCGGCCGGTGAGCAGGTTGATCCGTCCGGCTGCTCGGCCAGCCAGCGTGACACCGATGGCGATGGCGTCAAGGACAATCTCGACAAGTGCCCCAACAGCGCTCCAGGCGCCCGAGTGGATGCCTCCGGATGCGCGCCGGTTCTGTTCCAGCCCGGCAAGAAGGCCCTGATCCTCGAAGGCGTCACCTTCGAGACCGGCAAGGCCACCCTGACGGCCACCTCCACCGGCGCACTCGATCGCGTCGCGCAGGCGCTGCAGGAAAACCCCGCCGTCACGGTCGAAATCGGTGGTCACACCGACATCACCGGCAGCCGGGCCACCAACACGCGTCTGTCCAAGGCGCGCGCTGAAACGGTCAAGAGCTATCTCGCGTCCAAGGGAGTCACCGCAACCCGGATGACGACCAAGGGATACGGTCCTGACCAGCCAGTCGGAGACAACAAGACAGTCGACGGCCGCACCATGAACCGTCGAGTGGAATTGAAGAAAACCAGTAACTGATCCAATCGGGTATTGCAGCAGTCGGCGCCCGCCCCGGGAAACCGGGGCGGGCGTTCGATTTGGTGGTAGCCAACTGGAGGTTGGCGCCTGGTGTAGACCGGGGGTAGATTGTCCCGCCGTTTTTCCCGAGCAGCACTTCGGGATGCCCCGTGACCGCGGTCACATCTCCTTTCCGGGAGCCGGCCACCGGAAGGAACCTGGGTCGTGCAATGTGGTATCAGGTGATTGGCCAGGCCCGCCGGCCGCGGGCCTGGCGCCGTATGCCGGACCAGTGCCGCACTCCGACTGAGCGCGCTGGGTAGTCCCTACTCCCGAGAGGAATGAACATGATCAAGCGTCTGTTGAGCTTCACCGCACTGGCACTGCTCAGCGCCAACTCCGTCGCTGTCGCCCAGAGCGCAGGATCGATCGAAGCCGGTGTAATGGGGCGGTACAACTGGTTCGACAAACACACCGGACTCGACAAGACCGGCGCCGGCGGCGCCCGTCTGGGCGTCTTTGTCACTCGCGAACTCGAAGTCGAAGCGCAGGGTACCTACGCCAGCACCAGCCTTCCGAACGGTGCCGGGGTCGGGTATCTCCCGATCACGGCCCGGCTGCAGTACAACGCCTGGCACTCGTCGACTGCCTGGGTCTTCGGCCTCGGCTACACCTATCACAAGTTCAGCCGCGGACTCGACGCCAACAAGAGTGGCCCGCAGGGATTGATCGGTCTCCGCTTCGGGACCGGTGACCTGTTCAGCCTCCGTGCCGACGTGACGCTGGATTACATCCCGAGCGGCTTCAACTATGGCGCGACCGGGACTCACGGCAACTGGAACCCGGGTGTGCAGCTGGGCCTCAGCCTGCTCACCGGCGCCAACCCCGACCACGACAAGGATGGTGTGCACGACAAGGCCGATCACTGCCCCGACACCCCCAAGGGTGAGCCGGTGGACGCGGTGGGCTGCTCGGCCGGCCAGCGCGATACCGACGCCGATGGCGTCAAGGACGATGTCGACAAGTGCCCGGACAGCCCCGCCGGCTCGGCCGTCGATGCCACCGGATGTCCCCGCGATGCCGATGGTGACAAGATCCTCGACGCGGCCGACAAGTGCCCCAATACCCCGGCCGGCGAGGCGGTGGACGCCAGCGGCTGCTCCGCCAGCCAGCGCGATTCCGATGGCGATCGAGTCACTGACAACCTGGACAAGTGCCCCAACACCCCCGCCGGTGAGGCGGTCGATGCCAACGGCTGCTCCGCCAGCCAGCTCGATGCCGACAAGGACGGGGTCAGGGACAGCGCCGACAAGTGCCCCAACACCCCGGCCGGTGAAGCGGTCGACGCCAACGGGTGCTCCGCCAGCCAGAAGGACACTGACGGTGACGGCGTGATGGACAGCGCCGACAAGTGCCCCAATACCGCCGCCGGCGCCAAGGTCGATGCCACCGGCTGCACCGCGGTGCTGTTCGAGACCGGCCAGAAGGCGCTGGTCCTCGAAGGCGTCACCTTTGAAACCGGCAAGGCCGCGCTGACTCCCTCCTCGTCCGAAGTGCTGGACCGGGTGGCCGCCGGCCTGACTGAATATCCGAAGCTGACCATTGAAGTTGGCGGACACACCGACAACACCGGCTCGCGCACCACCAACGTGCGCCTGTCGAAAGCCCGGGCCGAGGCGGTCAAGGCGTACCTGGTCAGCAAGGGGGTCGCAGTCAGCCGGTTGACCACCAGGGGTTACGGTCCCGATGCCCCGATCGCCGACAACAAGTCGGTGGACGGCCGGGCCAGGAACCGCCGGGTGGAGCTCAAGAAGACCAGCAAGTAGTCTCGGCCGAAAACACCAGCGCCCGTCCCGAGTATTCGGGGCGGGCGCCTGGTTTTTGGAGCCATGAGTTCTCTTACCGACTGATCCACTGCGTTGGTCTGCGTTCACCTGCGGCCCAGCCGCGGAACCCTGTGCATGCGCCGTAAACCGCGGAACGCGAAACCCGGACCTTTTGCTCGGCACGAAACCCAGCCCGTGCGCCGTGACCTTTTCACCTGCGTTACTCTGCGTTCACCTGCGGCCCAGCCGCGGAACCCTGTGCCTGCGCCGTAAACCGCGGAACGCGGAGCCCACTTCTCAGTACTCAGCGCTTCCGAA
>JBDTTF010000103.1:0-4459 GCA_039930765.1 Gemmatimonadota bacterium | reverse complement strand
CGTGAAACATTGGCGGTCATGGATGGTGTCTGGCTCACTCTTCGCATTCGCCCTGTTGCTGGGCGGCGCGCGAAGTGCCAGCGCCCAGGGTTCGATCAGTGGTACCGTATCCGACTCGGGGACCGGCGCCGCGGTAGCGGGGGCGGTCATCGTCGTCTCCGGCACCAGGCTGAACGCCACCTCGGCTGTGGATGGTCACTATACCATTGCGGATGTGCCGGCCGGCAGCCAGACGGTGCAGATCCGGGCCATCGGGTATGCCGCGGTGCAGCGCGGGGTGCTGGTCACCGATGGCCAGGCGGCCACCGCAGACTTTTCGCTCCGGAGCCGGCCCATCGAGCTCGATGAGATCGTGGCCACCGGCTATGGCAATCAGAATCGTGGCAGCCTGACCACCGCCATCAGTTCCGTGTCCGGCGACCAGATCCATAGTCAACCGACGGCGGGGCTCGATGCCGCGCTCAAGGGCAAGATGGCCGGCGTCGAAATCGACCAGAATGCCGGCAACCCCGGTAACGCCATCTCGGTCCGGATCCGCGGTGTGGCGTCACTCACCGCCAATTCCCAGCCGCTGTTCGTGATCGACGGGGTGCCGATGAACTCCTCCGACATCTCGCAGCTCGGCCTGGGGGGCCAGGGGATCAACGGGGTCACCGGGATCAGCCCGGGTGATATCGAGACCATCGACGTCCTGAAGGACGCCGCCGCCACCGCGATCTACGGCTCACGCGGCGCCAACGGGGTGGTGATCATCACGACCAAGCGCGGCAAGGCCGGCAAGACCGAAGTCACCTTCGACTCCTACATCGGTACTCAGGGCGCGTCCAAGCGGCTGCCGCTGATGAACGCCAAGCAATACCTCGAATTCATGAACGAGGCAGCCCTCAATGACGGGTACGACGCCGATTACTTCGGCACCCCAGGTGTCGACGACGCGGTCAGCACCGATTGGCAGGATGAGGTGCTCCGTCACGCCCCGATCGGCAACATGCAGCTGGCCATCAACGGGGGCTCTGACAATGTGCGGTTCCGGGCCAGCGGTGACTATTTCGGCCAGCAGGGCATCGTGATCGGGTCGGACTACCAGCGCATTTCGTCCCGGATCAATCTCGACTTCAGCGCCAGCAACCGGCTGACGTTCAAGACGTCCCTGGCGGTGTCCGGAGAGAACAACCACCGGGTCGAGGGCGACAACACCCTGGACGGCGTGATCACCAACGCAGTCGGTGAATCACCGCTGACTCCGGCCCGGCTCGCCGACGGCAGCTACAACACGCCGGACGACGGACTCAACTACGACAACCCGGTGGCCATCGCCAACCTCAACACCACCCGGGCCCGGACCCTGCGCGTCCTGGGCAACGTCGAGGCCCGCTGGCAGGTCCTGCCGAGTCTTGCATTCACCTCGCGGGTCGGTGTCGACATGACCAACCTGCGCGAGACCCAGTACGAGTCCGCCCTGGTGGCCGGCTCCTACGCCGCCAGCGCTGGCGGCGTGGCCAAGAGCGGGTATTCGACGCTCAACGTCTATGTGTTCGACAACTACCTCAACTTCGACAAGACCTGGGGCCGGAACGTGCTCGGCCTCACGGCCGGTACCAGCCTCGAAGAAGGCCGGGGCGAGCTCAACTTCGTCCGTGGTGAAGGGCTGGGGCCGCTGTTCACCCAGGTGGACAATGCCACCATCATCACCGTCTACGGCGGCAACCAGTACCAGAACAACCTGGTCTCCGTCTTCGGCCGGGCCAACTACACGCTCGATGGCAAGTACTCGGTAAGCGGCAGCATCCGGACCGATGCCTCGTCCCGGTTCGGCAGCGGCAATCGCTGGGGCACCTTCCCCGGCATCTCGGCGGCCTGGCTGCTGAGCGAGGAACCCTTCTTCCGGAGTGCCAGGCTCGACAACCTGAAACTCCGGGCCAGCTACGGCCTGGCCGGCAATCAGTCGATTTCCAACTACGCCTCCAAGCCGACCTATTGCAGCGCCAACTACGGCACCACGCGAGGCATTGCACCGTGCAACCTGGGCAACGCATCACTGGGCTGGGAGCACACCAAGGAATTCGACGTGGGCGTGGACCTGAGCCTCTGGCAGGGCCGGGCTACCATGACCGCCGACTACTACCGCAAGACCACGACGGACCTGCTGGTCAACCGGCCGATTCCATCCACCAGCGGCTATACCAGCGTCTACAGCAACGTCGGCGGGGTGCTCAACAAGGGCCTCGAGCTGGTGTTCACCGGGGACATCATCCGGCCGGCAATGCCGACGGGTTTCGGTGCGAACCTGGCACTCAACGTGGCATTCAACAAGAACCGGGTGACCAGCCTATTCCAGAACCAGCCGTTTGGCGAAGGTGACCTTAACCGAGTCGAGGTCGGCCACCCAATCGGCGAGTTCTACGGTTACAAGTTCGTCGGGGTCGATCCGGCCACCGGCGACGCCCTGTTCGAGAACGCCGCGGGCGCGCATGTCACCGAGGCTGACTTGACCACCGCGGACCGCAAGTTCATCGGCAGCCCGTACCCGAATTTCACCGGCGGCTTGACTGCCGGCATCACCTATGGACGGCTCGACTTCAAGGCCTTCTTCGAGTTCAGCCAGGGCGCCAAGGTCCTGAACTCGATGCGGATCTATAGCGGCAATGGCGGCTATTACACCGATAACCAGTTCTCCGATCAGCTGGCCCGCTGGCAGAATCCCGGTGACGTGACCGATGTGCCGCGAGCCAGTTACGACGGGACATCCGGCGCGGAGCTGGAGTCCAGTCGCTTCATCGAGGACGGCTCCTACTTCCGGCTCCAGGACCTGACCCTGGGCTGGACCCTGCCGCTGTCCTGGATGAAGGCGACCGGGTTCCACGATGCCCGGCTGTATGTGTCGGGTCACAACCTCTTTACGGTGTCCAAGTACACCGGCTACAATCCTGACGTGAACAGCACCGGCAACGGCAGCAACGTCGCCATCGGCACCGACTTTTACGCCTATCCGATCGCCCGGACGTTCTCGTTCGGCGTTCAGGCGGGGTGGTAACCATGCGCTCATTCATTGCCCGTTTTTTCCGGAGACCCTCCGCCATGCGGATTGCCCTGATTCCGACCCTCGGCCTGGTCGTGGCCCTGGCCGGCTGCCATGACCTGCTGGAAACCAACCCGATCAACCAGGTCCCGACCGACCAGGCCATCGTCGATGCCGCCAGCGCCAGGACGGCGCTGGCCGGCGTCTATGACGGGCTGCAGAGCCTGAGCTTCTATGGCGGGGACTACGTCTTCTTCAACGACATGTACGCCGACAATGCCGATGCGGCTGGTACCTACAACGACTTTGCCGATGCCGCCAGGCACCAGTTCAAGGCTGACAACAGCACCGTGACGGCTAACTGGATCGCGATTTACGCCACCATCAACCGGGCCAACAACATCCTGCAGAAGGTGCCGGCCATCGCCGATCTGGAGGCGGCGGAGAAGAGCCAGATCCTGGGGGAGGCCCACTTCATCCGGGCGCTGTGCCTGCACGATCTGACCAGGGTATGGGGCGCGGTACCGATGCCGTTGGTTCCGGCGGCGAACCTGCAGGAGGCCTCGGAGATCACCACGGCGGATACCGCGGCGATCTATACCCAGATCCTGCTCGACCTGACCGACGCCGATACCATGATGACCAACGACGGCCCCACCAATCACGCCACCAAGGGTGCGGCCGAAGCGCTGCTGGCCCGGGTCTATCTCTACCGGCAGCAGTGGGCCCTGGCCAACAGCGAGGCTGACCTGGTCATCGGACTCGGCTATTCGCTGACCCCCAACTACCGCGATCTCTTCGACCCCGAAGGCATCGATACACGAGAGGACATCTTCAAGGTCACCTTCACCGCGGTCGATTACAACGACTTCGGCTACTACTACCTTTCGAGTTCGTTCGGTGGTCGTCACGAAGCGCAGCCCAGTGCCGATCTGGTGGCCGCCTACGATACCGCAGACGCCCGATTCAAGTGGTCAATCGGAGTGGATGAAGATCCGGTGTACGGGAAGAAATGGACCACCTCAGCCGGCGCCGAAGACATTCATGTCGTCCGGTTCGCCGAGGTGCTGCTGATCAAGGCGGAGGCGCTGGCCCAGCAGGGTCTGCTGCAACCCGCCATCGACCAGTACAATCTGGTCCGCGCCCGGGCGGGCTTGCCGGCTCACGTGCTGGGTACCGACGTAACGACCCAGCAGGATGTGCTTGCCGCCATCGATCATGAACGCCGGCTGGAACTCGCCATGGAAGGGGATCGCTTCCCCGACCTGGTGCGCAGCGGTCAGGCCCTCACGGTGCTCGGCATCCCCGCGTTTCGTGAGGTGTTCCCGATTCCGCAGCGTGAGATCGATGTGGCGCCGGGGATTACCCAGAATACGGGGTACTAAACTGCAGGAGATGGGAGATGGCAGATAGGAGATAGGTAGATACACCTGCACGCGA
>JBDTTF010000102.1:0-3557 GCA_039930765.1 Gemmatimonadota bacterium | reverse complement strand
TATCCTGGGCCCGCACCTCCTCGACCTGTCCTTCCTCTTCGAGAAATCCACCCAGTTTCACCCGCTTGTTGCCAAAGTAGGGAAAGACCGATTCATCCGGCTGACTCCCCAGTCGTAGCGGCTCGACCGCGGCAATCGGGGCCGTCATCCGCCATCCCGTAATGATCCAGGCACCAGACTCGAGCCGGACGAATTTCAGCTCGCCACCGGTGATCCTCGGCGGCACCCAGCGCCAGAGTCCGGTGTACTCGAATTCAATGCGCTGCAGCTCGGCGGTTTGACGATCGAGCCACATCACCCCCTTGATGTCGGGCAGGGTGTGCGACAGCTGCGGCTCGAAGCCAACCCCGATCAGGCCGGGCTGCTTCTTCGGAGGTGCTACGGCCCGGAAGCAGTGAGTCCGCATGAAGGCGTCGGAAAAGAAAACGTTGGCATCGGGACCGTAGTAGCGCGGACCGCGGACCGAATCGGCCGGCTGGACATAGCCATGCGCAGCCAGGTTATCGGCTGGGGCCGAAAGGATTGGCCAGGCCCCGGTGCCAAGCCGGCCCAGGCGCTGTTCGGTGGTCATCTGTCGGGTGGGGTCGCTGTGGCGGGTGACGACCGTCATCCGGTAGTCGAAGCGCCGGTCCGCCACCGTGCCCTCCGCCAGCTTGAGCGCCTTGCGGGCCTCTTCCCAGAGTGTGGCCACGTCGCTGTCGGTGCCAAGGTTCGAGCGGCAGGCCGCCGAGGTGGTGACCACGATTTCAGCCAGCATCACCGGTTCACTGGCAACGGAAAGCGGCCGAAGGGTTTGCTGACCAGCGGAGAGCGTGACCGTCGGAGAGGTCCACGCCCTGGCGCCGATCCGGAGGACCTTGATGCGATAGGGACCGGGAGGCACCACCGGCAGCGCGAAGGAGCCGCGCTCCGAGGTCGTGGCGGTGGCATAGACCGAATCATGCGGCCCGATCAGCTGAATGATCCCGCCGGCCACGGGGCGACCGGTTGCGGAATCGCTGACCGCTGACTGGATTGATTGGGCGCGGGCCGAGTGAATGGACAGGGTGACGAGCGCGGTGATCAGGAGCGGAATTCGGAAGCAGGCGCCGCGACTCATGGCGATCGCTGCATCCGTCGGCTGGCCTGGTCCAGTCCGCGCTGTGACAGCCTGCGCCCCGGGGCCTGCTTGAGGCTGAGGTTGAAACTCTCCACCGCGGCGCCATACTGCCCTGCCTCAAGCAGCAGCTGGCCGAGCAGTTCGTGGGACGGCTTCATGATCGTGGGGGGACCGAATTCGACCGGAAGAGAGTCTTCCACCTTGGCCGCCCGCGTCAGGGTGAGGATTGCGCCTGCGGTGTCCCCCCTGCTACGAGCGGTCAGGGCATCGAGTTGCAACTGCATCACCCCGGCCTGGGCCCGATCGAGACCGGCGCCGAGATCGGCCGGTATCGAATCGACCAGCGTCCCGAGTTCGGACTGCCAGCGAGCGGCGGCGGCCAGATCGCGCCGGTGAACCGCGGCAATACCCTGGGTGTAGCGCCGCCCCGCCCTGGCCAGCCAGTAGAAGCCGGTCTCATCCAGCGGCCAGTCCAGCGCCGGATCATCCCACCGTTCGCTGTTGATGACATACTCGCCGATCATGGTCGAGAACGCGGCGCGCCGGTTGGCGGAACTGCTGCTGGTCAGGTGATCGTGCAGACTGCGGACCAGGGCTCCCGCCCGCACCGTATCCTGTTGCTGCAGGTACGCGTACCCCAGCCAGTCGGTATAGTGTCCGGCCTGCCAGTGCGCGGTATCGGGCCCCGCGGCGATGATATTCTGCGCCACCACCTCGGGCCACATTCCCAGTGCCAGGAAGATGTGAGTCGTCATGTGCTGGGCGTGGGCCGCGCCGGGCGCGATCTTCGAGTAGGCTCGGGCCGCAGGCAACGCGATCCTGGCATGAGCCGGGTCATCGTAGGCGTGAATGACGTAGTGCGCCGCGCCGGGGTGATCGGGATGGCGCCGGAACAGGTCGAGCGCAATCAGTCCCGCACGCGCATAGGCCCTCGGTTCGCGAATGCCCTGGTTGAGCCCCAGCAGCGCCAGGGCATTGAACGCCTTGGCTTCATCGTCGGTCGGATACCGGGAGGCCAGCCGTTCCACCGCTCGCTGGTAAAGCGTATCGCGATGCGGCTTCGACCCCTCGCCATACCACACCTCGACCGTGCCCAGCCAGTCCCGTTCCCGGGCGGTCGGGGTCCGAGCGGCCCGCGCCTTGGCTGTGGCCGCGAACTTCCGCAGCACCGCCCGGGCCGCCGAGGTGTCCTGCTCGTTCCAGACGGGGTGGGTGTAGGTCATCGCCTCGCCCCAGTAGGCCATGGCAAAGGCGGGATCGATTTGCTCGGCGGCCTGGAACGCCTGGGCGGCCTGCTCGTACTCGAAGCTGTGGAGGAGCAGGAGGCCGCGGTTGAAGTCGGGCTGGGCGGCCGCGGCGCCGGAGTTGGGAAACGAGGCAGTGCCGAGGCGGTGCTGCTGGGCGCGAAGCGGGAGTGCGAGAAGCAGCATCGAAGTCCATGCAAGGCGCACGCGTATAATCCCTTCAGAATGGCCTGGCGGCTCAAAATCCTCTTGAAGAGCCTGTCGCCAAGCCGCGAAGACAGAAAGACGCAAAGAACCCGGTGACAGATCGGAGTACTTAGCGCCTCTGCGTCTTTGCGGCTTCGCGCACCCGCAGTTCTCCTATCTATTCCTCGAGCCGGTTGACAACCCGTCTGATCCCGTCCTTGAGCCGTGGGGAATTCCAGTTGATCAGGAATCCAAGCTTGAGGCCGGATAACCGAAGATAAGTGAGCAGCTGGGCAATGTGGACAGGGTGAATGGAGAGCGCGACTTTATTTTCGATTATGATCCGCTCCGACAGGATGATATCGGGGCGAAATCCGATCTCGAGGTAGAGGCCATCGTAGTATACCGGCAGCATGGCTTGCTCCCGTACCGCATGCCCCCGCTTCTTGAGTTCATACACCAGACACGCCTGATACACCGACTCGAGCAACCCCGGCCCGAGCTGTCGGTGCACGGTGTATGCCGCGTCAACCAGATCCGTGGCCAGCTGTTCCAGTGCCACATTGATGCCCATGAGGGACAACAATGGTCAATCAATCGCAAGGCCGATAACCGGAACTACGCGGAGTGGAGCCGGAGAGTGCGCAGTCGGCGGCTTACACCCCGCCAAACCAGGGATATCCCTGATCTTCCCAGTACCCCCCGGGGCGGTTGGAGGTAAAGGTGATACCGCTCAGATACTTGGTCAGCTTGTATCCCAGCTTGAGGGGCGAGTAGAGCCTGACCGGTGCGCCGTGATCGGGCATCAGCGGCCGGTCATTATATCCATAGGCCAGCAGGGTCTGCGGATGCATGGCACTCGGCATGTCCCAGCCGTTGAAATAATTCTGATCGAATGAATCGAAGCGAAGGTAGCGGGCAGCGGGAAGTGGCTCGACCAGCGCCGCCACCGTCGAGAGCGGTACGCCGGTCCAGGTGGCAATGGCGGTCCATCCTTCGACGCAGTGGTGCTTCACGGTGTAGGTCAC
>JBDTTF010000101.1:0-18411 GCA_039930765.1 Gemmatimonadota bacterium | reverse complement strand
GGCCACTGACGACCAATGACGGCGATGAGTTCGACACCGAGCAACTCGGCAAAGGCGCGATTGGCCCGCTCGACCCGGCCCTGGGCGTCGATAAGGCAGAGTGCCACCGGCACCGCGTCCGCCATGGCCACCCACGACAGCCGGGCGCCCTCGAGCCGGCGCAGCTGGTTGCCAGTGTCGAGAGCAAACCCCGCCAGTCCCACCAGCGTGTCGAACAACACCGGGTCGAATTGGCGATCGATCCCCTCGAGTGCTACCGCCCCGACGATGAAGCTTCCGACCTTGATCGGGGTACCGACCGTGAGGGGAGATTTTCGGCCCGCCTCCGGCGACTCGGCCCAGGCCAGCAACGATTCCAGCGCCGCATGGGTGGCAACGCCACTGAGATGGGCGATTTCCAGCTGTCCACTGGCGGGCTGGATGACGCCGACCGCGATGGCGCGGGGCCCGAAGCTTGCGTTCAGTGATTTGACCAGGCTGGCGATAATCGCGGAAGGGGGCAGCGGCGGCGCCGTAATCTCCTTCAGAAGCGTTTGCACCACATTCAGTGGGGGTGACGGCGTCATGATCCTCGCAAATACCCGTGGTCAGCTGGATGCCCAGGACCTGCGGCTGGTAATGACCCTGCTGGGTCGTGGATCGGCCCTGCGGCTGGCGGATCTGGAGGCCCAGCTGCGGGCGGAGGGCCCCGACCCGCTGCTCGACGATCCCGCGCTGTTCGACCGGCTGCTCGAAGTGAGAAGCCTGATGATGCCGTCACCGGCGTTGTTCTACTACGTCGTGGTGCGGCACCTGCTGCAGCGGGCCACCGTCGACGATCGGGACCTGGCCGATTACCTGGCGGCGCTGCTGATGGAGTTCGGCCGCCGCGACCGGGCCAACCGGATCGACTGGAACGACGATCACCATCATCGCTACCTGATTGACATCGTGGCTGACCTGGAGTCCACCGACGGCGAGCGCCGGTTCCGCGTCATGGCCCACCTGGGCAACTTCGCGCTCTGGCTGTCGGGACTCTTTCCCGAGTACATCGCGGCCCGCAGGATCAGGAACGGTGGCCCCGACGTCTCATACTACCAGGCCCTGGGCCGGCGCGGCTTTGCGCTGGCATCGGACCATGTGCTGGCCGATCACTACCACCTGGACGGCATCTTCCGGGCGGCGGCCGGACGGTTCGACGATATCCGGCTGGCCCTCAACGAGCTGAGCGGCCGCCTGCTCTTTCCCGCCGGGCTGTTGCACTGATCCCGGGGCCGTGGCGCGCAGCCACCACCAGTGCCTTGAACAGCCCGTGATCCGGCGCCGACGGTTCGGCGAAGAATTCCTCCGGGTGCCACTGCACCGCCAGCAGCCAGCCACCATCAGCGGTTTCCACTCCCTCCACCAGGCCGTCCAGCGCCGTTGCCGTCGCGATCAGTGATGGCGCCAGATCCCGAATGGCCTGGTGATGAAAGCTGTTGACCTCCAGCCGGCCCTCGCCAACGGCCGACGCCAGCCGGCTTCCCGCCACCACCGTGACCGGGTGGGTCCTCGCGGTGCGGCCCGAGGCCTGGTTGTGCGGCAGCGACTGGGGCCGTTCGCCGGGCAAGTCCTGCCACAGCGTGCCGCCCAGCGCGATGTTGAGCACCTGGATTCCGCGGCAGATGCCGAGGAGTGGAATGCTGCGCGTGTGGGCGGCCCGGATCACCGCCAGTTCCAGGGCGTCTCGTCGTGGATCCACGATCCCGAGCGCCGGATGGGGTGCGGCGCCATACGTGTCTGGAGAGACATCCTCGCCACCAGTCAGCAGTACACCGTCCAGTTTGTCGGTGGCGGAGGCCACCATGTCCAGCGGAATCAGGGGCGACAGAATCAACGGCAATCCGCCGGCCCGCAGCACCGAGGCCACATAGGACGAGTTGACTCCGGTGCGCTCGCTGCCGTCGACCACGCGAGCCACTCCGGTGACGCCGATGACCGGTGCGCTCATGAACCAGTGGAGTCCGGGAAGAGTGGGCAGCGGGCGTCGGCAAACTGGTCCGGGTCGGCGGTGATGCCGACCAGTGGCACCCGGTGACTGCCGACGACGACCGTGCCGATGACCGGTGCTCGCGCCACCGGCGGTGCGTCGAACAGCACCACGCCCCGGGTGCGGCCGGTGGTATCCTGGATCAGGACCCCTGAACCCGGCGCCAGGTTTCTGGCGCTGTCAGAGGGCACGGTGACCTCGAGCAGTGAATCGGTCCGGGTGACCGTGGCGTGATACAGCGGCCCCGCCACCACTCGAACCTGCAGCGTGACCGGGACTCGGCGCGGTGGCGCGCTCAAGGTGATGTTCGGGGTCGAAAAGGCGCCCAGCAGCAGGTTGGCCCCGGCGACGCTGGCCAGACCGCAGGCGGGGTTGCCTCCGCGGCCGCCGCAGGCGGTGAGCAACAGCAGAAGCAACAGCCCGGAGGCCCTCAGTTTGATCGTCGGCATCTCGCAATCTATCACCACGTTGCCTGCCCGTGCTTGACCCTCCTCGGCCCCTGTCCTACCATTCGCCGCTGCTGCTTCGTTGACCCCCAGCCGACCCGGACCATCAACCCATGACCCAGCGCGACCGTGATGGCCGTGCCCGGCTCTCCGCTGCCCAGGCCGAAGCCAGAGCGACGACCGCCTCGATCCGGGAATCGCTGCAGACCAGCGAGCGGCGGCTGGCCGAGGAACGGCGTCAGCTCGAGGACACTGCGCGCCGTGGCCGGCTGGCGGCCGAGATTTCCGACCGGGAAACGATCGCGGTGGCGGAACGTTTTGCGGCCCGGCACCGTGAACGCCTGACACTGCTGGAGCGCCGGGTGGCACTGGAGCGGGATGAGCTGGCATTGGCCGAGCAGGAATCGGCCGAGCTGGCGGCGCAATCCGGCACTCCGGTGGATGCCACCGTGAACCAGACCGCTGAGCCTGCGCGTACGCCTGATGATCCCTACCTGAAGCAGCGGCTGGACCGTGTGGCGCATGAAGCGGCGGCCGAGGCCCAGCTGGCCTTCCTCAAGAAGAAGATGGGGAAATAGATGGTGAGCGGTAAGCGGTCGGCAGTGAGCGGGAAATACTGAGTAGAGAACCTGGGAGCCGGCCACGGCTGTCCTGTCTGCTCGAATCATCGGAGCCTTGATTGAATACCAATTCCTCGTTCGACACGGCATTCTTTGGCCATCCGCGCGGGCTCTCGGTGCTGTTCTTCACCGAGTTCTGGGAGCGGTTCAGCTACTACGGCATGCGGGCCCTGCTGATCCTGTTCATGACTGCGCAGCTGGCCAACGGCGGGCTGGGATTCGACACCGCCAAGGCCGGCATCATCTATGGCGCGTACACCTCGCTGGTCTACTTGATGTCGGTGCCGGGCGGCTGGCTGGCCGACCACTTCTTCGGGCAGCGGCGGGCGGCCCTGTACGGCGCGGTGGTCATCATGTTCGGACATATCGCGCTGGCCATACCTACCCTGACCGGTTTCTACGTTGGCCTGGCGCTGGTGGTCCTCGGCACCGGTCTGCTCAAGCCCAACGTCAGCACCATGGTGGGCCAGCTGTACCGCGCCGATGACACCCGCCGCGACGCCGGCTTTTCCATCTATTACATGGGCATCAACCTCGGCGCCTTCCTGTCGCCGTTCTTCACCGGGTGGCTGGGCCAGAGCGAGAGTTTTCGCGGCATCCTCACCCGGATGGGGCTGCAGCCTGAGCACGCCTGGCACTGGGGATTCGGGCTGGCTGCGGTCGGCATGTTCGTCGGCATTATCCAGTACATGATGGGCTGGAAATATCTCGGGGAGACCGGCCTCGAGCCGGTCGAAATCACCTCGGCTGAAGCGCGGGGCAGCCGCAATCTCCAGCTGGGGATTGGCCTGGCGTTCACAACCGCCACGATCGGGCTGCTCTGGGTGCTCAACTCCACCGGGCGGATCGTCCTGACACCGGTGCTGGTGAGCAAGGGGTTCGGCGTGCTGCTGCTGGCCGCGGTGGTGTTCATCTTTGGGCGGCTGCTGCTCGATCGCAGCTGGACCAGGGAAGAGCGGACCCGGTTGGTGGTGGTGCTGATCCTGTTCCTCGCCTCCTGCATGTTCTGGGCGCTGTACGAGCAGGCCGGCTCGACCCTGAGCCTGTTCGCGCAGCGCAACACCGACAGCTCGCTGTTCGGCATGGCCTTTCCCTCCAGCTGGTTCCAGTCGGTCCCGGCGCTGTTCGTGATTACCCTGGCGCCGGTGTTCGGCCTGCTCTGGCTCAAGCTGGGACCGCGTGAGCCCTCGACGCCGACCAAGTTCACCATCGGCCTGGTGCTGGTAGCGGCGGGCTTCGCCGTGCTGATCATTCCCGCCGCCGCCGGTGGCCGTGCCAGCCCACTCTGGCTCTGCCTGACCTTCCTGCTGCATGTCATGGGAGAACTCTGTCTCAGCCCGGTCGGGCTCAGCGCCACGACCAGACTGGCGCCGGCCCGGGTCGGAGGGATGATGATGGGGGTGTTCCTGATGTCGATCGCGGTGGGCACCTACCTCGGCGGCCAGGTGGCCAGTGTCTATGACAAGTATTCGCTGGCAACCCTGTTTGCGCTGGTGGCGGCGGCTGCACTGATCGCGGCGGTCATCCTGGCCATGTTCATCAAGCCGATCGCGCGGATGCTGGCCAGGTAGGTCCGCCGATTGCAATGGCTGATGACGAGTGGTAGCGCATGGGATTCTCGCGCTGGCGGTGGCTGTGCCTCATGCCCGCTGCCACCCGCGCAGGTTGAACCGTCCGGGCCAAAGGATTCTCGCGCGGCGGGCGAGGGAATTGCTGGCCGGCCGCGAGCGGCGTACCGACTCAGTCATGCTGGGAGGAATCAATGGCGCTCAATGACCTTGAATCGATGGTCGAAGTTATCGGACAATGGGCGAAGGCACGGTCAATCCCCGCAGACGATGGCATTCTCGAGCTCGGGGACTCCCTGCCGCGTGTCACGGTGGTCGCGTTTGCCCCCGAGGACGTCGAGCTGTTCCTCAAGCTGGCCGGCACGCTTCAGGCTGCGGTGGTGGTCGTGAACGCCGCACCGCTGACGACCGAGGACCTGACCCTGGTGAAGACGCTGGTCGAGAACCAGGGGTCAAATGAGCAGAAGCGATACTTCACGAAAGTGATCGCGGATGCGAAGAAACACCTGGGGCGGGTGCATCACCTGGACGCCTACGCCTTTGCTCCCGGGCTGGAACGGGTCGTGGTCCTGCGTGCGGCGACCGAATGGGGCGCGCCGCTGTTCGAGCTGTCGAGCCTGCTCGAAGCCGGTGACGAGATGGACCTGAGGTAGACAGGGTAGGATACGGACACGATCAACTGCGGCTGGCCCGAGGGTCGTCAAGCGGGATCGGCGCCAACGCATCCGCACCGCTCGGCAGGACGCCGGGCGGCGTGGAATGTGGAGACTCGGGCGGCTTCGACGCTCGAGTCTCCAGTCGAAAGCGGGTTGAACGGGCTCTCGACTCCAGATCCCTAGCTCTTCTTCAGCGAATCCACGCAGATGGCGCCGCTGGCTGGGTTGAGCACCACGTCGCAGGACATCTTGCCGGGCTTGAACCGGATTTCACTGGTGGCGTTGGCCCGCATGGTCTTGCCGCGCTCGTTGGCCGGCCGCCATTCCTGCGCCATGACGGTCATTCTGGCCGCCTCCACAAATGCCGAGTCGGACACCTTGGTGACTTCGATCGAATTGGCCTCAGGGTGGCCGTCGGTGCCCACGATGAACTTGAGGCTGACCTTGGCCTCGGCGTCCAGCCTGGCTTGGGGGTAGTAGCGGACCTTCGTGGAATTGAGCATCGGCGGCTTGGCCATCGACATGGACGGGGCGCCGGCCCCGGCCCCGGCGGCGCCGCCCATCGCCTGCGCGGACAATGGAACCGCTGCCACCAGCGTACAGCCGAGCATGATCAGGGTGATGCGCATGAATTCCTCAGGTGTCCGGTGTTCGGATACGGATCGCGCCAGGGCCGTTGTGCCCCGCCGACCGAACCATGAGACGTCGCCGGAGACGAGGTCCGCACACCATTCGCCCGGGGTCAGAATTCGAACTCCACCCCCATTCGGATCAGCCGGGGCGGGCCGAAGGCAAACAGTGGCTGGGTGTAGTCCTGGGCCGCCGCCAGGTAGAGGGGAAACAGTTCGTTGCGCCCCTCCAGGTAGCCGTCATGGTTGAGATCCGCCCAGCTCCGATAGCGGGTCGATTCATACGGGATCGATTCGGGATGGGCGGTGTAGGCCGCCTCGGCCATCTGCTGCACTGTGGACGGCAGCGCTTCCGGCATGCCGGTATCGCGGCGGATTGCGACGGTATTGCGGTGGTTGAGCAGATTGCGGACATCGAGATAGATCCCGCCGCGTGCTGATCCGAAGGTGATGACCTTCCGCAGCAGCAGGTCGACGGTCTGGGTGCCGGGGAGCCGGTAGTCGTTCGGCAGCCCGATCAGCGAGTCGGTGCCAGGAGCAACCTTGGAAAACGGCAGCCCGCTGCTGACCTGGACAATCACCGTGCCCTGCAACCCGCCGAATGGCCGCAGGCCACCCAGCCTCGGGCCGAGGTTGGCGGGTGATTCCGCCGATACCATGGCGACCAGCCCCCGGCTCCGGTCGTAGTCAAGCGGAAATTCCACCCGGGCCGGCTTGATGGTGTCGCCGTTCCCCGGATTGACACTCCAGGCCTGACGCAGCAGAAAGGCGGAGGTCGAGGTGGCCTGCGCCTGCTGCAGTGTGTAGCTCACCCGCGCCGCCCAGTGGTTCTTCATGCTGCGCTCGACGATTGCTTCGACCCCCTTGATGGTTCCGAAATCCTCATTGCCGAACTGGCTCGAATCGACGCGGACGCCCAGCGGAACGGATGCCACCAGCCCCAGCAGCCGCCGGTAGTAGACGTTGACCCGAAGTGAAATCTCGGGCTTCGGCCGGATCCGGGCGCTCAATTCGTACTGGGTCGAGCTCTCGAATCCGAGATCCGGATTGCCGCGCCTGAACCGGCCGGTACGCACCGTGTCGTCAAAGGCGGCATCGATCAGGTACTGGTAGTCGGGGGCCTGCTGGAACCGCCCGTAGCTGGCCACCAGCGTGGCACCCTGCAGCACGGTGCTGAGGGCCACTCGTGGACTGACCGCCCGCTTGGTGGTGGCCGCCTGGCCCGGCAGGTCTTCGCGCCCGCGGAATTCATCGTAGCGCACACCGGCGGTGAGCCCCAGGTCCCTGCCGCGGATCTGGTATTCGGCGTACAGCGCGCCGGCGTGCGGATGAAAGGTGGCAGCGGTGGCCGGCGGCACTGAATCGCCGACCGGGAGCCAGGCCTGCACCCGCTGAAAGGTCTGGACCTTCTGCCCCTGGTATTCGGCCCCGACGAACAGCTCGCTGTTCGAGGTCGTCACCACACTGAGATCCAGTCGCCCCCGCAGTTCCCGGAATTCATTCCAGCCCAGGGTGCCATTCGATCCCCGTGCCATGAAGAACGCCGGCACGCCCCAGGGGGTGCGGTCGCTGAGTGACGGCACCAGGTATCCGCTGATCGGCGCGCGGGCCGAGGCGGTGTCTTGCCGCCGGGCCAGGTCTTCACCCAGGATGTGCAGGCGGTTGGAGGTAAATGCACCGAAGCTGTAGTCGGGATCCTGATCGGCGGTGCCGTAGGTGAACTGGCGATCGTAGTAGCCCACTCGCAGGTCGGCCAGGATTCCAGACCGCAGCAGGCTTTTCTGCAGGTGGGCGGTGAGCAGATTGGCGGTCACCCGCCGCGCCGGACCGAGATCGGCGTCGTACTTGTAGGCCGGGTCGTACAGCAGTCGCTCTTCGCCGGAGTGCACCCCGAGCAGCCGCAGGGTCATGCCGGTGGCCAGCGAGGCGGTGAGCTTGGCCGCCAGGTCGACCTGCTGACCCGAGTTGTGCGGCAGCAGCCAGGGCTGGTCATGGCGCGGGTCGTGAGGGTTGTCGGGGGTGGGTGCATTGACCGGGTCGGCATCGAGCCGGCCGGACAGGTCAGCGACACCGAGTACCGTCACCCCCTTGGCCAGTCCGCCTTCAACACTCACCACCGCCCGGTCGAGACCGTAGTCACCACCCGCTCCCAGCGGTCGGTCGGTTTCGTACCGGGTGCGGGCTTGCCAGCGGGATGTTCCGTCCCGGGTGTCGAGCTCGACCAGGGCGGAGACCGCCTGGCCGTACCTGGCCGAAATCCCGTTGGTGATGAGCGAGCCCTCGGCGAGAATATCAGGCGGCAGTCGAAGTCCCGCGGCCCCGGTTGAGGCATCGATCTGGTTCTTGATCCCGAGTCCATCCACCACGGTGCCCTGTTCGCCGAGACGACCGCCCCGGTAACTCTGGCCCACCGCGCCGGCCGAGAGTGCCAGCGCCTCGTCGATGGTCGTGACCGGCATCCGGTGGAGGTCCTCACCGGTGAATCGCTGGGCGTCGGCCGGGGCCAGCGGGTCGAGCAATGAGTCGACTCTGATGGCGATGACTTCGATCGGCGCCAGGCCGACTGGATCGGCCGACAGGACGAAGTTGAGCGGAGTGTCCTGGCCGTCGCGGACCAGGACGCTGTCGCGCAGGACCGGCCGGTAGCCAATGGCGGTGCCGGACACGGTGTGCCACCCGGAGTTCAAGCCTCGCAGCCGGTAGCCGCCCTGGGCGTTGGTCAGCACGATGATGCGGCCTCCGTCGGCGGAGATTCGGGCTCCGGCCACCAGCCGGGCAGAATCGCCGGCCTCACGCACCACGCCACTGATCGAACCGTCGGTCTGGGCCAGGGCGGTCGACGTCCCAAGGCCGAGGATGGCCGCAGCAAGACAAAGTGATTTCACGGGGCCTCCACCAGCCACAGATCCTTGGTTTGGCTGACCGTTTCGACCAGCAGACGATGATGATCGCCGGACAGGGCTGGATGCCGGACCAGCAGGCCGGGCACCACCAGGGAATCGGCCAGACCGGAACGCAGATCGACCCGCATCAGGGTGCCGCCGAAATCCCATTGGATGGTTTCGGTGGTGTCGGTGGTGTCGGTGATGGTCTGGATGATCCCGCCGACGACGGCATACAGCACCGAATCAGCGAACCGCACATCTCTGGCCGGCAGCGGGCCGCCAAAGTCGTACACCGGATCGGTGGTCCCGCCGGCCAGCTTGCGCCGGTAGACTCGCGGATCACCGAGCAGGGTAAAAAAGAATCCGCTGCCGTCGGCCATTGGTTCGACCGACGACGCAAAGGCGGTGCCCGGCATCACGTCCGGGGTTCCGGACGGCTGGTCGACGTCCAGTCGTTCGATCTGCAGTCCCCCCTCGGCCGTGTCTTGCGAAGCGAAGCCGGGGTGAATGATGTCGGTGGCCACGAACAACAGCGTATGGTGGTTGAGCCAGCCGATGTGAGTCGCACTCCGGACCAGCCCCTGTGGCGAGCGATAAGGAAAACTCCGCAGAATCCGGCCGGAATCGCGGGGAGCAAAGCTGCCCAGGATCAGTGCGGTGGAATAGCTCGGGCCGCTGTTGGGTACCCCCCGAGACCGGATGTAGGCCAGTCTTCCGTCGGGCGATTCGGCGGGCCAGGTAATGGTCGTGGTCAGCCCGAATCTTCCCAGCGCGACATCGCAATAGGTCCGGGTGCGGCCGCCGCCGTCGAGCGGCATCCCCGCAATGCAGAAATTGATGATGCCGGGCCGGCCCGGCTCGGTATAGGTATACAGCCAGTCCGCCCCGCTGCCGGAGCGGGCCGGGGTCAGATCAGGATAGCCGCTGAGGGTGACCTGGCGCGGCAGTTCGTTGGAGCGGGGACCCGTCGGGTCCTGGGCGGTGGTCTGGAACGGCCCGGAGTGCTGGCACGCCGCGGCGGCCAGCAACGGGATCAGCCACCTGCGGGCTCGACGTGCCGGCAGCGCTACCTTCGGCCAGAGGGCGTAGCGAAGCATCGGAATCTCGATTGTAGAGGTAGTGCGGGAAGGACGGCCTGAACTCAGGACGACTCAGCGGTGAAGTCTGCCACAGGTGACCGCCGGACCACTGCCAAGATGTTGCTCGAAGCCACCTGGCACAACGGCCGGCGGTCAGCGCTGCTTGAAGACCCGGAACAGGTATGCCAGCGAGGGGAACAGGACCAGCGCCCCGAGCGCCAGGGCGCCGGCCACCAGCTCAAGGGTGGCCGCGGGAGCAGCCGCCTGCCGGATCGACAGGGTGCCCGGCAGCAGATCCGGATACTGCGCCAGCGCCCAGCCCCACAGCATGAGGGTGGCCTGTCCCGCCGCCGCGACCCGCGCGATCCGCCACCGCCGGAACCAGAGCGCCAGCAGCGCCGTGATCGCCGCGGCCGCCACCATGAGTTGCACCCCGATGGCCTGCGTCGATTGGAGCAGCCCCTCGCGCATCCGGGGCGCATCGCCCGAGGCGATCAGGGTGATCATCGCCGCCCCGAACAGCGCCGCCCCGGCCCATAGCGCCCGTTTCCGGAAGTCTTCCTGGACCTCCCCATCGCCGTCGGCCTCGACGGTCAGATAGACCGCGGCCAGAAAGGCGAACAGCGCCAGCGCCAGCACGCCGCACGCCAGTGGAAATGGCGCCAGCCACGGGGCCACATACGCGGCGTGGTAGCCGCCCTCGCTGCCGCCGGTCACCCGGCCGGTCGCAATGGTACCGAGCGAGATGCCGAGCAGCAGGGGGGTGACCGTGCTGGCGATGGCAAACACCCGGCCCCACCGCCGCTGGGTCCGGTCGTCGATGTTGCCATAGCTCCGGAACACAAAGGCGGAACCGCGCAGCACGATGCCGAACAGCAGCAGGGTCAGCGGCACATGAAGGGTGATGGCCAGCCGGCTGAAGGCGGCAGGGAAACAGGTGAACAACAGGACGATGACCAGGATGAGCCAGACGTGGTTGGCCTCCCAGACCGGCGCGATGGCATGCTCGATCAACTCGCGCTGCCGGACCCGGCGCGGGCCACCGGCCAGGAGGTCCCAGACGCCGCCGCCATAGTCCGCGCCGGCCAGCAGCACATAGGCGTTGAGTGCCACGACAATGACGAGGGCGAGTCCATCGGCCAGGGTCACCTCAGGCACGGATCCGCGCCGTTGGGGTGTACTGCCGGTGCCACTCGTCATCGGTCGGAGTCTGCACGATCAAGCCGTAGAGCAGCCGGGAGACCACGAAGGCCAGCAGGATGTACAGCGCGGTGAAGCTGGCCAGGGTGTACCCCAGTCCGGGCATCGGAGTCACCGCCGCTTCGGTCCGCATCACCCCGGTGACGATCCACGGCTGGCGCCCGACCTCGGTCACGACCCATCCGGCCTCGATGGCCAGGAACCCCATCGGTGTGGCCAGTGCCAGCGCCTGCAGCAGCCGGCGCTCGACGGCAAATTCGTGCTGCTTGACGGCCAGAAATCCTACCCAGAGTCCGACCAATACCAGGTAGCTGCCGAGCCCAACCATGAGATCGAAGGCCAGGTGGACCACCGGCACGTTGGGCCAATCGGCCCTCGGTACCCGATCGAGTCCCTGGACCTCGGCGGCCGGATCGCGGTAGGCCATGAAGGAAAGCAGTTCCGGAATCTCGATGGCAAAGTGGGTCTTCCTGGCCGCCATATCCGGCCAGCCACCCAGCGTCAGGGGAGCATGGGTGCGAGTCTCGAACAGCGCTTCGGCCGCCGCCAGCTTGGCCGGCTGGTGCTCGGCGATATGCCGGGCACTGAAGTCTCCGGAGATTGGTTGCAGCAGGGCGGCGGGAACGCCAATCAGCAGGGCGACCCTGAGCGCTCTGCGGCTGAAGGCATTGGCCGGCGATACCAGCAGGTGAATGGCGTGGACGCCGGCCACCGCGAAACCCGTGGCCGCGTAGGCAGCCAGGGTCATGTGGATGACCTGGGTGGGTGCGGCCGGGCTCAGCAGGCCGTGGAGCGGTTGGATATTGGTGAGCTGCCCATTCACCAGGGTGAAGCCGGTCGGTTCATTCATCCACGCGTTGGCCAGGACGACGAACAAACCTGAAAGCGCCCCACTGACCGCCACCATGATGCCGGCCCAGAGATGGGCCCGTGGAGAGACCTTGTCCCATCCGTACAGATAGATGCCGAGGAAGATGGCTTCGGTGAAAAAGGCGAAGCCTTCCAGTGAGAAAGGCATCCCGATCATCGGGCCGGTCAGCTCCATGAACCGGGGCCAGAGCAGGCCCAGTTCGAAGGAAAGCACCGTGCCAGAGACGGCGCCGACCGCAAACAGGATGGCGGTGCCCTTGCTCCAGCGCCGGGCCAGCTCCAGGTAGATCTTGTCCCCGGTCTGCAGCCAGCGCCGCTCGGCCACGACCATCAGCGCCGGCATGCCGATTCCGATCACCGCAAAGACGATGTGGAAGCCCAGCGAGAGCCCCATCTGGGTCCGGGCGGCCAGCAGCTCACTCATCAGGGGCTAGTGCTTGAGGACCGCGCAGGCGATGCGGTCGCCCGAATTGCCGGAGGGATCGGTCTTCTCGTCATCGGGACTCGCATGAATGACGAGTGCCGCGCCGGCCGAGCCCAGCAGTTCGGCCCGGGCAATCGTGGTCAACACCAGGTCAGCCTTGGCGGTACCGGATGAGGAAACGGTGAGGTTGGGCAGGTCACCGGCATGGGCGCCGGCAGGATTGAGCCGACCGTGCTGTTTGCCCAGCGGATTGAAATGCCCGCCGGCGGTCTTGAAGTCGGGTGGAGTACAGATCCCATTGGCATGGAGGTGCATGCCGTGCAGTCCGGCGGGGAGATCATGAGCCTTGAGATGGAGAACCACGAACCCGGTCTTCTGCTCCAGTTCAATGGAGCCGAGGGTGTCCCCGCTCGACGCTACAATAGGAAAGCCGGCGACCGGATCGGCGGACCCGGCGCCTTTGCCGCAGGCCAGGAGGAGGACGAAGGGAGCCAGGGAGAGGTGCCAGAGGTCCATGAGTTCACCGGTCGAGGAAAGGTCGTGAATGGGCCTGGATGGCAACGGTGCCGGGCCGCTGAAAAGTATACCCCGCTTGTCGCGCGGCGGCCCTGCCATGAGATTGCGGCCGGTCACCCTGCCTCCTCTTCCGATGTACCGGGTTTACAGCTAGGAGTACTGCGATGAAGACTCTGCTCCTCATTCTGGTGATTCTCGGTGGCGCCTGGTTTGTCCTCAGTAAACAGAAGCCGGGGGTCGGCCCCAAGGCTGACGCGGGATTCCGGGCCACGGCTCCGATCATCAGCGCCATCGGCCAGTTCTACGAGGTGAAGCACGGGCCGCCGGGAATGATCGGGGAACTGGCGCCCGACTTCATGCCCTCGGTGCCTCGGGAAGTGGACGGACACCCGATCCTCTACGAGATCCGGCCAGACGGTTATGAGCTGACCTTTTCGTACGCTGATCCGCTGCCGGTCCACTGCACCTACACGCCGACTGCCAAGTGGAAGTGCGGCTGGCTGAATTAGGCGGGGCAGGGGGGCAGAGTGGACAGGGGGGCAGAAACCGCCACTGCACTTCATCACGCGTTCGCACTAGCCAACTACGGTTCTGCAAAGGTCCAAGGGGCACGGGCTCTCTCGCGCTGCGAGGGTGACGCCACCCGGGATCCAGCACCTCAGTTTTTTCTGCCCCGCTGCCCCCCGCCCCCCCAGTAGTCCTGTCCGTTTCCGGGACTCCCCGATCCCACCACCGAACACCGCGCTCCGTTTCATCCTATGCAACCATTTCGCAACTCGTTGCCATCTAAGCCGATACTCCCCAGAAGCGGTCGGCACGCTTCTTCCTTTTATATAGCTGTTGAAGATCCTGATCCGTCATACCGGGGAACTCCTTGGACATTCAGCGCAACCAACCGAAGTCACGCCGCCCGGCGATCCTCTGGACCGCCGGCGGTGTTGTTGTTGTCCTGCTGACCCTGGGCTTGAGCCGGCTCAAGCCCGCCTCCCCGACCACCGACCGGGCAGCGCTCTGGGTGGACACGGTACGGAAGGGCCCCATGACCCGGGAGGTGCGCGGTCCGGGCACCCTGGTGCCGGAACAGATCCGCTGGATCAGCGCGCTGACGCCCGGCCGGGTGGAAAAGGTCGAAGCCCAGGCCGGACAAACCGTCGAGGTCAACACGGTGCTGATGGAGCTCAGCAACCCGGATGTCATGATCCGGGCGCTCGAGGCCGAACGCTCGCTGACTCAATCGCAGGCAGAACTGGTCAGTATCAAGACCTCGCTGGAAACCCAGCAGCTGAATCAGGAAGGGGTCGTCGCCACGACCCGCACTGATTACAACAACGCGCTGCGCAAGGCCGCCGGCGATTCAGCGTTGGTGGCCGAGGGGCTGATCTCGACCACTGACGCCGGATTGTCCAAGGACCGGGCGACGGAATACATCACCCGGCTGCGGATCGAACAGGACCGCCTGAAGGTCATCACCGACAACATGCAGGGCCAGGTCAAAGTGCAGGAGGACCAGGTTGCCCGGCTCAAGGACATCGTCGCGTTCCAGCAGCGCCAGGTCGATGCCATGGTGGTGCGGGCCGGCGCCAAGGGTGTGCTGACCGAACTGCCGCTCCAGGTCGGGCAGTGGGCCAACTCGGGGATCGAACTGGCCAAGGTGGTGCAGCCCGGCCGGCTCAAGGCAGTGCTGCGGATTCCCGAGACCGAAGCCCGGGACCTGAGCCTGGGCCAGCCGGCGGTGGTCGATACCAGGAACGGGCTGGTCAACGGCAAGGTGGCGCGGATGGACCCGTCGTCGACCAACGGCACCGTCACGGTGGACGTGGCGTTGCCGGATGACTTGCCCAAAGGCGCCCGTCCCGACCTGAGTGTCGATGGAACGATCGAAGTCGAGCGGCTGGGCGAAGTGATGCATGTGGGGCGCCCCGCCTTTGGCCAGGCCAACAGTTCGGTCAGCCTGTTCAAGCTGGTCGAGGACGGGACGGCCGCCATCCGGGTCAAGGCCGATCTGGGCCGGACCTCGGTGAACGCGGTCGAGATCCTCCGGGGACTGCAGCCGGGTGATGTGGTCATCCTCAGCGACATGTCACGGTATGACGGGGTGGATCGCGTCAGACTGAAGTAGCAGGGGGGCAGGGGGGCAGCGGGGCAGCACGTGCCGGGCAGATGATCGACACCAACGACTCACGACCAACGACCAATGACCCTTCACTTGAGTGTCGCAAACCATGTCTGAATCCCTGATCCTGCTCGACGATCTCCGCAAGGTGTTCTACACCGATGAAGTGGAGACGCACGCCCTGTCCGGCATCCATCTCGACGTCAAGAAGGGCGAGTACGTCGCCATCGAGGGCCCCTCGGGCTGCGGCAAGACGACGCTGCTCTCGATCCTCGGCCTGCTGGATGTGCCGAGCTCCGGGCGCTACCTGCTCAACAACACTCCGGTCGAAGGGCTGTCCCCTGGCGAACGGGCCCGGATCAGGAACCGCGAGATCGGCTTCATCTTTCAGGCCTTCAACCTGATCGGCGACCTGACGGTCTACGAAAACGTCGAGCTGCCGCTGACCTACCGCGGGCTGCCGGCGTCGGATCGAAAGAAGCGGGTTCAGGAGGCGCTGGAGCGAGTCGGGATGGCGCACCGGATCCGGCACTACCCGGCGCAGCTGTCCGGCGGTCAGCAGCAGCGGGTGGCGGTGGCCCGCGCGGTGGCCGGCCAGCCGCTGATCCTGCTGGCCGACGAGCCAACCGGTAACCTCGATTCCAGCAATGGCGAATCGGTGATGGAACTGCTCCGCGAGCTGCATCGCGGTGGTGCGACCATCTGCATGGTGACCCACGATCCGCGGTATGCGCTGCACGCCGACCGCGCGATTCACCTGTTCGACGGCCGAGTGGTCGAGGACAAGGTTGCTGCCTAGCCCCATTCAAAACCGCCATCCGCGTTTCAATCTGGCTTCGGACCCCTGCCTGGGGGCCGACGCGTGACGGTAGTCTAGACTTTTTCCAGCGAGAGGCGGGTCGGCATGCTGCAGGATCTCCGTTACGCCTTTCGCACCGTGCTTCGAAGCCCCGGTTACGCGCTGGTGGCGGCCGGGTCGGTCGCCATCGGGGTCGCCGGCACCGCCACCGTGTTTTCCGTGGTCAATGGTCTGTTGCTCAAGCCACTCCCGGTGGCCGAGCCTGACCGGGTAGCCGCGGTCTACACCAGCGACTACAGCGGCACGAGGTACGGCTCCTCGAGTTATCCCGACCTCCTCTCGTTCAAGGCCGGAATCCCCGCATTCGACCATCTGATCGGAATCGGGCTCGCGCCCACCAGTCTCAAGGTCGGCGCCGAGGCCGGCCGGGCGGTGGTCGAGCTGGTCACCAGCGACTACTTCAGCGGCCTCGGCATTCCACTCGAGACCGGCCGGAGCTTCCTGCCCGAGGAGGAGCGGCCGGGCGGGGCTTCCGTGCTGGTCGTGAGTTACCCGGTCTGGCAGTCGCGGTTCGGCGGCCGACCCGACATCGTGGGGCAGCCGGTCGAACTCGGTGGTCATCCGTTCACCATCATCGGGGTGGCCAAGCGTGGCTTTACCAGTGTCTTCCGCGGACTCGGTTCTGATGGCTGGGTCCCGATCAGCGCTGATGCCCTGCTGGAGCCCGGCAATGCCCTGATGACGGAACGGGGCAATCGCAGCCTCTTCCTGTATGGTCACCTGGCCCCGGGGGCGACCCTGGCTCAGGCCGAGTCCCAGGCGGCAGCGGTGGCCGCTCAGCTCCACGGTGACGCCCCGCGTCTCTGGTCCAGCCTGCAAGGCCAGTCCCGCACCATCAGCATCATGTCGGCGTCCGGCTCGCGGCTGCATCCCGATGCCCGCGGCCCGGTGCTGGGCGCCAGTGCGCTGCTCTTCCTGGTCGTGGTGACGATCCTGCTGATCGCCTGCGCCAACGTCGCGGGACTGTTCCTGGTTCGCGCCATCGCGCGGCAGCGGGAAATCGCGGTGCGCCTGGCGCTGGGCGCCTCGCGCCGGCGGGTGGTGATGCAGCTGGTGACCGAGAGCATGATGATCGCGCTGGCGGGCGGCGCCGCCGGCGTGCTGGCGTCGATCTGGCTGACCCAGTTTGTAGGGTCGATCCGGCTGCCGCTGCCGATTCCGGTGGTGCTGGATCTGTCCCCCGACGTCCGGGTGTTCGCCTTTGCACTGCTGGCCTCGGTCGGTGCCGGTGTGCTCGTCGGACTGCTGCCGGCACTGCAGGCCACCAATCCCGAACTGCTCCCCGCCCTCAAGGCACAGGCGGGCGCGTCGCGTGCCGAGCGGTCACGACTCCGCAGCGCCTTTGTCATCGGCCAGGCAGCGCTGACCCTGACGCTGCTGGTGGTGGCGGGGCTGTTTCTGCGCAGCCTGCAGCACGCCGCCACGATCGACCCCGGATTCGGAACCCGTGACGGGCTGGTGCTGGAGACTGATCTCGGTCTGACCGGATACAGCGATCTGAAGACCCACCAGTTCCAGGACCAGCTGGTGCAGCAGGTGAGCCAGCTGCCCGGGGTCACCGCGGCCGGACTGACCGCCACGCTGCCGCTCTCGATGGATGTCAACCGAACCGGCATCATGGTCGAGGGGTATGCGGCCGGGCCGAACGAGGACATGGAGGTCACTCGCGGTGCGGTCAGCCCGGGATTCTTCGAGGCGCTGCAACTGCCGCTGGTCAGTGGCCGGGGGTTTGCCCTGACCGATCGAACGGACACGCCGCCGGTGGCCATCGTCGGGGAAGCCTTTGCCCACAAGTACTGGCCCGGCCAGAACCCGCTGGGCCGCCGGCTCAGCTTTCAGGGGGACAAGGGGCCGTGGGTCGAGGTGGTCGGCGTGGTCCATGATGCCAAGGTCGGCTCGTTGAGTGAAGCACCGCAGCCGATCTTCTACCTGCCGCTCAGCCAGTCCTTCAGGACCCACACCCAGTTGCTGGTCAGGACTTCGGGGAGCGCCGCGACCCTCTCGGCCCGGCTTCGCGATATCGTCCGCCAGCTTGACCCGGCCATGCCGATCGTCAGCCTGGGGACCTTTCACGATCATCTGTCCTTCTCGTTGCTTCCGGCCCGGGCCGGCGGGATTGCACTCGGCGGGTTCGGGCTGCTGGGCCTGCTGCTGGCCAGCCTGGGGATCTATGGCGTCGTGGCCTTCGGGGTGAGCCAGCGCCGCCGTGAAATCGGGATCCGCATGGCGCTCGGCGCGGCCGGCGCTCAAGTCGTGCGCCGGGCGGTCACGGAGGGAATGCGGCTGGTGCTAATCGGATTGGGAGTGGGACTTCTGCTGGCTTCCGGCGCCGCCGTGCTTGCCCGCAAGCTGCTCTACGGCCTGGCACCGATCGATCCGCTTTCGTTTCTCGGTGCCTCACTCGTCTTTGCGCTGGTGGCGCTGGTGGCCAGCTGGATCCCGGCTCGCCGGGCGGCACGGATTGATCCGATGATTGCGATGCGGTCGGAATGAAATGGTCGATCTAGCCGGCGGGTGCCGCGTGCCGCGTGGTTCACG
>JBDTTF010000100.1:0-1799 GCA_039930765.1 Gemmatimonadota bacterium | reverse complement strand
AGCCGGTTCGAGTGGGGCATGGTGGCCGACATCGGCCAGCCCGACCTGGAGCACCGGATTGCCATCCTGCGGAAGAAGCAGGAGCAGGACCATCTCGAGATGGCCATCCCGGACGATGTGCTCCGGTTCATCGCCGAGAACGTCCGGAGCAATGTGCGGGAGCTGGAAGGGTGCATCATCAAGCTGCTGCTGTTTGCCAGCTTGAAGCACCGCGAGGTCTCGATCGAGCTGGCCCGCGAGGCGCTGGCCGACAAGATCCGGCCGCCGGAAGAGGATGCCCTGGCGCTGGCCCGCCGCCGGCCCTCGATCGACAAGATCCAGGAAGTAGTGGCCCGGCGCTGGATGGTTACCCCGGACGGTTTGCGCTCCAAGGCGCGGATCAAGAGCCTGACCGTGCCGCGGCAGATTGCGATGTACCTGGCGCGGAATGTTCTCGAGATGCAGCTGGTGGAAATTGGCCAGGCGTTCGGCGGGCGGGATCACAGCACTGTGATTCACAGTGTGGACAAGGTTGAGCGTCAAATGTCGCGTGACCGCGCCTTTCGCGAGCGGGTCGAGACCGTACGGCAGGAGCTTTGTGGAGAATAGTTTCCCCACGCCACGTTGACGGCGTGGGCGGGCGGGACAACCGGGGGTCGGAGCAGCGGAGTTATCGCCGCCCCCCACACTGAGTCGACAGTCGCAAACCGTGTAGTTGATGTCTGGCAGGCGAGTTAGGGGTTCAGTCCACATATCCAGACCCCCTACTACTACTACTACGTATATATATAGGTAAGTAGTAGTTCTTTTTGCCCATCGAGGACCGGCATGAAGTTGACCATCACGCGGGAGCAGCTCCAGGAGGGTTTGGTGGCCGTGGCGGCAGTGGTGCCGTCCAAGACTACCCTGCCCGTTCTGGCCAATATCCTGGTCGAAGCCACCAAGGACGGGCTGCGATTGTCAGGCACCGACCTCGACATCGCGGTCAGTACGCTGGTGCCGGCCTCGATCGACCAGGAAGGCGCCGTGACCCTGCCGGCCAGGAAACTGGTCGAGATCGTGCGGGAGCTGCCCAGTGCCGCCATCCGGATCACGACCTCCGGTGAGCAGCGAGTGACCATCGAGTGTGGCCGGTCCAAGTTCAAGCTTCTGGGTTTGCCGCGTGAGGAGTTCCCGGCTTTTCCAGGGGTCAAGTTCGAGGGCGGGTGGAAGTGCGCCGCGGCCGAGGTCCAGAAGCTGGTGAGTCATGTGGCGTTTGCCGCCAGCACCGAGGAAAGCCGGCCGATCCTCAACGGCGTGCTGTGGGAGCTCAGGCCGGACAAGATGCGGATGGTGGCCACCAACGGTCATCGACTGGCCCGGATGGACGTACCGGCCAAGGGAGCGGCCACCAACGCTGACCTGATCGTGCCGCCCAAGGCACTGGAACAGATCCGCCGGCTGTTCAAGCCCGAGGAAGAGATCGAGATCGCCAAGAGCGAGAACCACCTCGGCTTCCGCAGTGCCACCACCCAGGTGTTCACTCGGCTGATCGAAGGGCCGTACCCCAATTACGAGCAGGTCATCCCGCGCGAGAACGACAAGGTGGCCACCGTCGACAAGGCAACGTTTGTGTCGGCGCTGCGGCGGATGAGCATCGTGGCCAGCGACCAGACCCACCGGATCCGGGTGGCCATGTCGAGTGGCAGCTGCAAGTTCTCGGTCCAGACCCCGGACCTGGGTGAAGCCCAGGAAGAGATTCCGGTGACCTACGAGGGAGACGCGCTCGAGATCGGCTTCAACGCCTCGTACCTGCTCGAGGTGCTCAAGTACATCCCGAC
>JBDTTF010000099.1:0-21040 GCA_039930765.1 Gemmatimonadota bacterium | reverse complement strand
CGATGATCTCATCGATCGATCTGGCACCCAGCGCGGCGAGCAGCGACCTGACCTCCTCCGCCACGTGGGTGAAATAGGCGACGACCTGCTCCGGGGTACCCTTGAATTTCCGGCGCAGCTCCTCCCGCTGGGTCGCGATGCCGGTCGGGCAGGTGTTGAGGTGGCACTGCCGCGCCATGGCGCAGCCGATGGCCACCAGGGCCGCCGTCCCGAAGCCGTAGCTCTCGGCGCCGAGCAGTGCGGCGATCACTACATCACGGCCAGTCTTGAATCCACCGTCGACCCGGACCTCGATCCGGTGCCGCAAGCCATTGCGCACCAGGGTATGCTGCGCCTCGGCCAGCCCCAGCTCCCACGGCGAGCCGGCATGCTTGATCGAGGAGAGGGAGGAGGCTCCGGTGCCGCCGTTGTGCCCGGCGATCAGCACATAGTCGGCGTAGGCCTTGGCCACTCCGGCAGCCACGGTGCCGACACCGGCCTCGGCCACCAGCTTGACGCCGACTCGCGCCCGTGGATTGACGGTTTTGAGATCGGTGATCAGCTGGGCCAGATCCTCGATCGAGTAGATGTCGTGATGCGGTGGCGGTGAGATCAGGGATATTCCCGGCACCGCATGCCGCAGCCGGGCGATCAACTCAGTCACCTTGTGACTCGGCAGCTGGCCACCCTCTCCCGGCTTGGCGCCCTGCACAATCTTGATTTCGAGCTCCTCGGCGTGGACCAGATACTCCGGAGTTACTCCGAAGCGGGCTGATGCCACCTGCTTGATCCGGTTGTCGGATCGGTCGCCGTTCTCTCGGGCGGCGTAGCTGGCCGGATCTTCGCCGCCTTCACCGCTGTTGGAGCGGGCGCCCATCCGGTTCATCCCGATCGATAGCGCCTCGTGTGCCTCCGGAGACAGCGCGCCGAGTGACATGGCCGAGGAGATGAAACGACGCCGGATTTCCTCGACTCCTTCGACGACCTCAAGCGGTACAGGCGCCTGCCGCTTGAAGTCGAGCAGGTCACGAGGACCGGCCGGTCGTCTGGCGGTGACCTTGGAGACAAAATCCTGATAGGCCGTCGGGGCGGTGGCGCTCGCCTCACCAGCCTTGTCTGGCTTGTCCGCCCTGGCGCCGGTCGCCTTTTGCAGTGCGACAACGACATTCGGGGCCCAGCCGTGATCCTCTCCCTCTTTCCTGAAGCGGATCCGCCCGAAGTCGGGCAGCGCGGTCTCGGCCGGGTCCCAGGCCGCACGATGCCTGGCGAGTGCATCCTCGGCGATTTCCTCGAACCCGATGCCACCGAGGTGCGAGGGAGTCGAGCGAAAGGCAAAATCGATGACTTCGGCGCCGAGCCCCAGTGATTCAAAGATCTGGGCGCCGCAGTAGGAGGGAAGGACCGCGATACCCATCTTCGACATCACCTTGAGCAGACCGTACTCGAGCGCCGAGCGATACCGCCGCCGGGTCTCGGCAGCCATGGCTGCCTCGGCGGCCGCCACACTTTCGAGTGCCAGCCAGGGGTGAATCGCCTCGGCGCCGTAGCCGAACAGCGCGGCGGCGTGGTGCACGTCCCAGGCGTCGCCCACTTCGGCCACCATCCCGACCTGGAGCCGGAGGCCCTTGTCGAGCAGGTGACGTCGAACCGCGCCGAGGGCCAGCAGCATCGGAATCGGAATCCGGAATTCGTCGGCCGCGCGGTCGCTGATGACGAGCAGCCGGGCGCCTTTGCGCGTGGCCCGTTCGGCTTCCTGGCAGAGGCGCTGGAGTCCGGTGCGCAATCCGTCGGTTCCTTCGGCCCCGGGCCAGGTGGCGCTGATAGTGACGCAACTGAATCCCGGTACGCTGCGCAGTGCGGCCATCTCTTCTTCCAGCAGGACCGGATGGTCGACCCGGAGCAGCCGGGCCTGGCGCGGGTGTTCGTGCAGCAATGAGCCGTGCCGGCCCAGCCGCATCCGGAGTGACATCACCACCGACTCACGAATCGGATCGAGCGGCGGGTTGGTGACCTGGGCAAACCGCTGCCGGAAGAACGAGTACAGCGGCAGCGGCTGCGAGGAGAGCGGTGGGATCGGAGTGTCGTCTCCCATGCTCCAGACGGCGTCCTGCCCGTTTCTGGCCATGGCCTCGAGCACGAAGCGGAGATCCTCGTGGCCATAGCCGAACATCCGCTGCAGCGGGACCAGCTCGCTCAGTGGCCGGGCCACCACTCGGGTGGCGGGATCTGGCTCAAGGACCCGGGTCTGGGCGGCCACCCAGCGGCCGTAGGGACGGCGGGCCGCTACTTCGCGCTTCACATCCATGTTGCGGAGGATGCGGGCCCGGGCGGTGTCGACCGCGAGCAGTTCGCAGGGTCCCAGCCGGCCGCTCTCGACCACGTCTCGGGGATCGAGGTCGACCAGGCCGGCTTCCGATCCGGTGACCACCAGGCCGTCCCGGGTTACCTGGTAACGGCAGGGCCGCAAGCCGTTGCGGTCGGTGGCCGCGCCGACGATGACTCCGTCACTGAAGGCAAAGGCCGCCGGCCCGTCCCACGGTTCAATCAGGCCGGCGTGATACTCGTAGAAATCACGGATGGCGGGTTCGACATCGGGATATTGCTCCCAGGCCTGCGGCACCACCATCATCATCGTGTGCAGCGGATCCCGGCCCGACCGGACCAGCAGTTCCATCGTGTTGTCGAAGTTGCCGGAGTCACTGCCCCTGGGGTCGAGCACCGGCCTGAGCCTGGCCACGTCCCGTCCCCAGGCCGGTGAGGACATCGCGCCTTCGCGCACTGCCATGGCGTTCCGGTTGCCCCACAGCGTATTGATCTCGCCGTTGTGGGCGATCATCCGGAACGGCTGCGCCAGCGGCCAGCTCGGCAGGGTGTTGGTGGAGTACCGCTGGTGAAAGACCGCAATCGCCGATTCGAATTCGGGATAGCGGAAATCCGGGTAGAACGAGGCCAGGGCCGGGCCGGTCAGCAGCGCCTTGTAGACGATGGTGCGATGCGAGAGCGAGCAGACGTAGTACTCCTCAAGCCCCGCCTCAGTGGCCTGACGCTCCAGGTCCCGTCTGGCCAGCAGGCAGGCGCGCTCCCAGGCATCGGCCTCGGTGGCATCGGCCGGGCGGCCGAGGAATATCTGCCGGATGATCGGCGAGCTGGCTCTGGCTGTCGGCCCGAGTGCGGCGGGATCGGTCGGCACATCCCGCCAGCCCAGCAATGGAAAACCGTTGGCGCTGAGGACGGATTCAGTCAGCCCAATTGCCAGGTTCAGCGCCGACGGTTCGGAAGGGAGAAACAGCATCCCGACGGCAAACGGCTGACCGTGGGCCAGCCGCAGCCCCAGCCGGTAGCTCTCGCGGTGGAACAATCGTTCCGGAATCTGGGTCAGCAGGCCAGCCCCATCGCCGGACTGATCGGTGGAAGCGGCGCCCCGGTGCGCCACCCGGGCCAGCGCGGTCAGGGCCAGCTCGATGACCTGATGATCCCGCTGGCCGGTGGCCCGGGCCACGAAGCCGACTCCGCAGGCGTCGTGGGCGCGGTCGTGGTCGGGCGCAAAGCGGGCGGCGTGCCGAGACTGGGTCATTTCAGGTGCTCCTGGCCGATGCAGCAAAAAGGCCCGCCCCCTATTTGGGGGCGGGCCGGGCGGGCGGGTTCGGACAACTCCCAGCCTACCGGTCGCCCCCTGGGGGACGGCTGGTATTCGAGGCAAGGCGAATTCGGACCGTGGCGGGTTGCATATGCATAAAAATACAGTATTTATTCATGGGGTCAACCGGCAAAATGGCGCGGGCATGCCGGGCAGGTCCGTCATGGGTGGATCCTGGCCAGGTCCTTCAGACGTCAGCCGACCGGGAAACGAGGCAGGAGGAAAGGCCGGCTCCGGGAGCGGCCGGGGTTGACACTGCCGGTGCCCGGTGGTTAGTCTGGTTGCTATCCACTTCGGCGCATAAAATTACCGCCGGGGTCTACTCCACTGAATCGAGCCATGATCCTCACTGCCGTGCTGGTCCTTATTCTCGGGATTCTTGTTCTGGAGCTTCGACTCCTGGGCGAGGTTCGCGGCATGGTCGGGCGGCGCGGGTAATCAGCGCCAGAGCAGCAAGGCAGTCTTCCCGACGCCGCGGACCTCCAGAGGTTCGCGGCGTTCCTGTTTCACCGTGTCAGACCCGTTGCAGGAGCATCCGTATGGCCAGGAACGTTCTGATCTTCGATACCACGCTGCGTGATGGCGAACAGGCCCCCGGCAACACCATGACCCCGGAGGAAAAGCTCCGGCTGGCCCGCCAGCTCGACGCCCTCGGCGTGGACATCATCGAGGCGGGATTTCCGGCGGCCTCGGAGGGGGATTTCCGCAGCGTCCGCGATATTGCGGCCGAGGTCAGGCGGCCGGTGATCGCGGCGCTGGCCCGCTGTCACGAACGCGACATCGAGCTGGCCGGCGAGGCGCTTCAGGGAGCGGCCCGGAGCCGGATCCATGTCTTCCTGTCCACTTCGGACATTCATCTCGAGCACAAGCTCAAGATGACCCGGGCCGAAGCCCTGGAGCGGGCCCGCGACGCCATCCGCCGGGCCCGACGGTTCACCGATGACGTGGAATTCTCGGCCGAGGATGCCAGCCGCACCGACTTTGCCTACCTGACCCAGGTGGTCAGCATGGCGGTGGCGGAGGGAGCCACCACCATCAACCTGCCGGATACCGTCGGCTATGCCTTGCCGGAGGAGTACGCCGGGATGTTCCGGCGGATCATCGCGGCGGTGCCCGGCAGCGACAAGGTGGTCTGGAGCGCCCATTGCCACGATGACCTCGGGCTGGCCACCGCCAACAGCCTGGCTGCCATTGCGGCCGGCGTGGGACAGGTAGAGTGCACCATCAACGGCATCGGGGAACGAGCCGGCAACGCCGCCATGGAGGAGATCGTGATGGCGGGCCGGACCCGACCCACGGAGTCCAACTTCCAGTGCCACGTGCACAGCGAAGAAATCTTCCGGACCAGCCAGCTGCTATCGTATCTCACCGGCGTCTTTCCCCAGCCCAACAAGGCGATCGTCGGCCGCAACGCCTTTGCCCACGAAGCTGGTATTCACCAGCATGGCATGATGCAGCACGGTCTGACCTACGAAATCATCCGGCCCGAGAGTGTCGGGATTCCGCGCTCGACGCTGGTGCTGGGCAAGCACTCGGGGCGCCACGCCCTTGAACGCCGGTTCCGGGAACTCGGCTACGAACTGGATGAAGCCAAGCTGGACGGGATCTATCAGGCCTTCAGCGCCCTCGCCGACCGCAAGCGGGAAATCCTCGACGAGGACCTGCTGGCGCTGCTGCACGAGAGCTTCGAGGACGCGCCCGAGGAATACCAGCTCACCCTGCTTGAGGTCACCTGCGGCAACGGTGCGGCCAAGGCGCGGGTCAAGCTGACCGGCCCCTGGACCGGGGAGCATGAGGGCAATGGCCAGGGAGACGGTCCAATCGCCGCGGCCTTCAATGCCATCAGCGAAGCCACCGGCCGGGCCATCGATGTGGCCGACCTGTCGCTCCGCTCGCTGACTCCAGGCCGGGACAGTGTGGGCCAGACCTTTCTGCAGGCCCGGATCGACGGCAAGTCGTTCTCCGGTCACGGCGCCTCGACCGACATCGTCGAGGCCAGCGCCCGGGCGCTGCTGCACGCGCTCAACAAGACCAGCCACGCGGAGCGGCTGGAGGCAAGCTCGCTGAACTCGGTGTATTTGTGGGGAGTGTGAGTCGAGTCGTTGGCCATTGGCCATCGGTCGTTAGTGACTGCAACTGCCTTCACCAACGGCTAACGGCCAACGACTAACGGCCCTCATCGAATCGGAATTTCATGCCTGAGATATTGTCCGGCGCCCAGCTCCTCTGCCGAGTCCTCCTTGAAGAAAAGGTCGACACGATTTTCGGCTATCCGGGTGGCGCCATCATGCCGTGGTACCATGCGCTGACCGAGTACCCGGCGCTGCGCCACGTCCTGGTCCGGCATGAGCAGGCCGCAGCCCACGCCGCCGATGGCTATGCCCGTGCGTCGGGCCGGCCCGGCGTCTGCGTTGCCACGTCGGGACCGGGAGCCACCAACCTGGTGACTGGCCTGGCCACGGCGCACATGGACAGCTCGCCGGTGGTGGCCATCACCGGGCAGGTGCCCCGCGCCATGCTGGGGAAGGACGCCTTTCAGGAAACCGACATCATCGGCATCACGCTGCCGATCACCAAGCACAGTGTGCTGGTGCAGGATGTCAGCGAACTGGCCGAGCGGGTCCATGAGGCGTTTGCGATCGCGACGGAGGGCCGGCCCGGCCCGGTCTTGATCGACATTCCCAAGGATGTGCAGAACCAGAAAATCGAACTGCCTGCAGCGTGGCGGGGCAGGGCGGCCGGGGACTCGAAACGAGCCCGGTTGCCGGCGCCCGAGGCCATCCAGGAGGCCGCCCGGCTGATCGCCGAGGCCGAGCGGCCGCTGCTGATGGTGGGCCACGGAGTGATCCTGGCCGATGCCTACGATGAGGTGCGGGCACTGGCCGAGCGGACCGGGATGCCGGTGATCACCACGCTGCTCGGCATCAGCGTCTTGGCCGAATCCCATCCGCTGCACCTGGGCATGCCTGGGATGCATGGCGAGGTCCACGTCAACCGGGCCATCCAGGTGGCCGACGTCATCGTGGCCATCGGACTCAGGTTCGATGACCGGGTGACGGGCAACCTGACCAACTTCGCGCCCCGTGCCCGGATCGTGCACGTCGATCTCGATCCGGCCGAGATCGGCAAGAATGTGCCGGTGGCAGTCGGGCTGCCCGGCGATGCCAGGGTGGTGACTCGCGCGCTGCTCCAGATGGTGCAGCCCCGCTGGTGCGAAGGCTGGTGGTCGGAGATCGAGGGTTTCCGGCGCCAGCGTGAGGACCAGTTGCGGGGCGGGCTGACCCCGACCGGAATCCTGCGGGCCATCTACGAGCAGAGCGGTGGCAGGGCCACTATCGTATCCGATGTCGGCCAGCACCAGATGTGGGTGGCCAAACACTATCCGTACCAGTCACCCAACAGCCACATCACCTCGGGTGGCCTCGGGACGATGGGCTTCGCGGTGCCGGCGGCCATGGGAGTACACATGGCCCGGCCCGACCGGCCGGTCTGGGCCATCTCGGGTGACGGCGGCTTCCAGATGAATCTGCAGGAGATCGCCACCATGGTGCAGGAAGGGCTGCCCGTGAAGATGGCCATCTTCAACAACGGCTACCTCGGCATGGTCAGGCAGTGGCAGCAATTCTTCCATGGCCGGCGCTACTCCGCCACCCCGATCTGGAGCCCCGATTACGTCAAGCTGGCCGAGGCGTACGGCGTCGCGGGATATCGGGTTGAGCACCATCGGCAGCTCGAGGAAGCGGTGGCGCGGGCCAGCGCCGATCCGGGCCCGGCCATTGTCGAGTTCCTGATCGAGCAGGAGGCCAACGTCTTCCCGATGGTTCCGCCCGGCGGTTCGCTGTCGGAGTCGATCGAAGGCGCCCCGGCTCCGGCGGAGGTCGGATGACGGCGGCCATCGCAGTCGCGGCGCCGATTGGGACCACGCACCTGATTGCCGTGGTGGTCGATGACGCGATGATTCCGCTCGACCGCCTGCTGGGCGCCATCCGCCGCCGCAACCTGCCGTTGCTGGCGCTGAGCGTGGGGCCAGGGCCGGCGGTGGGAACGGTCCGGGTCTTCGTGCAACTGGCCGCCGACGAGGGTGACGTCGGGCGGCTGGTGCGCCAGCTGCGGAAGCTGGTGGGTGTGCACCAGGCCATGCTCCGACGAGCCGATGTCGGCGATGTCCGGCAACTGGTCCTGATCCGGCTCACTCCGCCCGGCGCCCGGCGGCCGGCGCTGATGCAACTGCTGGCCGCCCATTCGGCCACCATCACCGCTGATGAAACCCTGGCGCTGGAAATCCAGCTGGCCGGCCCGGCTGCGGAACTCGAACGCAGCCTCCGGGCGCTGGCCCCGTTCGGTATTCTCGATGTCGCGCGGAGCAGTCCGGTCGCCCTCGATGATGAGGCGGCCGCGGACTCCGGATCACTTTCCTCCACCAGACAGGACGACCGGTCATGAGCCAGGGTGTGCGGATTTACTACGACGCGGAAGCCGATCTCACGCTGCTGCGCGGCCGTACGGTTGCCGTGATCGGATACGGCAGCCAGGGCCACGCCCATGCGCTGAATCTGAAGGAGAGTGGGGTCAAGGTCGTGGTCGGCCTGCGGCCGGATGGCGCCAGCTGGCCGAAGGCGCGCGCGGCGGGGCTAGACGTTCTCAGTGTGGCCGACGCGGCCCGGGCGGCCGACGTGATCATGGTCCTGGTGCCGGACCAGGATGGACGGACGGTCTACGATCAGTCGATTGCGCCGGCGCTGGTGCCGGGCAAGACCCTGATGTTCGCCCACGGATTCAACATTCACTTCGGCGAGATCACGCCGCCCAAGGGCGTGGACGTGACGATGATCGCGCCCAAGTCTCCCGGTCACCTGGTGCGGAGCGAGTTCGAGGCCGGGCGGGGAGTGCCGGCGTTGGTGGCCATCCACCAGGATGCCTCGGGAAAGGCGCTGGCCAATGCCCTGGCGTACGCCGCCGGGATCGGCTGTACCCGCGCCGGGGTGATCGAAACCAGCTTCCGCGAGGAGACCGAGACCGACCTGTTCGGCGAGCAGGCCGTGCTGTGCGGCGGGGTGACCGCGCTGGTCAAGGCCGGGTTCGAGACGCTGACCGAAGCTGGCTACGCACCCGAAATGGCTTACTTCGAGTGCCTGCATGAGTTGAAGCTGATCGTGGACCTGATGTACCGCGGCGGCATGGGATTCATGCGGTACTCGATCAGCGACACCGCCGAATACGGCGACTACACCCGCGGCCCCCGGATCATCACGGCCGAAACCCGGGCCGAGATGAAGAAGATCCTGGGGGAGATTCAGCGCGGCGAGTTTGCCAGGGAGTGGCTGCATGAGTATCGCAGCGGGCGGTCCAACTTCGACCGGATGCGGAAGGCCGATGCCAATCATCCGATTGAAGTCACCGGCGCCGCACTGCGGGCCATGATGCCGTGGTCCGAAGAGGGCAAGGCGGCGGCGGCCAAGGCCAAGGCGGACGCCAAGCGGGCGCCGGCTGCCGTGTAGAAACACCAACGGCCACGGATACACACGGATCAGTCCGGATCGAGCGTTGCGATGGTCTCTGCCGGGTGGATCAGTATTTTCGACTGTCCCCCAACGACTGGATGATTCGTCTGGTCGTGTCCGATTCGGACCAATCCGTGCTCGTCCGTGGCAACCATTCCGGAACTGGACGCATGAAGCCAAGAACGCTGTTCGAAAAAATCTGGGACGAGCATATCGTCAGCCAGGCCCCCGACGGCCCCGCCCTGCTGTACGTCGACCTGCACCTGGTGCACGAAGTCACCTCGCCGCAGGCGTTTGAAGGACTGCGGCTGGCGGGCCGGAAACTGCGGCGCCCCGACCTCACAATCGCGACGGTCGATCACAACGTCCCCACCGACGAGCGTCGGCTGCCGATCGCCGACGAAATCGCCCGCCGCCAGGTTGAGGCGCTGCTGCACAACGCCCGGGATTTCGGGGTCGAACTGTTCGATCTCGATTCCGCCGAGCAGGGCATCGTCCACGTAATCGGCCCGGAGCTCGGCCTGACCCAGCCCGGCATGATCATCGTCTGCGGCGATTCCCACACCTCGACTCACGGGGCCTTTGGCGCGCTGGCCTTCGGGATCGGCACCAGTGAAGTCGAGCATGTGCTGGCCACCCAGACGATCATGCAGGGCAAGCCGAGGACCATGGAAGCCCGGTTCACCGGCCGTCCCGGACCCGGGGTCGGAGCCAAGGACCTGATCCTGGCGCTGATCGGCCAGATCGGTACTGCCGGTGCCAGCGGGCACGTGATCGAGTACACCGGTACCGCGATCCGTGAGCTGTCGATGGAAGGGCGGATGACGGTCTGCAACATGTCAATCGAAGCCGGAGCCCGGGCCGGGATGATCTCGCCGGACGAGCAGACGGTGAGCTACGTGGCCGGCCGGGCCCGGGCTCCGCGCGGCGAACAGTGGAACCGGGCGGTGCGCCGGTGGCGGGCGCTGGCCAGCGACCCTGGCGCGGTCTACGACACCACGATCGAACTGGACGCTGGCGCCATCGCACCGCAGATTTCCTGGGGCACCAATCCGGGGATGGTCGCGCCGGTGACTGGCCGGGTGCCGAATCCCGCTGACCTACCCAGTGCCGCCGAGCGTGAGGCCGCGACGCGGGCGCTGGCCTATATGGGGCTCGAAGCCGGGACGGTGTTCGAGGAGATTCCGATCGACCGAGTCTTCATCGGCAGCTGTACCAACGGACGGGTCGAGGACCTGCGTGAAGCGGCGGCGGTCATCCGGGGCCGGCGCGCCGCGCCTGGCGTCCGCGCCATGGTTGTGCCGGGCTCGATGGCCGTCAAGGCGCAGGCCGAGCGGGAGGGACTCGATCGGATCTTCCTCGAGGCGGGACTCGAATGGCGGAACGCCGGCTGCTCCATGTGCCTCGGGATGAACCCCGATATCCTGGCCCCCGGGGAGCGCTGCGCCTCGACCTCCAACCGGAATTTCGAGGGGCGCCAGGGCAAGGGCGGGCGGACCCACCTGATGAGCCCCGCGATGGCCGCGGCGGCCGCCGTAACGGGGCGGTTGACCGATGTGCGGCGGATGCTGGAACAGCAGCCGTCAGCTATCAGCCATTAGCCGTTAGTTCCTGGCCCTTGGTGGACGAGGCTCCGTTGAATCGGCCCGCTCACCGCTCACCGCTTACCGCTCACCCCGATGACACCCTTCACCTCCCACACCGGCATCTGCGCCGCCCTCCCGAGGGTCAACGTCGATACCGATCAGATCATTCCCAAGCAGTTCCTCAAGCGGATCGAGCGGACAGGATTCGGTCCCAGCCTGTTCTATGACTGGCGGTATCGGGCGGATGGATCGCCGGACCCGGCCTTTTCACTCAACGCTCCCAAGGCCAAGGGCGCCACGATCCTGCTGGCCGGGGCCAACTTCGGCTGCGGCTCTTCGCGTGAGCACGCCCCCTGGGCTCTGGGTGAATATGGTTTCCGAGCCATTGTGGCCGAGTCGTTCGCTGACATCTTCTTCAATAACTGCTGCCAGAACGGGATCCTCCCGGTCCAGGTTCCCGGCAAGGCAATGGTCGAGCTGTTCAGCCGGTTCGATCGCGCAACCGGTCCATTCCGACTGACGGTGGATCTCGAACGCTGTATCCTGTCGGATGGCGCCGAACTCGAGGTGGCGTTCCAGCTCGACAGCTACCGCCGGGACATGATGCTCCGGGGCCTCGACGAGATTGGCCTGACGCTTACCAGGGACGATGCCATCGCGGCCTTTGAACGGATCCGGGCGCGGCGGCTGGCGGGAGTGGAGGAGTGAAGACCTGGCGGATTGCGGTCCTGCCGGGAGATGGCATCGGGCCTGAAGTCACGGCCCAGGCCTGCCATGTGCTGCATGCGGCCGCCGATCGGTTTGGCTTCGAGGTGGCGCTGCACGAATATCCGATCGGGGCCGGAGCGGTGAAGCACCATGGACTGCCGCTGCCCGCCGTCACCCGTGATGCCGTCGTGACGGCCGATGCCGTCCTGCTCGGCGCGGTCGGCGACCCATCGATGGATGCGGCCCCACGCCATCTCAAGCCCGAGACCGGGCTGTTGGAGCTCCGTGCCCTGCTCGGTGTCTACGCCAATCTCCGGCCGGTGGCGGTGCATCCGGCCCTCGCCGATCGCTCCCCGCTCAAGCCCGAGCGGCTGCATGGCGTAGACCTCCTGATCGTCCGCGAGTTGACCGGCGGTCTGTATTACGGAGAGCCCCGCGGCAACGACGGGCACACCGCCACCAACACCTTGCGGTATTCCGTGGCAGAAATTGAGCGGGTGAGCCGAGTGGCGTTCGAGGCGGCACGGGGTCGACGGCGAAAGCTGCTGTCGGTGGACAAGGCCAATGTGCTGGAAACCTCGCAGCTCTGGCGTGCCTCGGTGATCCGACTGGCGAGCGAGTATCCCGATGTCCAGCTCGAGCACATCTACGTCGACTACGCCGCCATGCGTCTGGTGGCTGATCCCGCCTCGATCGATGTCCTGGTGACCGAGAACATGTTCGGCGACATCCTGAGCGATGAGGCGGCGGTGCTCGTCGGATCACTCGGCCTGCTGCCTTCGGCCTCCGTTGGCACGGGCCCTGGACTGTTCGAGCCGATTCACGGCTCCGCGCCCAGTATCGCCGGCCAGGATGTGGCCAATCCGATCGGAGCCATTCTTTCAGTCGCAATGCTGCTGCGCCATGGACTCGGGCTGGAGCAGCCGGCGGCGGAAGTGGAGCGAGCGGTCGGCTTGGCCCTCGCCAATGGGGCTCGCACCAGGGATGTCTGCCGCGCCGGCGACCGGGCCCTGACCACCCGCGAAATGGGCGGGCGGATTGCGGATCTGGTGCGTCAGAAGAGCGGGGCCGCGATCTCGGTCGCCTGAGCGGCGAATCGGCGGAGTTGAGTCGCGAGTCAAGTATTGCCACTAGGTTTGAGTCACCATGGTGAGGCGGTGTGGGCCTCGTGTTCCTGTCTGCGGTCTCCTGTCTTCCTTTTCCCGTCGGATAATGCCCCTCAATCGCCGGTCTCACGCCATCACCCAGGGCCTCCAGCGGGCACCCAACCGGGCCATGCTCCGCGCGGTCGGCTTTGGCGATGATGATTTCACCAAGCCGATCATCGGTATCGCCAACGGGCACAGCACCATCACTCCCTGCAACGCCGGGCTCGGCGAATTGGCGGAGCGGGCCGTCAATGCCGTGCGGCTGGCCGGAGGAATGCCGCAGACCTTCGGCACCGTCACGGTGTCCGACGGGATATCGATGGGTACGGAGGGGATGAAGTACTCGCTGGTGTCCCGCGAAGTGATCGCCGATTCGATCGAAACCGCCTGCGGGGCCGAGTCGATGGATGGGGTGGTGTGCGTCGGCGGCTGTGACAAGAACATGCCTGGCGCCATGATCGCCATCGCGAGGCTCAACATCCCCGCGATTTTCGTGTACGGCGGCACCATCAAGCCGGGCCACCTGCATGGACGCGACCTGACGGTGGTGAGCGCCTTTGAGGCGGTCGGCCAGCGCAGCGCCGGCACCATCGGCGACGCCGAACTGCTCGAGGTCGAGCGCCACGCCTGCCCCGGCAAGGGATCGTGCGGCGGGATGTTCACCGCCAACACCATGAGCTCGATCATCGAGGCCATGGGGATGAGCCTGCCCTATTCCTCGACCATGGCGGCCGAAGATGCGGAAAAGGCGGACAGTGCGGCGGAGTCGGGCCGGGTGCTGGTGGACGCGGTGCGGGATCAGCGGCTGCCCCGTTCAATCATGACCAGGCAGGCGTTCGAGAACGGCATCGCGGTCTGCATGGCGCTCGGCGGGTCGACCAATGCCGTGCTGCATCTCCTGGCCATCGCCCACTCGGCCGAGGTGCCCCTGACCATCGATGACTTCGAGGTCATTCGGGCCAAGGTCCCGGTGCTGGCCGATCTCAAGCCGTCAGGCAGATATGTCGCGACCGACCTGCACCGGGCCGGTGGCGTACCCCAGGTCATGAAGATGCTGCTGGTCCACGGACTGCTCCACGGTGATGAGAAATCCGTTACCGGCCGGACGATCGCGGAACTGCTGGCGGACGTGCCGGCCGAGCCGCGGAGCGATCAGGACGTTATCCGACCGTGGTCGAGGCCGATGTATGCCCAGGGGCACCTCGCGATTCTCAAGGGCAACCTGGCCACCGAAGGTGCGGTGGCCAAGATCACGGGAGTGAAAATGTCCAGGATTACCGGACCCGCCCGGGTGTTCGAATCGGAGGAGGCTTCGCTCGCCGCGATCCTTGGGAAGCGGATCAAGCCGGGCGACGTGCTGGTGATTCGCTATGAGGGGCCACGTGGTGGCCCCGGCATGCGCGAGATGCTGTCGCCCACCTCCGCCATCATCGGCGCGGGGCTCGGTGATTCGGTCGCCCTGATCACCGATGGCAGGTTCTCGGGCGGCACGTACGGCATGGTCGTCGGGCACGTTGCCCCGGAAGCAGCGGTGGGCGGCGGAATAGCGCTGGTGCGGGAGGGAGACCTGATCACCATCGACGCCGAGAAACGTCTGCTGCAACTCGAGGTGAGCGAGGAGGACTTGGCGCAGCGGCGGAAGGAATGGTCCCCGCCGGCGCCACGCTACACCCGGGGCGTGCTGGCGAAGTACGCCAGGCAGGTATCGAGTGCGGCGTTCGGGGCGGTGACGGACTAGGTAGCAGGACGAACAAGACGGATAAGACGGAAGGGACGGATAAGAGGGTAAGACGGAGAGGAGGGATAGGGGAAACAGTTCGAGAATCTCTTGACCCTCGACTCTGGACTAGTACCCGTCCGACTGGCTCCAGGCCAGATGGGCGGGCAGTTCGGGCATGGGGGGAGGACGGCCAGATGTAATTGAGGGTCACCAGGCGGGGAAGGGCGGGACCGCCCACCTACTGCCTAGTGCGGCGACCTTTCAGACGGCGGCTGCCGCTGCCGCCCCAGACTCCATTTGAGGGCCGGCGGGGTGACGACCGTCGTGACCAGCACCATCAGGACCACGGTGGAATAGAGCGCCTGGTCCACCACCGCCTGGCCGCCCACCGATAACCCGAGCCCCAGATTGGCGAAGATCAGGCCAACCTCGCCGCGCGGAATCATCCCGATTCCAATCGAGAGCTTGTCGAGGTTGCTGCCGAGTCCTCCGAGCGAACAGGCCTGTTTGCCCAGGATCGCGACGACGATCAGCACCAGCGCAAAGCCCAGCGAACGGCCGCCGCCGAGTCCGGCCAGTTCCACCTTCAGTCCCATGACCACGAAGAAGATCGGCACCAGGAAGCCGGCGATCGGCTTGATCAGTTGCTCAAGGGCTCGTTCCCCGCGGTCGAGGAAGCTCTGGTAGTGAACCCGCTCGAGAATCAGTCCCGCGGCGTAGCCGCCGACGATCGGGGCCAGCCCGATCATCCCGGCACCGGCCGCCAGCAGAAAGCAGAAGACCAGCGCCGTGACCAGCAGCAAGCTGCTGCCTTTGAGCCGGGCGGTGAGGCCGAACAGCCCCGGAGAAATCATGGTCCCGAGCCAGAGCGCGCCGAACAGGAAAACAACGGCCTTGCCGACCAGCCAGCTGACCGAGCCGAGCGAGAGCGTGGTCCCCTGATTGGCGGCGCCGATGAGCCCGGCAACCACCGCAAGGATGACCAGCCCCAGGACATCGTCGATGACCGCGGCACCGAGGATGATCCGGGCTTCCGGGGTATCCGATCGATGGAGGTCCCGCAGCACCCGCGCCGTGATCCCGACGCTGGTGGCCGTGAGGGTCGCGCCCAGGAACAGGTGGACATAGTGACTGCGTTCCGGTAGCAGGATCGCGCCGGCGGCATAGCCGAGGAGCCATGGCACGATGACGCCAAGCACCGCGACCCAGAAGGCTCGCCAGCCGACCTTGCGCATGTCGGCGATCGAGGATTCGAGACCGACGTCGAACATCAGCAGCACGACGCCGATGGTGGCCAGCCCCTCGATGGCAGGGTCGAGCGTGAGCGACCGGAACCAGCCGACGCCCACGGCATCCAGGTTGCCGAGCAGGACGCCGCCCAGTAGCTCACCGAGCACAGCGGGCTGGCCGGCTCGTTCGGCGAGATCACCGCCCAGCTTGGCAGCCGCCAGGATGACGGCCAGCGCCAACACGAGTTGAGTGCCGCTGTCGGCGGTCACGACCATGAGGAGAACGGAGGGTAGAGGATGAAAGATCGGGAGCCGCCCCTCGGCTGTGGCCCGGCCGTGGCACGACTCCCGTGAATCCTGCAGGCGCCGCGATGCGCCGGAAGCTAAGCCAGGGCATCCTCCAGGGCATGACGCTGGACTTCAACGGCGGTCACTGGCGTCAGTGCCGCGTTGTCCCGCTCCCCGGTCCTGATCCGGATGACCTGCTCGACCGCCTGGACGAAGATCTTGCCATCGCCCACCTCGCCGGTCCGGGCCGCGCTCAGGATGGCCTTGATCGTGGGCTCCACGAACGGCTCGGAGCAGACCATCTCGATCTTGATCTTTTCCCGGAACTCGAGGACCACACTCGAGCCGCGATAGTGTTCGACCACTTCCTTTTCGCCGCCGTGACCGCTGACCCGCGAGATCGAGATGCCGGTGACACCGGCCCGGAACAGGGCGGTCTTCACGTCCGCCAGCTTCTCCGGGCGGATAACTGTTGTGATCAGTTTCATGGGTGGGGCTCCTTGTTGGTCGAGAGTCGAGAAGCTTGAGCGGAGTGACGCGAGCCGATTGAATGGACCCTCGACTCTCGACTCTCGACTCATTTCACGCGTCGTTCAGTGAGCCAGAGCCGGTCGGCCCGCCCGGAGTGGGCGGACCGGCCGCAATGATCAGGCAGCCTTGCGGGAAGTAGAGCTTCCGCCGGTCAGCACCACCGCGGAACTAAGCTCACCCGCGTCCGGATAGGCCAGCGACCCCATCTCCGGCAGGTCGAGCCCCAGTTCCTCCACCTCGGCCGATACCCGGTGGCCCTTGGTGATCAGGCCAGTGATGAACCAGCAGAGTCCGGCCAGCGAGCCGACCACCAGGATGTTGGTCACGCCGCCGATGACCTGGGCCAGGAATTGACCCGAGTCACCATAGAAGAGGCCGGTGACCTTGCCGGGGACGCCGTTCCAGCCCTCACCGTAGGTGCCGTCAGCGAACAGGCCCAGGGCCAGGATGCCCCAGAGGCCGTTGACGCCGTGCACCGAGATGGCGCCGACCGGATCGTCGATCCGCATCGTCCGCTCGAAGAAGAAGACGGCCCAGATCACCAGCACTCCGGCGATACCGCCGATCAGGACCGCCACGGGAGCGGTCACGAAGGCACAGGGCGCCGTAATCGCCACCAGGCCCGCGAGGGCCCCGTTGGCCAGCATCGAAGGATCCGGTTTGCCGTACTTGAGGTACATGTAAATCATCGCCGTCATGCTGCCGGCCGCCCCAGCCAGCATCGTGTTGGTCGCGATGATCCCGATGCGCAGGTCACTCCCTGCCAGGGTCGATCCGGCGTTGAAGCCGAACCAGCCGAAGCAAAGGATGAAGGTGCCGACCAGTGCCATCGGGATGTTATGACCGGGTATCGCATTGGCTGACCCGTCCTTGTTGTACTTGCCGCGGCGCGGCCCCAGCAGCCTGGCCGTGACCAGCGCGATCACGCCGCCGGTCAGGTGCACCACCGAGGAACCGGCAAAATCGGCGTGACCGTGGCCGAGGCCCAGGTTGACACCAAGCTGGGAGAGCCAGCCGCCGCCCCAGACCCAGTTGGCGTAGATCGGATAGATCAGTCCACCGATGAACAGTGAGAAGACCACGAACGAGAGAAACTTCCAGCGCTCGGCCAGCGCACCGGTCGGGATGGTGGCCGTGGTGTCCATGAACACCATCTGGAACAGGAAGTACGCGAACACCGGCGCTGAGTAGGCCACCCCGGCCAGGAAGAAGCCCTTGGTGCCGAACAGCCCCCACTCATGCGACCCGAGTTTGACCGTGAAGAGGTGCGCTGCGTCCCAGGTGCCGAGCCCGCCCAGAGCCGAGACACCTCCGCCCTGGATCGCGAATCCGACGGCCCAGTACGCCATCATCGCGATGCCGTAGACCATGAGGTTCATGGTCATCGTATGTCCGGCGTTCTTGGCCCGGGTAAAGCCTGCCTCGACCATGGCAAAGCCGGCTTGCATCAGCATGACCAGGAACCCGGCGACCAGGGTCCACACGAAGTTGATCGAGATCGTGTTGGCGGCGGCGGCGGCGGCCGCCGCTTTGGCCACGGTCATGGAAGAGTCGGCGGTGACCTGCGCCACCAGGGCCGCGGGGAGGATGGGAATGGCCAGCGCTGCGGCGAGCAGTAAAGCGGGTCGCATCGGAATCCCGGGCTGAAGGTTTTTGGGGAGGGCGTGCGCAGGGCTGGCACCTGCATCCACCAGCAGAAGATAGGAAGCGGTTCAAATACTGTCAATAGAAAATTGCAGAAATAGCATTATTTCACGATCACTTTTTCAAATCATCCGATTTAAAATGGAGGGAGATCAAAAAAAATCTGCACATTGTGCAGATTTGTTGGGAGATGTAATCTGAGAGGTTGCGGCGCGAACCGCGAGCAATGGACCCACTTGAAGCCTACAGCCCCTCGTCGGCCATCCCTTCTTCGTTTCGATCCCAGCGGTATTCCATATAGTCCGCCGCTTCCTCGGCCAGCTCATCACCCAGTAAGCGGGCCACAACATGAAGCGCCATGTCGATTCCGGCACTCACTCCTGCCGAGGTGACGACCTTGCCGGTATCCCAGAATCGTCCCCCGGTGCGGACGTTGGCCTTGGGGGCGGCCTTCCGCAGCTCGTCCATGGCCAGGAAATGGGTGGTGACATCCAATCCATCCAGCATCCCCGCCTCGGCCAGAATGAGCGAGCCGGTGCAGACCGAAAGCACCAGCTCGGCTACGGGCGCCCGACGCCGGATGAACTCGAGCAGCGCCGGATTCTTCATCTCGCGCCGAGTGCCGTAGCCACCTGGAATCAGCAGAATCTGGATCGGCGGGCAGTTGGTAAAGGTATGATGGGGATTGACGCTGAAGCCATTGCGGAAGACGGCTGGCTGGGGGTGCTCGGTGACGATCCTGACCTCGAACGGCTCCAGGCCATGCCGCCGCCCGGCCACCGAAAACACCTCATATGGTCCGCAGACGTCGAGCACCTCGGCATCGGCAAAACCGACGATGGCCACCAGTCGGCGTTCAGGCATTGGCCACCTGTCTGGCGTCGGACTGCTCCTGGTCCAGCCACGCCCGCCCGCTGGCTGTCTCGGTATTCAAACCGGCCAGCCGCATGGCAGACTGGTCGAGCGCCACTTCGACCGGTGAACCCGGCTGCCAGATCGGCACTGACCTGGGGCGGCCGGTTTCATCGAGTGCCACGGAGACGATCACGCAGTGGCAGGCCCGGGCCAGCGCCGAGCTGGTCACTGCTCGATCCATTTCGGGACCGCGCCGCCGTGGACCTTGCCGCCGAAGTTGACGTGCTTGGGCTCGGTCAGGAACCGAAGGGTGATCCGGTGGGGTCGAGCCATTATCACCTTGATCAGGGGAAGGGCCAAAACATAGCGCCCGCAGCGGCCCGGCGTGAGGGTCGCTGGGCTCTACCCCTGCCCAGTCAGCACCCCCACATTTGAGCCATGCCCCCCGCCAACTGTTCGATCTGCCAGACTCCCCTGATTGAGGGAGCGCTATTCTGCTCCCGCTGCGGCAATCCGTCACAGGCCGGCGTCACCGCCCGGACGCCGAGTGCCGTGCAGCCGCAGGACAAGACCAGCGAGCGGCTGGGCCGGGCACTCGGGGCCAAGTACCAGGTTCGCCAACTGCTGGGTCAGGGCGGGTTTGCCGAGGTGTTCGAGGTCTGGGACCATGACCTGGCCCGGCGGCTGGCGGTCAAGGTGCTGCGGCCGGACATCGCCTGGTCAGCCGGGATGCTGGAGCGGTTCCGCCAGGAGGCTCGCTCGCTCGCGACCCTGAATCACGCCAACATCCTGCCGGTGCATTTCGTGGGTGATGGCGAGGGACTGGCCTACTACGCCATGCCCTTCGTCGAAGGGCAATCGCTGGCCGACCTGCTGCGCCGTTCCGGCCCACTCGAACTCGACCGGACCCTCGGCATCATCCGGCCGGTGCTGCAGGCGCTCGATCATGCCCACCATATCGGCCTGATTCACCGCGACATCAAACCCGATAACGTGATGCTCGAATCCTCCAGTGGGCGGGTACTGCTGGTCGATTTCGGGATTGCCAAGCAGGTTGGAAATTCGGCCGCCAGTCTGACCCAGACCGGTTTCGTGGTCGGCACGCCGTATTACATGAGTCCCGAGCAGGCGCTGGGCCAGGGCGATGTCGATGCCCGCACCGACATCTACGCGGTGGGCGCCATGCTCTTCCAGATGGTGACTGGTGCGCCGCCGTTCGAGGGTGATTCCTCACAGGAAATCGTCGGCAAGCATCTGAGCGAGCCAGTACCTGTCCCGGCCTCGGTGAACACCAAGATTCCCGTCTGGCTGTCGGATGTGATTCTTCACTGTCTCGCCAAGCGGGCGGCCGATCGGTTTCAGTCGTGCGCCGAGGTGCTGCATGCCATCGACGCGGGCCGAGCGTCAGGGTCGTCGCAGGCCATCAGCGCCGAGCGGGTGGCCGCCAGGCTCAAGGCGGACGACGTCACCATGGCAATACCAACGCCAGTGCCCGCTGCGGTCACCCGACCGGCCACACCCGCGGCATCGGCGCCCAGCCCCGCACCGCCGGCCCCGGTGGCAAGGGGTCCTGGCAGGATGATCGTCCTGGCGGGGCTGGCCGTCCTGGTGCTCGGCGCCGGGTTTTTCCGCTGGAGCACCCGGCCGATGCTGACGATCGAGAACCGGCTGATCGAGCCGGTCAGGATCAGCTGGAACAATGCGACGTGGGAGCTCAAACCGGGGGAGCGCAGGACGCTTCCGGTGCCGCGCCGGCGGGCTTTCGTGGCGCAGTGGTACCTGGTCCAGCCGGCCGGGCCCGACGGACAGCAGATGGGACATTCGCTGCAGGGAACCATTGCCATCGACCCGCCGTCGGGCCGGATGCAGCGCACTATCGACAGCTGGTCCACCGGCAAGCCGTACTTCGCGCCGCTGATCACCAATGCCTCGGATCAGGTACTCACGGCGCGTATCAACACCGGGCTGGTCGGGGCGGACGACTGCCGCTGCCAAATTCCGCCAGGCAGCGTCCGGGCCCGCATCGGCTACTACCCGCTATTCCAGAACAGCAGTGTCGAAGCCAGCGCCGCCGATGGCCGCCACGCCGCCTTTGCCAATCTCGGCGCGCAGGTGACGGACAAGATCGGCGGAGCAGTCGGACTGCGATTCGAGGCCATCGATCTTCGGTGAGTCGAGAGACGAGAGACGAGAGACGAGAGACGAGAGACGAGA
>JBDTTF010000098.1:0-2228 GCA_039930765.1 Gemmatimonadota bacterium | reverse complement strand
CCGCGCGTGAGATCACGATCGGCCGCCACGACCAGCCCCTCATCAGGTTGCTTCGGTCGCTCCGCTCCCTCGCAATGACGAAGGTCGCGATTGCAGATGGCGGCCCCTCCGGGGCCGGCACTCTCTGTCCAAGCCACGTCATTGCGAGAAGGCCGCCGGTGGCGGCCGACGAAGCAACCGTGCCCGCATTCAGTGAGGGCCATGGGCGCCACTCAATTGCCGCGATATCGCAAAAAGTGAGGGCTCGGCCGGAGAACCCTCCTCCAGCCAAGCCCCCCAACGCCATCGATCCAACAATCCTTCAATCAGCTCAGTTCTTCGGCTCCCGGTCCCACCACCACGGCGCCGGGAGTTTGCGCTGGCGCGGGTAGACCTCGTCCAGCGTGTCCCCCTCGTACAGTCGGCCGTTCTTCATCACGAACTTGATGGTGTTGGTGTTGTGGATGTCATCCAGCGGATTGGCGTTCAGCACGATCAGGTCGGCCAGCTTGCCGGGCTCGAGTGAGCCCAGGTCGTGGTCGAAGCCGATGGCCTCGGCGCCCATGATGGTGGCGACGCGCAGCACATCGTGGGGCTTCATCCCGCCCATGTTCATGGCCCACAGTTCCCAGTGATCGCCCAAGCCGTCCATCTGGCCGTGGCCGCCCAGGCCGATGTGGCCGCCGGCCTGGAGGATGGCGTTGGCGCCGGCCGCGACCCGCTGGAATACGTACTGGTCATCGCGGAACCAGCCGGGCCGCCGCAGGGCGCGCTCGTCGATCTCGTCGTGCGGGAAGAAGCGCAGGACCTTGGGATCCTTGTGGATGTCGTAATGCTCATAGAAATAATTCTCGGCCCACGGTCCGCCGTAATTGACCAGCAGGGTCGGGGTGTAGGTGGTACCCGACTGGGCCATGATCTGGATGATGTCGTTGTAGAGCGGGAAGATCGGCAGCGAGTGCTCCCGGCCGGGATAGCCGTCCAGCGCCTCGGTCAGGTTCATCTTGAGATCGAGCCCGCCTTCGGATGTGGGCATCAGGCCGAGTTCCTTGGCCGCCATGATGACGAACTGGCGCTGCTTCCGGTTGCCGGTCATGTACTGCTTGATAGTGTGGACCCGGTAGAACTCGCTGTACCGCTTGAGTGCGTTCCGGGCCTCATCGAGAGTCTGGAAATTCTCGTCCCAGAAGACGCCGGGGCCGGTGTGATAAATCCGCGGTCCCATGACGGCACCGGTTTCCACCTGGTCGGCGTAGGTCAGCACGTCGGTGGTTGAGGTCTGCGGGTCACGGGTGGTGGTGACACCGTAGGCCAGGTTGGCGAGGTACTTCCACACTTCATCCTCGTGCACGCCCCAGACCGGCCATGGGTGGGCGTGGATGTCGACGAAGCCGGGAATGATTGTCTTGCCGGAGGCGTCGATGATCGTGGCATCGGCCGGTGGATTGCCGCCGCCAGTGGCGCCGACGTAGACGATCCGGTTGTCGTGCACGATGATGTCGCCCGTTTCGATCACCTCGTCGCCCTTCATCGAGATGATGCGGGCGCCGCGGAAAACCACCGTGCCCCGCGGCACATCGCGCGGCGCCTTGATGTCGATATCGATCCGCGTCGCCTCGTAGGCTGGCAGCTTGTCGAGGGAGTCGGCCCTGGCCTTGGCCGTGCTATCCGGCTTGGCCTTGGTGGTGTCCGCCTTGATCGAGTCGGCCCGGATCGAGTCCTTCGTTGTCTTGAGCTTGCCCAGTGAATCGGCGATGACCGGGTCGTAGCGGAAGAAGCTGCGCCCGATGCTCCAGGTCGCAGTTTTGCCATCAGGGCCCCACGCGATGAAGTCGCCCCCGACCCTGGTGAGGCGCTTGACCGGGAACGAGGCCGAACCCGGATCCGAAATGCTGATCGACGGGGTGGTAGCGCCGATCACCGGCAAGGAGACGATGTAGACGTTGTTGCCCACCTGGGCCAGCACTCGGTCGCTGTCCGGCGCAATGATGATCTCATCGGCCGTATTGGGCTCGGCGCCGGGGCCGCTGTTGGCGTAGCCGGTGAGCTTGAGGTGGCTGCGCCGGTCGGTGCCATCGAACCGGAAAGAGACCAGCTCCTCGCCATCGTATTGGTAGATCCGGTCGCTGCTGCGGGCAAAGTGGGGACGACCGCCACCGTTGACCGGGGTGATCCTGGTCGCCGTGCCACCCGCCGCCGGCACCCAGTCGAGCTCGTAGCCGGGAGCATTGTGCTCCGTCACCCGCGCC
>JBDTTF010000097.1:0-46351 GCA_039930765.1 Gemmatimonadota bacterium | reverse complement strand
TCCTCGCGCCCGGGTCGCCCAACAGCGGGCTCCCAATGGGCGCTCGGTCGCCGCCTGTCCGGCCGCGCTGGCCCGCCCGCCCGCCCCCAAACTCGAAGCGCCTCCGCTACGGAGGCGCTCTGAGTTTGGATCACGGCGCGGGAGAGATTCGAACTCTCGAAACCCTTTCAGGTTTGGCGGTTTTCAAGACCGCTGCATTCAACCGCTCTGCCACCGCGCCCGGCAGGAAAGTAGCCCGGACCGCGTGACCGGAACAGAGAAACCCCGCCCGGAACAGTCGGGCAGGGGGGTCGCGGAGGACGTAAGCTCTTCACCGCGAGCGGAGTCGGTCCCTGATACTCCAGCCGGACCAGGTGGACGCACTGGTCGACCAAATTGCTCAGGTTCACTGGCCCCATGCTCCAGAGACGGAACCCGGTACGATGCTCAGTGTCGGCTGTCGGAGCGGGACCCTGGGGCCACCCCGCCGATCCCGAACAAAGACCGGCGCTCAACCAGTTGGCGCGTTGCGAGGAACCTGTCATCCCGCCCAGCAGGATTTCGATTGACTGTGATGGAGCAGACCGTTCGGAGGGGCCAGTGGCCCATTGTTGATGGCCCCGGCGGAGCGGCGCTGTTCAGCGGTCCTACCCTGTTGGGCGGCATGATGTTAGCATTGGAATCAACGCCATGATCCTGACCTCGAGATGACCGCACCCATCAAGGGCATCATCAGCTGTTCACGCTGCGGAAGCGAGGTCGCTTCCGGGGTGCACTTCTGCGCCATTTGCGGGAACGACGTTTCGGGTGTCCAGGCCGCGCTGCCGACCCAGCAGATGGCCACCCCGACCGGGATGATTCGCGGCGCCGAGGCCATGCAGCAGGAGCTGATCGAGCACCTGAGGCATGCCACGCTGGGGGAGTACGAAATCCTCGGGGAACTGGGTCGCGGCGGCATGGCCACCGTCTACCTGGCCCATGAAATCGCGCTTGACCGCAAGGTGGCCATCAAGGTCATGTCGCCGGCGCTGGTCCAGGGCGATGGGATGATTGAGCGCTTCAAGCGCGAGGCCCGGACGGCTGCCTCGCTCAGCCATCCCAACATCATTCCAGTCTACGCCGTCCGGGAAACCGACCGGTTGCTGTACTTCGTGATGAAGTTCGTCCAGGGTCGTCCGCTGGATTCGATCATCAAGGAGGTCGGTCCGCTCCCGATCCCGATGGTCAAGGCTATCCTGGCCCAGGCCGGCAGCGCGTTCGGTTACGCGCACCGGCGCGGCATCGTGCACCGTGACATCAAGCCCGCCAACATTATGATCGATGACGAGGGCTGGGCCGTCGTCACCGACTTCGGCATTGCCAAGGTGTCGGAGACTCAGGGGCTGACGATGACCGGCATGACCGTCGGCACTCCGACGTACATGAGCCCCGAACAGTGCATGGCACAGGATGTCACCGGCGCATCGGACCAGTATTCGCTGGGAGTGGTGGGGTACGAGATGATCACCGGGCGGCCGCCGTTCACCGGCGGGTCGATGATGACCATCATGTACGGTCATTTCAACGAGATCCCACCGGCCATTCCGCCGCTGCGGCCCGACTGCCCCCAGGATCTGCAGATGTCGATCATGCGGATGCTGGAAAAGGACGCCACCAAGCGCTGGCCGTCGGTGGATGACGCGGTCGTGGCGGTCGGGGCCCAGTCCCTGTCGCATGACGACCCGACCCGCACTCAACTGGTATCGCTGGCCAAGGACGGCGCGGCCAGGACCCAGGCGCTGCTCGGCAAGATGAGTGTGCCGCTGAGCCCGATTCCCGGCACTCGCTCCAAGCCCGGCGTGCCGGCCCAGACCGCCTCAGGCGCCAAGACCGCGATCGCGACACCCGCCATCCGGGGCCCCCGGACCCAGCCGGTGTCGTCGCCAACGCGGAGCGGCGGCAAGGGGCTGCTGATCGGTGGCGCCATCGCGCTGGCGCTCGCGGCCGGAGTGCTGGGCATGCTCAAGCCCTGGCAGAAGCCCGCGGCCGAGCCCTCGCAGACCGCGATCCCGGTTGAGGCTCCGGGCACGACTCCAGTCGATGCTGGAACTGCCACGACGCCGGCCACGACGACTGGCGCGGCCGCGTCACTCCCCGCGGCCGCCGATCCGGCGCCGACGGTGACCCCTCCTCCGGCTGCCACCGACGAGGCAGCTGGCAGGAACACGGAAAGTCCCCGGCAACTGGCGCGGGACCGTGCCCTCTATCTCGACATGCGCCGAACCATCGAATCGGCCCGCCGCCAGGCCCTCGGCGCCGGGGCCACCTCGATTGATATGTCTGCCGGTGAGATCGAGCTGGCCAGCGCCGAAACCCTGGCCCGGGCCAGGCGGTTCAGCGATGCCATGGCCCCACTCAACAGCGCGTCCACGGCCTTCATTTCGGCAATGGGTGCGGCGCGGCAGCGGGCCAGTGCGGCGGCGGCTGCGGTTGCATTGCAGCAGCAGCAACATGCGGCGGTTCCGGCGCCGGTCACCCAGGCGCCGGTCACTGCGGCGCTGCCGCCAGCAGCGGCCGCCGAACCGGTGGTCGATGATCGCGGGGCCATCAAATATGTGACTACCGAGTATTTCCGGGCTATTGCCGCCGGCAAAGTGGACAGGATGAAGCAGCTGTTTCCGTCGATGCCCACCGATATGCAGTCGACCTACTCCGAGCTGTTCAAGTCCGGCAGCAGCATCGACACCTCGAACTGGGACCTCATCGCCACCGAGGTCACCGGCACCAAGGCCTCAGTTCAGGTCAACGGCCAGACCGTGCTGCGTGACAAGAAGGGCAAGGTCCTGAGTCGCTCGCCGGCACCCCGCTCAATCGCGCTCCAGAAGGTGGCCGGTACGTGGCAGATCGGTGACGTCCAGCAGTAACGCAGCCGTTTGACTCTTGCCCCCACCCCCCGGGGGCTGGTAAAGTAGGTCTATCCCGCAGAGCAAATTGCAGGTCCGCCCCCCCCGTTGGAGGCTCAATGCCGCGTCGTCTCGTCCGCTGCTGGTGGGTCCTTGTCCTGCTGCTCGCGCCCCGGATGGTCCAGGCCCAGCAGTCCCTCACCGACAAGGTTACCGGACTGTTCACCTTCGGTGATTGCGGCCAGCCGCTCTGCCTCAACGTCGTCGGCTCGGCGCACGGCTCACACTTCATCGGTGATGCCCAGGCCGGCGGCCTGACGGTGGTCAACTTCCTGACCAACAGCGTCGGACTGAATGCGTCCAGTTTTCCGATCGGCGGCACCAGCGGCGGTACCAGCTTCCGGCTGGTGGGCGGCGTCCCGGTGCGGACCACCAGTTCATTGGGGCCGATCTTCGCCGACCGGGCAGAAAACCTCGGCAAGGGCCGCTTCCTGATGGGCGCCGACGTCAACTACATCCGCTACCGTACACTCCGGGGCGTGCCGCTCAATAACCTGCTGCTCAACTTTACCCACCAGAATATCGGTGATCCGGCCCAGGGCAATCCTTCGTTCGAGAATGACTTCATCACCGTCCGTCTGGCCCTGAACGTCGATCAGCTGGTCTCGGCCTTCTTTGTGACCTACGGGCTGCTCAACAAGCTGGATCTCAGTGTCGCGGTCCCGCTGGTGCACACCTCGCTCGAAGGCCGCACCGACGCCCAGATCAACCCGTTCGGCCTGCCGATCCTCCATTACTTTGCCGGGACCGCCGCCGACCCGGTCCTGCGGGCTTCCTCGACCACCTTCGGCTCCGCCACCGGCATCGGCGATGTGGCGGTACGGCTCAAGTTGGGCTTGATCAACAACCCGACCTATTCGATGTCGCTGCTCGGCGATGTCCGCTTCCCGACCGGCGACGAGAAGAACCTGCTCGGCGCCGGCCACTACTCCGGCCGGATGGCGTTGGTGGCCTCGTCGCATTTTGGCGGCTTTTCACCCCACCTCAACCTCGGCTACCTGTATCGCGACGGCGCTGGGATCAATGACCAGGTGCTGACCTATGTCGGCTTCGATCAGCTGGTGGCCCCCTGGGCCACCATGGCCGTCGACGTGCTGGGCAACTGGGAGCTGGGCACTCCATTCCAGGTGCCGGGAGCAGTGCAATACACCGAGCCGTATGCCCATTCGATCGACCGGACCACGGTACCCAACAGCCACGACCACCGGCTTGACGCCAGCTTCGGCTTCAAGTTCCGGCTCAGCGGCGCGGCCACCGCGCTGATCAATACCCTGATCCCGCTCCGGAATGGTGGGGTGACTCCGGACATCGCGTATACCACGGGATTGGAGTTTAACTTCTAGCTGAGGGCGGGGCAGGGGGGCCGGGGGGCAGAAATGCTTCCAGGTTGAGTGAACCTCGTCCTGCATGCTGAACAGCAGACGCTGCATTGCCACAAAGGGCCGACTTCAACTGAAGTCGGCCCTTTGCGATTTGAGAGCCGGGCTCTATCCGCTGCCCCCCCGCCCCCCCGCCCCCCCGCCCCCCCTAGTTATTCGGTGCCCCGTTATTGATCCAGTCGATGATGACCTGCTGTTGTGCGACGGTGTAGATGTCCCCTGCGTTGCCGGTCCCACCGGAAGCCATCCTTGAGCCGCAGGTGGTTCCCTGGATCTTCTTCACCATGGCGCTGGCTGCCGCGTTGCCTGGGATGACCAGAGTGCCCACGCAGGACGACGACGCCACGTTCACCAATCCGGCTCGGGTCCAGCTATGGCAGCCGTTGCAGCTCGCGGCATTGGGGGTAGTACCTGAGTGCCAGAGATTAGCTGAGAAGAGCGGCGCCACGTCGGCCGTGTAGAAGTAGATGGCGGAGGCGTTGAAGGTGATCGCCGCCCCGGCGGTGGCGGTGACCGAGTTGGCGTAGGCACCGGAGGACGGCGAGCCGCTGTGCTGCACCGTCCAGCTCACCACGGTGGCGATGCCACTGGCGTTGCTGAGGCTGGTGCTGGTGCAGATAAAGAACGGTGGGGGCTGGCTGGCGCAGACCGAGCCGCCGCCGGTGCCGATGGCCCAGCTCACTGTGGCTCCGCTGACCGCATTACCGAAGGCATCACGGACCAGGACACTGGGGTCGGTTGCCACCGCGATGCCAACCCGGGCAGTCTGGCCATTGCCGCCATTGATGCTGATCAGCGCCGCCGCACCAGCGGTGGCCTGCGCCTGGTACTGGACGAAGGTCAGGCCGGTGGCCGTCGCCGTGAGGTAATTGGTTCCGGAGGTTGTTCCCAGGCGCCAACTGGTGACTGCCGCGATGCCGGACGCATTGCTCGTTGAGAGGACGGTGCCGCCAGCGCCGCCGCCATTGAGCCCGCCATTGGTGCCTGTGTTCACGCCGGGGGTGAAGGTCACACCGGTGCCGCTGACCGGATTGCCGAAGGCATCGGTGATCGTCACCGAGGGTGCCACGCCGACGGTGGTGTTCACCGTGGCGGTCTGGTTGTTCATGGTGCCGGGATTGGTGAATGCCATGCTGGCCGCCGCCGCGGCACCGACCGTGACGTTGGTGGTCGGAGTGATGGCGGTGCCATTGATGGTGGCGGACACGGTCTTGGTGCCGGACGCGGTCGAGCTCACCGTCCCGGTGGTAACGCCTGACACGTTGGTCGAGCCCGGTTGGCCGATGGTATTGCCGCTGCCTGACGCCGCCAGCACGACTGGCTGGCCGGTGATCACGTTGTTGAACGCGTCACGCGCGGTCACGGTAATCGTCGAGGCGCTGAGGCCGTTGCTGGCGGTGATGCTCCCCGGGGAGGCGCTGATCAACGACTGCGAGGCGCTGACGGCCGCCGGATTGACCGTCACCAGCTGATTCTGCGAGATCGGGGTGCCGCCGGCGGTGGCGGACAGTGTTTTGGTCTCGGCGGTGGTCGAGGAGAAGAAAGTGCTCAACTGGGCGCTGCCATCGGCCGAGCCGCTCAGTGTCGAGAAGCTATTGCCGCTGCCGGTCGAGGCAAACACCACCGCCGCACCGGGGACCAGATTGCTGAACTGGTCTCGCACGGTGGCCGTGGCGGTGGTCGTGCTGCCGCCACTGCTGGCCGTGATCGAGGCTGTGGTGACCGTGAAGCTGCTAGTGCCGCCATCCGGCGCACCGGGGACGCCGGTCGCCGTAAACCCGACGGGGCTGCCGGTCAGTCCGGCGGCCGTGGCGGTAAGGCTGTAGCTGCCACTCACGGTGCCAAGGGTCCAGCCGCCGACGGTGGCCACGCCACCGGCCGAGGTGCTGGCCGCGGTGCCGGTGGCACTGCTGCCGTTGGCGCCGCTGGCGGCAAAGGTCACCGGGAATCCTGCGCCCACCGGGTTCCCGAACTGGTCGCGGACGATGACCGAGGGCGCTACCGCGACCGCCGTCGCGACCGTGGCACTCTGACCGTTGCCGCCGTTGACCGCGATCTGGCTCGCCGCTCCGGCGGTGGCCGTGGCGCTGAACGTGACCGGCGAGCCGGCCAGGCCAGCACCGGTGGCGGAAAGATTCTGGGTCCCGGCTGCGGTGCCCAGGGTCCAACTGCCGACCGTCGCGATGCCAGTGCCATTGGTGGTGGCGCTGCCGCCGGTCACGCTGCCAGTACCAGTGGCAAAGGTCACGGCAACCCCGCTGACCGGGTTGCCGAATCCATCGGTGACCAGGACCGAGGGCGGCGTGCCCACCGCGGTGTTGACTGTGGCCGATTGACCGTTGCCGCCGCTGGCCGCGATCGTGGCGGCCGCCGCCGAGGTGCCGGTGGCGCTGAAGATGACGGCAGAAACCCCGCTGGCGGAGGCGGTGAGGCTGTTGGCCCCCGCAGTGGTGGCCAGGGTCCAGCTGGTCGCTGCCTGACCGGTGCCACCAGTTGCCACCGGGCTGGTGGCGGAGCCATTGCCACTGGCTGCGAAGCTCACGCTCGCCCCGATGACGGGGTTGTTGTTGACATCGAGCGCCCTGACTGTCGGGGCAGTGCCGAGGGCGGCCCCGGCGGTGCCGGTCTGCGCGTCACCCTGGACGATGACCAGATGGGTCGCGGCACCGGCGGTCCCGGTTGCGCTGAAGCTGACCGGGCTGCCAGCCAGGCCGGTGGAGGTGGCGCCGAGGGTGTTGGCGCCCGACGTGGTGCCCAGGGTCCAGCTGCCGACCGTCGCAATGCCGGATGCGTTGGTCGTGGTGCTTGCGGCCGTGACGGTTCCGCCGCCGCCGGTGACCGCGAAGCTGACTGCCACCCCGGCCACGGGGTTGCTGAAGGCATCCCGCACGATCACTGACGGGTTGGTCGCGACGGCGCTGCCTGCGGTGGCGGACTGGCCATTGCCAGTGTTGACCGCGATCTGGCTGGCGCTTCCCGCCACGCCGGTGGCGCTGAAGCTCACGGGGCTGCCGCTCAGCCCGGCCGACGTTGCGGTCAGGGTGTTGGTTCCGGCTGTGTTGCCGAGGGTCCAGCTTCCGACCGTGGCAATGCCGCCCGCTCCACTGGTGGCCGAGCCTCCCGTGACGCTTCCGCCACCGGTGGTGGCGGCAAAGGTCACGCTGACCCCGCTCACCCCGTTGCCGAAGGCGTCAGCCACTTTCACCGACGGCGCGATGGCGACAGCGCTGTTCACCGCCGCGGTCTGACCGTTGCCGGTATTGAGGGTGATCTGGGTGGCGGCTCCAGCGGTGGCAGTGGCGGTGAATCCGACTGGACTTCCGGTCAGGCCGCTGGCCGATGCGCTGGCGGTCTGGCCTCCGGTGGTGCTGCCCAGCGTCCAGGTTGCGGTCGCGTCTCCCGAACCATTGGTAACCGAACTCGGCGTGATTGAGCCGCCGCCTGAAGCCGACCACGCCACTGTGAACCCGCTTACCGGATTGCTCAGTCCGTCGGTGACCCGAACGGTCAATACGGTGGCCAGGGCGGCACCCACGGGACCGGTCTGGCCATTGCCGCTGATCAGTGCAATGGCGGTAGCACCGCCAGGATTGCCGGTGGCCGTAAAGGTGACCGGCGAGCCGGTCAGCCCGGTGGAGGTTGCGGTGAGGGAGTTGGAGCCAGCCACCGCTCCAAGCGTCCACCCCGTAACCGTGGCAACGCCGAGGGCGCTGGTGACCTTGGTGGCGGTGCCGGAGATGCTGCCACCGCCGCCAGTCACTGCAAAGGTCACGTTGATACCCGCCACGGGATTGCCGGTGGCATCGGTGACAGTCACGGACGGGGCGGGAGCGACGGCCTGTCCGGCCGAGCCGGCCAGCGTCGTGGCGGTATTGGCCGCGAGGGTGGTCGCCGGTCCGGCGGTGCCGGTGGCGGTAAATCCGATCGGAGAACCGGTGAGCCCCGTCGCGGTGGCCGACAGGGTGTTGGCCCCGGCGGTGGTGCCCAGCGTCCAGCTGCCGACCGTCGCCACACCAGCAGCGTTCGAGGTGGCACTGCCGCCGGTGACGCTACCGCCGCCGCCGGTGACCGCAAAGTTCACCGCAACGCCGGCCACCGGATTGCTGAGTGCATCGCGGACGATGACTGACGGAGCAGTCGTCACGGAGGCGCCGGCCACCGCGGTCTGGGCGTTGCCCGCGTTAAGGGCAATCTGACTGGCAGCGCCGGCGGTCGAGGTAGCCGTGAACACCACCGGCGAACCGGTCAGCCCTGTGGAGGTGGCCCGCAGTGTGTCGCTCCTGGCGGTGGATCCCAGGGTCCAGCTGCCCACTGTTGCGATGCCGCTGGCGTTGGTCGTCGCGCTCCCGCCCGTCACGCTGCCGTTGATCGCGGTGGCCGCAAAGGTCACAGCCACGCCGGACACCGGATTGCCGAACTGGTCGGTGACCAGCACCGCAGGGTTGACGGCCACTGCGGTTCCGGCCGCGGCGGTCTGTCCATTGCCGACGCTCGATGCGATCGTGGCGGCGGCCGCGGCGGTGGCGGTCGCGGTGAAGTTCACCGGGCTTCCCGCCAGCCCCGCGGCGGTGGCCGTGGCGGTCTGTGCACCCGCGGCCGGTCCGAGGGTCCGGGTGGCGGTCGCGATGCCACTGGCATTGCTGGTCGACGATGGGGTGATCGATCCACCGCCGGCGGCGGCCCAGGTCACGACGGTCCCCGCCACGGGATTCCCGCTGCCATCGGTGACCAGGACGGCATAGGGAGTTGCCAAGGCCGCGCCGGCTGCGCCGCTCTGCCCGTTGCCGGCGCTGAGCGCAATCGTTGCTGCGGTGCCCGCCGACACGGTAGCGGTGAAAATGAGCGGCGAGCCGGTCAGCCCGGCGGACGTGGCGGTCAGAGTGTCGGTCTTGGTGGCCGTGCCCAGCGTCCAGCCGCCCAGTATCGCGAGGCCAGTGGCTGCGGTGGTCTGGCTCGCGCCGGTGATGCTGCCGTTGTTGGCGGCCACCGCAAAGGTGACGCTGACCCCACCAACGGGGTTGCCGAAAGCATCGGTGACCCGGACTGAGGGAAGTATCGCGACGGCAGTGCCGATGCTGCCGCTCTGCCCGTTGCCGGCATTGACCGCGATCAGGCTGGCACTGCCAGCGGTGGCGGTGGCACTGAACCCGACCGGTGAGCCGGTGAGCCCGGCAACCGTGGCGGTGGCACCCTGCGGACCCGCGGTGTTGCCCAGGGTCCGGATAGCTGACGCGATGCCGCCGGCGTTCGTCACTGAGGTGGCGGGGATCGAGCCGCCGCCGGTGACCGCCCAGGTGACGGTCAATCCCGCGACCCCGTTGCCGTTGGCGTCACTCACCTTGACGGTCAGTGCCGTCGCGAGGGCCGAGCCTACGGTGCCCGTCTGGTTGTTGCCGCCGGTCAGCGCCATTTGGGTAGCGGTGCCCGCCGCTGCGGTGGCGGTGAAGATCTGGGGACTGCCAGCGAGCCCGCTGGCAGATGCAGAGAGGGTATTGGCGCCGGCGCTGCTGCCCAGAGTCCAACCGCCGACCGTGGCAACGCCGAGTGCCGAAGTGACGACGGTGGCCGGCCCGGTCAGGCTGCCGCCACCGCCGGTCACCGCAAAGGTGACGGTGACGCCGGCCACGCCATTGCCGTTGTTGTCCGTGACCTTGACCGATGGAGCCGTTGCGACAACTGCCCCGGCGGTGCCCGTCAGCGTGGTGGCGCTGTTAGCCACCAGCGTCGTGGCGGCGCCCGCGGTACCGGTGGCGGTGAAGGTCAGCGGCGATCCGGTGAGGCCGGCGCTGCTGGCCGTCAGGCTGTTGGCGCCGGTGATGGCGCCAAGAGTCCAGCTGGTGACAGCCGCAATCCCCGAGGCATTGGTGGTAGCGTTACCCCCTGCAACCACTCCGCCGCCGCTGGCCACCGCGAAGACAACGGCCACACCTGCAACCGGATTGTTGAACTGGTCCTGGACCAGGACCGATGGAGCCAGGCCAACCGCGGTTCCGGCGGTGACCGACTGGGCATCGCCGCCATTCTTGGCAATCTGGGTCGCGCTGGCGGCGGTGCCCGTGGCGGTGAACAGCACCTGGCTGCCGACCAGGGCCGCGGTGGTTGCCCGCAACGTATTGGAGCCAGCGGCGCTACCGAGCTTCCAACTGCCGATGGTCGCAATTCCCGAGGCATCGCTGGTGACGGTGGCACCGGTCACCGCACCGCCGCCCGACGCAACCGCAAAGCTGACGCTGACACCGGCCACGCCGTTGCCGAAGCTGTCGAGCACCTTGATCGACGGTGCGGTGGCCACAACCGCGTTGACGATGGCGGACTGACCATCGCCGGCGTTGGCGGCCAGCGAGGCGGGCGCGCCAGCTGACAGGGTGAGCCTCACCCGGAGGGTATCCGGATTATTGGTGGCCGTTGGATCGCCGATCGCGATCTTGGCTGTGTAGCTGCCCACGGCCAGTCCGGTGGTCGACACGCTCACGGTCAGGGTTCCGGGCGCCGCCGGCTGGTCGAGTGCGGCGGTGACCCACCCGGTGGCGCCAGCGCTGTAGGTCACCGAGACCACACTCAATCCGGTGAGGGTTCCACCACCGGAATTGTCCACGGTAACGTTCTGGTCAGTCAGCGCTCCACTGCCGGCCACACCGGTGAAGGTCAGGCTGTCGGGAGTGAGCTGGATGGTTGGAGCGGGGAGGACCCGAACCAGCGAGGTATCGGCAAACCTGTCCAGGGTCGCGATGATCCGGGCGTCACCCAGGGCCACCGCGGACACCACGCCGCCGGCGGTGACCGTCACGACGGTCGGATCAGTGGTGCTCCAGATGACCGGCTGGCTGGACAGCAGGGCACCCGACGCATCCAGCGCAAATCCATGCAGGGTATCGGTGGCGCCCGCCACCATCCGCAGCGAGTCGGGCACCACCCGCACCGCGGCGACGGGTCCCGGGCCGATCGGAGTGTCCTCGGTGCACCCGGCCCAGACCAGGACCGCAGCCACCAGCAGACCGAGGGCACGACGGCTCGACGGACCCGTTCCGGGGCGGTGCGGCATGCGCAGGTTCCTCACCAGCGAGTGGCTATGCTATAGGGAATCGCTGGAATCTGTGAAGTATCAGCCGGGGTGTCAAAGGGTCTTGCAGCAAACCGCGGATGGCGCCTCCGGCGCCATCCGCGGTTCGGGTTCCTGCTGGGTTCCTGGGCCTTTACTGCCCGGCGGTGAAGTTCCACTGGATGGCCCGGGCCACCGAATCAGCCCTGGTCGCCTCCGTCGTGTCACCCTTCTGGCGCAGGGTCGGGGAAAAGCCGCCATACACAATCGAATACATCTGCAGAATCGACCCCGACGGCGGATCGACCCACCCCCTCGGCCGGTGCTTCGCGGCGCTCGGCCAGTGGTACTGCTCCCACATCAGCTTCCGGGTCCGGGGATAGTTGACGTAACCCAGGCCACGGTTGAGCAGCACGGTATCACTCGGGATGACCGGAGAATACTGCAGCCGACGGACCAGTCCAGCCGAGATCAGGTAGCCGCCGAGTCCGAAGGTGGCATCGGGGTAGTTGGCATCGCTCCAGCTGAAGTAGATCGGCCGCTGCCCCACGTTATCGCGGATCATGAACAGGGCCGCGAGATCCTTGAGCTCCAGGTATTCCTGGCCGAATACCATCTGCAGGCTGTCGAACTTGACCCCGGAGTTCTTGGGGATGGGAGACACCTCTGGCAGGCTGTCGATGGCCGCTTCACTGAGCTGCAGCGCCGGCTTGGTGGGCCGAGTCCACGTCTTGTAGCGCCAGATCGCGGCGGCTTTCGAGGGGTCGAATTCCGGGGTGACCCGCCTGGACAGCTGTTTGAGATGCCACCTGGTGTTCATCAGCGACAGGTTGGCCAGGGTCACGTCGGGCCGGACGTGCTCGACTTCCTGGGCAAACCAAAGCGGGAAGGTATCGTTGTCTCCCGCGGTGATCAGGATCCCGTAGGGTTCGACCGACTCGAGCAGGTCCACCGCGATATCCCGGGCCATGGTCTCGTTGGCGCGGGAGGCGGTTACCCGGTTGGCCAGCAGCGGTACCAGGGCCAGGCCCAGGATGGGCGTGGCTGCAATCCAGCGGCTGCGTTCTTCGCCGCGGGCGTGCAGCGCTTCGACGATGTTGGACATCAGCGCCCCGAATCCGACCGCGATCCAGAGCCCGAACGCGGCAAACGAGACCACGAAGAAGTAATCACGCTCGCGGACCTCGCGTGGCACATTGCCCAGCTCGGGGTGATACGAGAAGCCGTACTTGAAATTGAGGTACACGATCAGTGCGATGGTCAGCGTCAGCATCAACACCGTCGAGGCGGCCGCCGCCCGCTTGTCCTTGATCCACAGCACCACCCCGCCGTACAGGCCGATGGTGCCGAAGATCGCGGTGAACAGCCTCGTCACCGGGGTCCAGTCCCGGGCAAATTGCCAGCCGAAATACTGCAGGTAATTGCCGATCTGGGACAGCAGATCCGCCTGGCGCTGCACCAGCGAGGGCTTGCCATACTGCACCCGGTTGAGCACATCCATCAGCGCCTGGCTGAAAAAGCCGATCGGCTCCCCTTCGTTGATCGGCGGATAGTGTGCCGAGCGGATGGGCAGGTAGATGTAGTTGAGGGAAACGCCCACCACCACCGCGCCGAGCACCGAGATGATGACCCATGGCCGGGTAATGACCCGCCAGTCGGTCCACAGCACATACACCGCCACCGCGGGTGCCGCCAGCACGCCCATCATGTGGTTGGTCGAGGTCAGCGCCAGCAGGTACGCGATCAGCACCAGCCATCGGTCCCGGTGCGGGCCCGGCACGTCATCGGCCCAGTGCACCCCCAGCCAGGCAATCAGCGCGGTCGAGAACATCGAGACGGTGTAGACCTTCTCGTTGACGGTCGACTGGTTCCACACCGTCCAGCTGGTGGCCGCCACCAGGCCGCCGGCAAAGGCGGCCGCCAGCCGGGCCCAGCGCACCGTGACCACGTTGCGCATCCACCGCTCTGCCACCAGGAACCAGAGCCCGGCGGAGGCCGCACTCGTGACCGCGGCGAACAGGTTGATCCGGACGGCGTAATCCCTGGCGAAGGGAATCGCTCCCCAGGTGTGCGCCAGAATCGTGAACAATGGATTGCCGGGCGGGTGGGGAATGCCGAGGACGTACGCGGCCGACAGGTACTCTGAGGTATCCCAGAACGCCGTGGTCGGCGCCAGTGTTGCCAGGTAAATGGCAAAGACCACCAGCGCGGTGAGAGCGGCGTACGCGTAGGGCGGACGATGATCGGTGTTGAGGTCGGTCATGAATTCCGGATACGGGGAACGGGAATCAAGGCGGAACGGCTGCCGAACTGCTTACTGGATGCTCGACGGCCCGCTCCGGTTACTCAGTGCCGGAACTGCCGCCGTCCGGTGAATACCATGGCCAGCCCCCTGGCATCAGCCGCGGCAATGACTTCGGCGTCGCGGATCGAACCACCGGGCTGGATGATGGCGGTCACCCCGGCAGCCGCGGCTTCATCGACCCCGTCGGCAAACGGGAAGAAGGCGTCGGACGCCAGGCAGGAACCCTTGGTATCGTGCTGCTGCTGGCGGGCCTTGTGCACGGCCAGGAACGAGCTGTCGACCCGGCTCATCTGGCCAGCGCCGATTCCGATGGTCTGCTCATTCCGCACCAGCAGTACGGCGTTCGACTTGATGGCGGACACGGCCGCCCAGGCAAACCGCAGGTCGCCGTGTTCCGCTTCGCTCGGCGGCCGCCGGGTCACGATCTTCCATTCGAGATCCGACGGCTCGAACGTAAATCGATCCTGCACCAGGAATCCGCCCCGCAGCCGCTTGAGGTCGAAGCCCGGCTCGCCGTGGCTGACCGGCAGTTCGACCACCCGCAGGTTCTTCCGCTTGGCCAGCAGCGTCAGCGCCTCTTCGTGGAACGAAGGGGCAACGACCACTTCCAGGAACAGATCGCCCAGCGCTTCGGCCGCCTTGGCATCGACCACGGTGTTAAAGGCCACGATGCCGCCAAACGCCGATTGAGGATCGGCCGCGATGGCCCGGCGGGCCGCTTCACCGGCGGTGGCCCCGAGGGCCACACCGCACGGGGTCGAGTGCTTGATGACGGCACAGGCCGGCCGGCCGGGCCAGAGTGCCACGGTGGTCATTCCGGCATCGAGATCGAGCAGGTTATTGAATGACAGCTCCTTACCCTGGCGCTGTTTCAGGTCACGGATGCCGCGGGGCTCGTCGGTGGCGTACAACCCGGCCCGCTGCGACGGATTTTCACCGTACCTGAGCTTCATCAGCTGCTCGATGGTCACGGTGATCTGACTCGGCAGCCCCTCCTCACGCGGAATCAGGTAGTGGGCAATGGCCGCGTCGTAATTCCCGGTATGACTGAAGACCTTGGCGGCAAAGGCCCGCCGCGCCTCGGGCGTAACTCCGCCGGCCCGCAGCATCTGCAGCACCGGCTGGTAGTCGGTCGGATCCACCACGACGATGACCGATTCGTGATTCTTGGCCGCCGAGCGGAGCATGGCGGGGCCACCGACATCGATGTTCTCGATGGCGTCCTCGAAGCTCACGTTGGGCTTGGCGACGGTCTCGCGGAAGGGATACAGGTTGACGGCCAGCAGGTCGATCGGGGTGATGCCATGGGCGGCGAGGGCCGATTCGTGTTCAGTGACGCCGCGCCGGGCCAGCAGGCCGCCATGAATGAGCGGATGCAGCGTCTTGAGCCTGCCGTCGAGAATTTCGGGGAATCCGGTGACCGATTCCACCGAGACCGCGGGGACCCCCGCCTTGCGCAGCGCCGCGTGGGTGCCTCCGGTGGAGAGGATTTCCCATCCCATTGCCACCAGTTCCTGGGCAAATGGCACGATGCCGCGCTTGTCACTGACGGATATCAGGGCCCGGGGCATGATCGGTCGGTCGCTACTCCGTTGAAGGGTCGAGCGGTACAGGGCGTCCGGCTCTGGCCGCGGCAAGGACCACGGCCGGCAGCAGCCGGTGTTCCACTTCCAGCACCCGCGCCGCCAACTGCTCCGGGCTGTCGTCCGGCCGGACCGGCACTCGGCCCTGGGCCAGGATCTGCCCCCGATCGTACTCCTCGTCCACCAGGTGGACGGTGGCGCCCGATTCAGGCACTCCAGCCGCGATCACCGCCCGGTGCACCCGGCTGCCGTACATTCCCGGCCCGCCAAACGCCGGCAGCAGGGCAGGGTGGATGTTGATCATCCGCCCCCGGTACCGCTCGACCACCACGGGCGGCACCATCTTGAGATAGCCGGCCAGAACCACGAGGTCGATCCGGTACTGGTCCAGTAAGCCCAGCAGTTCGGTGCCATCACAATGGTCACGCAGCACCACCGCTGGAATTCCATGGCTGCGGGCCAGCTCGAGCCCACCGGCTTCCGCGCTGTTGCTGATCACCAGGACCACGGCCGCCGGTGCCCCGGAACCCAGCGCCGCCAGCAGCGCCTGCAGGTTGCTGCCGCGCCCCGAAATGCACACCGCCACCCGCATCGGCATGGCCGAACAAGGTAATCGCCGCATCGGCCGAATCACAGGCGGACGGGTGGGGTAGTCCACCCTCGCGGGGCCGTCTAACTTCCAGTCAATCTCCCACCGCCACCCTGTCTCGCGGAGTCCCGCCCTGGCGTCCGAGCACTCCCGCTTCAATTACCTCGTGGTCCAGCTGATCCTGCGGGATCTGCGGACCCGGTACCGCCAGACCCTGATCGGGGTGGCCTGGGGTATCGGTCGTCCGCTGGCCGAACTGGCCATCTTCGTTTTTGTCTTCCGGGGTGTGCTCAACGCTCCCAGTGACGGATTGCCCTACCCGCTCTTTGCTTTCACCGGCGTGATGCTGTGGACCCTGGTCATGGGATCGGTGGCCGGCGGGATTCGCAGCATTACCAATCATGCGGGGCTGGTCTCGCGGGTTCCATTCAATACCCTGACTCTGCCGATCGCGACGGTCGGCTCCGCCCTGGTCGATCTGCTGGTGAGCAGCCTGATCCTGGTCGGCTTGATGATCTGGTACCAGGTGCCGGCCACCTGGGCCATCCTGGGCATTGTCCCGGTCCTGGTCATTCTCCTCACCCTCGTCGCCGGGATCACGATTCTCGGCAGCGCCATTCACGTCTTCTATCACGATCTTGGCTATGCCACCGAGATTGGCCTCCGGCTCTGGCAGCTGGGTACGCCGCTGGCCTACGCGGCCAGCGCCATCCCGGCGCAGTACCGCGCCGCATACCAGCTCAATCCGCTGGTGGGATTGTTCGAGGCCTCGCGCAACTGCCTGCTGCGCGGAGTCTGGCCGACGGCGGAGCAGCTGCTCTACCCTGCGGTGTTGTCGCTGGCATTTCTCGCGGTCGGTCTGCTGGTGTTCCGGGCCACCCGCCCGTTCTTCGCCGAGTCGGTCTGATGAGCAATGCCATCGAGGTGGCCGGGGTGTGGAAGCGGTATCGCCTGCGAGGGCGCTCTATCGGCGGCATGGTCAAGGACGGCTGGCGCAGCTGGCGGCACCCCTCCGCCGAGGATGAATCGGGACTCTGGGCCCTCAAGGATGTGTCCTTCGAGGTGGCGCGGGGCAGCGCCTTTGCGCTGGTCGGCGCCAACGGCTCGGGCAAGTCGACCATGCTCAAACTGGTCTCGGGCATGATGCCGCCATCGCGCGGGCGGCTGGCCATCAACGGCCGCTTCGCGCTGCTGACCCACCTCGGCGGCGGCTTCCATCCCGAACTGACCGGCCGGGAAAACATCTTCCTGCAGGGCGCCATCCTCGGATTCGGACGCAAGGAGCTCAAGCGTCGGCTCGAGGCCATGCTGGCCTTTGCCGAGCTGGAGCGGTTCGCTGATGTGGCGGTGAAATTCTACTCGTCCGGGATGGCGCTGCGGCTGGGGTTTGCGGTGGCTGTCCATGTCGATCCCGAAATCCTCCTGATCGATGAAGCGCTGGCCGTGGGCGACAGCTCCTTTCACGACCGCTGTCTGGCCCGGCTGATGGAATTCCGCAGTACCGGTACCACCCTGGTCGTGGTCTCCCACGAGCGCTACCTCATCGAGCAGCTGTGTGACCGGGCCGTGCTGTTCGATCACGGACGGCTGGCGGCCCAGGGCCGCCCCGACGAGGTGTTTGCCAGTTACGAGCGGATCAGTGAGTCGCCAGAGGAGAGCCAGGGCGCGCTGGTCATCGAGGGCGAGCTGGCCAACGCGCCATTCGCCTTCGAGCGCCTGGAACTGGTGGGCCATGCCGCCGGCACCGAACCGGTTATCACTCCCGATCAGCCATTGACCATCCGGATGGCGGTGCGAGCCACCCGTGACGTGAAAGAGGGTACGGTTGGCGTCAATATCACTCGTGAATGGCACATTCTGCACGGCACCCGCTGCAGCAGGCAGGGCATCGTCCTGACGGTCAAGTCCGGGGACCTCGTCGAACTGGAAATCACCTACCGGTCGATCAATCTTGGCCGGGGCGGCTATTCGGTAAACCTGCTGCTGTATGAGCACCGGCTGGCGGAGCAGCCCACGGCCACCATCAAGCGGATTGCCCGCTTCAAGGTTGATCATCCTGAGAGTGATGGTGTGGGATTGGTGGCACTGGCCCATCAATGGAAACGGCTGGAGTAACCCTGGCAGCGGCTCAGCCCCTGGCCATCCGCCAGAAGAGGTAAATACCCCGCGCCACCAGGGTGGCTGCTCGCCGCCGCAGTCGTTGCGCCGGACCAATGCCCGCCACCTGTTCCTGCATCGGCAGGGCCAGTTCGGCCCGATCCCCTTCCTCCAGCAGTTTTTCCATCAATCGCGGCCGCTCGGCGGTCTTGTTCAGCACCGCCAGCCGCCAGCGCAGCATCCGGAGAATCGGGAACGGCTTCGGGATCGGCACCAGCTCAGCCGGCACTGCCCGGCCGGCCAGGTCCGCCGCTGCCGCCAGCCAGCGCATCGTTTGCGACCGGCTAGGAGTCTCGGCAGAGTTGAGCCGTTCAGCGATGACATCCCAGTCGACGGCATTTTCGTCGGTCATCAACACGGCGGCATCCTGGAAATACTTGAGCCGCCACGCCTTCACCCCATCCACCTGGGCGTGCGCAATGGCGTGCCAGAGCAGTTCGGTCGCCGAGGGAACCCTAAGCTCGAGCTCACCACGCTTGATCACCTCCGACTCGAACATCTGCCGGCGCCAGGCGTCGGGCGGCCGCACTTCGCGCGAGGTCGAGGTGTGCAGCTCGACGGCCACCTTGTTGGCGCCGGCCAGCGGAATCAGATGCCAGAGGTCCACCGGGGTAAGACTGGGGTCGGTGGCAAACTGGTAGCCCGATTTCTTGAGGTCCTCCCAGACCGAGGTGGCCTGGTCCGCCGGCAGCATGACGTCAACATCGACCGTGGGCCGGGCGCCAATGTACGGAAAGCGATCGGTCAGCAGCCGGCGGGCAATGCCCTTGAGAAAGATGGCAGGCACTCCGCCGGACCTGAGCAGCTCGGCGATGCGCATGGCCTCGGCTTCGACCAACAGCCCGTTGGCCGATTCAACCCGGGCCCGTCGGATCAGCCATGTCCAGAAGCTGGGCGGCAGTTCGTCACCCACGCCGAGCTCGCGAATCCGGCAGTACAGCCAGATAGTGATCTGCTCATAGCTCACCAGCTCCCGCAGCCCCTCGATCGGCACCCGGAGCCAGGCCTCTCGAAGCCGGGCATCGTCCCACTGGCGGCGCAACCGCAGCGTCTCGAGCAGGACCTCCGCGGTATCGGGCAGTATCATTTCAATTCTGCGGGGAGGTGGTGGGGAAGGTGGCGATCACGGTGTGGAGGGCAGGGGCATCCGGCTCCGGTTCAAGATAGGGCTCCATGGCGCGAGTGAGCCACGCGTGGGCCGCCAGCCGGCCTTCGGCATCGCGCCGGACGCCGATTCGCAGTTCGACCGCCCGTCCGGCTCCCCGCAGCAGATGATAGAGCACCGCCGCGCGCTTGAGGCAGGTCCGCCGCCAGGGGCCGGGCATCCGGTAGAGCAGGGCATCAACCCACGCGGCCAGGGTTCGGTCATCGAAGCCGGCCTGGGCATGCCTACTCCGACCCAGATATCCCGCCAGCCGCTGCAGGGAAATCAGCGACAGCAGCGGCGGAACGATGACGGCCGTGAGCAGGGCCCTGAGCCGGAGCGTCCGCGACAGAGTCGAGCTCACCCCGCTACTTCCTCGACAAGCTTGGAAGTCAGGCACCGATCGAGAAACGCCCGGACACTTTGTTCCGCCTGCTCCGTGGTGACTTCGAACCGGCCGGTGAGCATCGTGACCAGTTCGGCAATCGTGGCGCTCGGCTTGATGGCCTCGAGGATCGCGAGTCCGGTTTCGTTGACCGAAAAATACCGCCGGCTTCCGAGGTGGAGCACCACGCCCTCACCTTCGAGTGCAGTCAGGCGGAGTTCAGGATGAGCGCGGTATCGTAGAGTCATGTTGGAATGATGGTATCGAGGACGGCCGGATCTCCGAACAGATCCCGGCCCAGCGTGAGACGAAAGCCACGGCCCTGACGGGCCAGTCTGTTAATCAGATCGAGGTGCCCCTGCGCCAGCGCCGGCTCCAGCACCACCCATGCGGACCAGCGAACCAGCTCTGCCAGCACGTGAATCGGCCGCAATGGCTCGATCGAGGTGCGAGCATCTCCGATGACGGGAAACAGCAGGATATCCGGGCGCACCGTCGGTTGCCACCGTCCGCCCAGCTCCTCGGGCCAGAATCCGGTCTTGTCCCTGCTCTCTAAGCAAGCGCCACCCTCCCGGGCCAGCAAGTCGCGCCCCCCTGGCCGGATCGCGATCTGGCTCCGGAAGGCATGGACCACTACATCCTGTCTGTCAGCGGCCAGAAACGAGATGTCATCGCTTCCGACCGCCCAACCCCTGGACGCCAGCAGCGCAGTAGTGGTGGATTTTCCGGCGTGGGCGTTGCCAGCCAGCAGCCAGCCCCTGCCTTTCGGGTCGACGGCTGTCGCGGCATGCACATGGTGCCAGCCAATGCGCCGGACCAGGAAGATCAGCACTGTCATCCCGAAGGTCCGCAGGCAGTCGTCCAGTTGCTCGCAGGCCTCCGGGGACAGAGTCATGGTCGCCCGGCCGGTGCTGCCGTCCACGCTGGCGCTGGCAGGCGCGTCGTCCCAATCGAGGCGGACGGGGTCGGCCCTGGTGCCGCCGGCCCGAATCAGGACGTTGCCTTGCCGGTACGTCGGACGGGGATCTCCCTCCGCCGAATCGGGTTGGCCCAGCCGGACTTCCATTTCGAGGGGAGCAGGAAGGGAAAGGGACCCACTGTCCAGCCATGCCTGAACCGTTGCCAGTAGCTTCAGGTCCTGGCCCACGAGCCTGATTGAATTTGACACGGCCGTAAGATCACCCGGACCCCAAACAAAACGCCAGACTCTCGAGAGAATCTGGCGCCTTGACTTCAGTCGAGCTGATGCCTGCCCCGGTTCAGCCCGCCTTACCCGCGCCCGCGCCCGTGCCACCACCCGAGACCAGCGTGATGTTCACCAAGGATGCCTCTTCAATCAGGGTCGGTTCTGCAAAAGGAAGCTTCTGGGACATCGATCCTCCGGAGGTGATGGAAGGGGGGTGCACAGGATGCATGGCCGTTCCATGCAATTTGCACTCCAATTTACTTCGTGATGTTGATAACCCTATCATCCTGGGAAATATGGATTTAAGTCGATTGATCTAATCTCTTTTCCACGCGGTGCCGATGACAATCCACAACAGTCTGGCCTGATAGCCGAGATTAAGGCCGAGAAAAAGGCGCCGGGCCCGAGGGCCCAACGCCTTGATCCGAGCAGACTGCTGCTCTTAGCCGCGGCGGGGCGGCCTGATCACGGGAAAGCCGGCATTTCCGCCGGAAACCAGGGTGATCTCGATGAGCGACGCCTCTTCCGTCAATGACGGCTCAACGAAGGGGAGCTTGTTATTCATGGGGCCTCCTGTGGAGATGACGAGGAGCCGGGTGCTCCTCTTCGGTAACCCGACGGGATCGCAATTAGTACACCGCAAATTTTCGTGATGTTTACAGTTGCAAGCCACATGATTCGAGTCGGTTAGGACACTTCGGCCAATCCCGAATTCTTTGCTGTTGGTGGTCGGCCACAACAAACCAGGCGCCGCACCTCCAGCGCGCATAGACAAAGAGGCCAGGCCGTTTTGGCCTGGCCTCCTCAACCGCTGATGCTAGGACTGCTTAGCCGTGGCGGCGTCCCCGTCCGGGGTTACCAGCCGTACCACCTGACACCAGCGTGATATCGACCAATGAAGCCTCTTCAGTGAGCGTCGGCGGGCTGAACGGGATCTTGGTGGTCTGCGTCATGGGGCCTCCTCGGGCTGAACTTATGAGTTTTTCAACGATATTCAGAGTTCTCATGCCTACTAACGCAAGTTACGGACCCAAATAATACTCAGATCATGAGTCCTAAGCCTATGTGGATCATGGTCTTGATCCATCGCCACTTTTAGAACCGATACTATGTGGCGGCCGCCCGACAGCGGCAATGCCTCAAGAATCCTCAGCGCTGCCCCATCAGGAGTCGATCGGTCGCAGCCGACAGATCATCCACAATCGCTATTCCCAGGTGTCCCGCTTCTCGCCTGACTTCTGGGTCGGGGTTGGCCACAGCCAGGATTGCCTGACCACCAAGCTGCAGCCCGGGCACCACATCTCTCAGTCGATCCCCGACCCACCAGCAGGCGGCTGGCTCGAGCTGCCACTCCCGGATGGCCCGCTCGAACAGCAGCACGCCAGGTTTTCGGCACTCGCACGGGCCACTCAGCTCTGGCAGGTGAGGACAGAAATACTGACGATCGAGTGGACCACCGGCGGTGGCAGTCAGTTCCTGAAGGCGATCAGCCACCGACTGGTATTGCTCAGGCGTAATGAGGCCCCTGGCAATGCCCGACTGATTGGTGACGACCAGGAGCAGGAAACCGGCGCGGTGCAGCCGAGCCAGGGCCGCACCCACGTCCGGCAACAGGCGAACCCGCTCTGGGTCGTTGATATAGCCGGGATCCTCGATCAGTGTCCCGTCCCGATCCAGGAAGACCGCTCGGCGCACCGTTCTATCCCTCAAGGGCCTGGCTCAGCCCCGCCGCCACCAGGCTCAAGGCATCTTCCGGCAGGGTCCGGGGATCGAACACGACGCGGTCATTAATGACTCTGGCAATAATTGCCGGCTGACCGAGCCTGAGTCTCAAGGCCAGCCCGTTCGCACCCATTGGGCCAGGGTCGATTGCTACCAGCGTCGTGGGCAGCACAGCCGACGCAAAGGCCCCACCGCCAACCGCGGACTGACCGACGATCAACTTTGCCGGGCGATCGGCGGGAAGCCGCGAAGTCAGCATCGCCATCAACTGTTCCGCCCGCTCTCGCAGGATGGCAGGGCTCAGGGTCAGCATCCGGAGTACCGGGATTTCCTGCTGAGCCAGGTCGGGATCCCTGTAGGCAGCGAGGGTGGCCTCGAGCGCGGCGAGGGTGAAGCGGTCCGCCCGGACGGCTCTGGCAAATGGTGCCTTCCGACAGGCTTCGACCCACCGGGCCGATCCTACCAGGCAGCCGGCCTGCGGTCCTCCCAGCAGTTTGTCGCCACTGAACAGCACCAGGTCGGCGCCGGCCGCCACTGCGGCGGTCACCAGCGGTTCTCCGCTGAGCCCCCAGCGAGTCAGATCAACCAGTAGCCCGCTGCCTACATCGTGGATATAGGGAATGCCGGCCTGATGGGCCAGTTGCGCCAGCTCGGCCGGTGCCGGAGAGGTAACGAACCCGCGCTGCTCGAAGTTGCTGCGATGCACGGTCAGGATGGCGGCTGCGCCATCTATGGCAGTCCGGTAATCCTCGAGGTGGGTCCGGTTGGTGGTTCCCACTTCCTTGAGCCTGGCTCCACTGGTGGCCAGGATATCAGGAATCCGAAAACTGCCCCCGATTTCGATCAATTCACCGCGGGAGATCAACACCTCGCGGCCTGCGGCCGCGGTACTCAGGGCCAGCACCAGTGCCGCCGCGGCATTGTTGACCACCAGTCCATCTTCGCCGCCGGTCAGCGTGGCGAGCAGCCGCCGGGCGTGCTCGCTGCGATGGCCGCGCTGGCCCGAGCCCAGATCGAATTCGAGGGTGCTGTACCCATCTGCCACGGCCATCATCGCGTCGCGAGCGGACCGGGAGAGCGGCGCCCGTCCGAGATTGGTGTGCAGCACGACGCCGGTGGCATTGAGGACTGGACGGAGCGAAGGGGCGGCGCTGCGCTGGCAGCGGTCGGCGATCTCTCCGCCCCATTCCTCGGGAGGACCGGCCCGGCCGACCCGGGCCGCGGCGAGGAGATCGCGGACCGCATCGACGATCAGGGACCGTGGAAACCGTGGGCTGAGCGCCTGCACTGCGGGGTCGCTCAGCAGTCTCTCGACGGAGGGGAGACGCCGGCGCGGATCGGTCACCGAGGCTTTCCGGTCGGCTTGATGCTGTCCGGCCGAGCGGGCGCGGGTCGTGCCACGGCAGAATCGGGGTGCAGCCTGGTGCTGTCACCCTGGGCGTGAGCGCTGTCGGTTTTGGCCTTGGTGCTGTCGGTCTTGACCGGTTTGGGAACCGGAATGCTGAATGCGGCGTGGGTATCGACCGATTTGCCACTCACGCCGCGAACCGCGGAGATGAGCAGCAGGTACTTGCCACCGGGCTCGAATCGACCGGGGATATGCAACGTGAGTTTGTCTTCGAGCGGCGGTCTGCTATCCAGTAACGCACCGACCCCCACGGTGTCCGGCGCGGGGCGCAGCTTCCGTTCATTGATCGGTCGAAGGCTGCTGGGCCGCTGGTAGACCGGTTTCGGCTTGACGGGAGGTAGCGGCGTGCCGGGCGCGACCTTCTTCCCGGTGGTATCCGGCTTGGTCGAGCTGGTATCGGCCAGCCTGGCCAGCGAATCGGCCAGTGCCTTGGCCTGCGCCCGCAGAGTGCTGTCCGCCAGCCGGGTCAGCAGTTGAGCTCCTTGGATCGGGGTCGAATCGGGTAGCGACATCAATCGCAGCCCGGCAAACGGAGGCGGAGCATACGGATCCAGCGGCCCGGAAAACTGGACCTGCGCGCTCGAGCTGTCACCGGGCGTGATGGTTTGAATCCGCGGCGCCAGGCTGTCATGGGGCTGGAGCCAGAGTGGCGGGATGGTAAAGGTCAGCGAATCGACCCGCAGGCTGTCGAACAGCTCGCGGCTCTCGCGGCGATGGTTGCGGTTCTGATCGGCCACCGCGAACACCAGGTAGCTGCCGGCCGGAATCGGGCCGATCTCGAACTTGCCGCTGGTGTCGGTCAGGGCGCGGTAGGGCAGGCTGTCCGGCTGCAGAATGGCCTCGACCAGCGTCCCGGCGGCCATCCGGCGGGTTTCCCAATCGACCACCCGGCCACTCAGAGTGGTCGTCGGCAGCGGCGCGCCGGTGGTGAAGGTGATCACGACCGAAGTGTCCGCCTTGTTGTTCCGGATGTCCTGGACCCCCGGCAACAGCTGGACCCGGTAGACCCGGTTGGCCTTCCACCCTTCCTTGGGTTTGATCGACAGCCGGCTGCGGTGCCAGCCCACCTCGGGCACATTGTTGCTGGGTGAAAGGATGATGAGGCGTTCGAGATCGCTGGTGCCGGTGCCAAGGCTGGGGGTGCCCCCCTCGGACACGGTCTCATTGAACTGCAGTTCGACGCTGCCCTTGAAGCCCGAAATGACGGCCATCGAATCGGGTCGGGTGGCGATCAGCTGGGGTGGCACCTTGTCCTCGGGGCCGCCCGGCGGCGCGCCGATCTTGGCGCACGCCGAGGTGGTCAGAACGACCAGCGTGGCCACCAGGTGGGTCGAGGCGCCCCTGAAATTCTTCACCCGGTCCCCAGGGCCGAAAGTTTCTGTTCGAGTGCCCGCAGCTGCTCGCCCCACGAATGCAGCTTTTCCCGTTCCCTGGCTACGACCTCGGCTGGAGCCCGGGACACGAACTGCTGGTTACCCAGCTTCTGGTCCTGGGAGGCCACCAGCCCGCGGAGTCGATCGGCTTCCTGCGTGAGCCGGGCGCGTTCCTGCTTGGGGTCGGTCAGCCCTCCGAGCACCATTGAGACGGAGGAGCCATCCGACATTACCCTGGTGCCGGCGACTCCCTTGGGGTCATCGCTGATCCGGAGTTCTGACGCCTTGGTCAATCGCAGGATAGTGGCACGTTCCGATTGAAAGAGTTTGTGGTGGTCGTGAATCTGGATTTCGACCAGCTTGCCCGGTGGCACCTTGTACTCCGCCCGGATCTCACGGACCGCGGTGATCAGCTCCTGCACCAGCCCGAAATCACGGAGGGCCGCCTGGTCGAGGGCCCGCCGATCGCTCTGGGGCCAGTGGCTGGTCACCAGGGTTGCGTCCGCGGACCGCCCGGGCAGCTGCTTCCAGAGGGTCTCGGTGATGAACGGCATGACCGGGTGCAGCAGCTGGAGTGCGATCTCGAACGTACGGCAGGCTACGGCACGAGCCACGTCTCCGCCGGGCTGATCGCCGTAGAGACGGGGCTTGATCTGCTCGATGTACCAGTCGGCCAGGTCGGACCAGATGAAGTGATAGACCAGGGCCGCCGCATCGTTGAGCCGGTAGCGTTCGTACGCCAGGGTGGCCTCGGCCACCGTGGCCTCGCAGCGGGCGATGATCCAGCGATCGGCCAGTGACAGCTCGGCCCGGGTGATCGTGTTGCGACGTTTTCCGGCCAGCGGCCGCGTGGGGCCGGTGAGGTTACCCAGCAGGAATCGGCCGGCGTTCCACAGTTTGTTGGCGAAGTTGCGCCCGGGCGCGAAGGACTGCTCCAGATCTTCGGGATCGAGGATGAGGTCGGTTCCCACGGACATTCCGGCAACGATGGTGTAGCGCAGTGCATCGGCGCCGTATTTCTGAACCACATCGAGTGGATCAATTCCATTGCCCAGCGACTTCGACATCTTGCGCTTGTCGGTGTCACGCACCGTACCGTGCAGGTACACCGTGTTGAACGGCAGCTGGCCCTTGAACTCCAGCGCGGCCATGACCATCCGAGCCACCCAGAAGAACAGGATTTCCGGCGCGGTGACGAGGGTGTCGCCGGGGAAATAGGTGGCCAGGTCCGCCGTATCCGCCGGCCAGCCCAGGCTGCTCATCGGCACCAGCCACGACGAGAACCAGGTATCCAGGACATCTTCGTCCTGGCGCACCGGCCCGCCACAGGCCGGGCAGAAGCTCAGGTCGGTCCGGCTCACCCGCATGGCGCCACAGCCCGGTTCGTCGCAGTACCAGACCGGAATCCGGTGGCCCCACCACAGCTGACGGGAGATGCACCAGTCGCGGATGTTTTCCATCCACTGGGCATACTCCTCACCGCGGCGCTCGGGAATGAAGCGCAGCTCGCCGGAGCGGTACGCCGCCAGGGCAGGGCGGGCCAGGGGCGCCATCCGCACGAACCACTGCTCGGACAGCCGTGGCTCGACCACAGTATCGCAGCGGTAGCAATGGCCCACGGCGTGACGGTGGGCCTCCACCTTTTCGAGCAGGCCGAGGCGGTCGAACTCGGCCACAATCAGCTTGCGGGCGGCGAACCGGTCGGCGTTGGCATACGGGGCGGGCAGGTCGGCGGCCATCCGGCCGTCGGGCTGCATGACCTCGATTGCCGGGAGGTCGTGCCGCCGTCCGATCTCGAAATCGACCGGGTCGTGGGCCGGAGTGACTTTTACGGCGCCGCTGCCGAACTCGGGGTCGATGGCATCGTCCGCCACGATCGGGATCAGCCGCCCCACGATCGGCAGCACCAGCTGGTGGCCGATCAGGTGCTGGTAGCGCTCGTCCCTGGGATGCACTGCCACGCCGGAGTCACCGAGGATGGTCTCGGGGCGGGTGGTGGCCACGGTGAGATGACCGCTGCCGTCGGCCAGCGGGTACTGGAGGTGCCAGAGATGCCCGTCGGTCTCGGTCTTTTCAGCCTCTTCATTGGACAGCGCGGTGGCGCAGCGCGGACACCAGTTGATGATGTACTTGCCGCGATAGATCAGCCCCTTCTGGTGCAGCCGGACGAACGCCTCCCGGACCGCGGCCGAGGGGTCGGGATCGAGGGTGAAGTAGGTCCTGGACCAGTCGGCGCTGGAGCCGATGGCCTTGAGCTGCTCCAGGATGATCGGACCGGTCTTGCGGACGTGTTCCCAGACCCGGGCCTCGAATGCCTCGCGGCCGATGTCGAACCGGGTCTTGCCCTCGCGGGCCAGCAGCTTCTCGACCACGTTCTGAGTGGCAATGCCGGCGTGATCGGTACCGGGCAGCCAGAGCGTGTTCCGCCCCCGCATCCGCTCGAACCGGATGAGGGTGTCCTGCAGGGTGTTGTTGAGTCCGTGACCCATGTGCAGCATGGCGGTCACGTTGGGCGGCGGCATCATGATCACGAACGGGCGCGACTCTCCCGGCTTGGGAGCATGCGGGGTGAACAGGCCGGCCTGCTCCCATGCCTGGTAGAGCCGGTGCTCGAGGCTGGTCGGGTCGTACTGGGGCGGCAGCGGTTCAGTCATGCGGTCAGGCCGTCGTGGGAACGGAGCCGGTGTCATCCTCACCATGCACCAGGATGCTGTTGATCAGGGTCTCGATGCCGGGCGCCTGCCTGGCAATGCGCCACGCCCGGGCGCGGAGCTCACGGCTCGGCACCCAGCCGTGCAGTTCGATTCGTCCGGCGGACACCGCGATGGCTTCGAGATCCAGTGGGGCCAGCCGGGCATCGGCAGCGATGAGGCGCTCGACGGCGCGGACCAGTGGCGCCATACGCAGGACCGTGTCCCGCTGGCCGAGGAATCGGCGGGCCAACCGGCGGGCCCGCTCCCGATTCACGGGTCGGTACCAGATCGCGGCGGCGGCTCCAGCGGCCAGTCCCACGGTGAGGCCAATCAAGGTCCAGCGCAGCGACGAGGTCCGCGGCCGGGAAGCACGATAAATCGACGCCACGGGCACTCCTCTTACTACAGGTCGAATGGAGCGGTTAACTTAACACTCCCGAATGAGTTGCAGCAGTCCGTCTTCCTGATTTTCCGGAGGGGTTCGTGGAACCAGAATCACGGGTTCTGACAGCGGCCGAAATGATCCGGTGGATGATCCTGGCCATCGTGCTTTGCCTGGGGATCGCCGGCTATTTCATCTATGGCCACCTGGCCACCCCGTTCCATCCAGCGCAGGGGATCCCCGGCGTCGAAGGTCATCGATGAGCGCAGTCAGACTTACTTTGCCGGATCAAAGCGTCCGTGAAATGCCGGAAGGCACCACCGGCCGCGCGGTGGCGCAGAGCATCGGCCCCGGCCTGGCCAAGGCGGCCCTGGCCGCCCGGATCAATGGCGAGCTGCGCGATCTCGACCGGCCAATCGAAGCCGATGCGACCTTCGCGATCCTCACCGATCGTGATCCCGATGCACTGGCCATGCTGCGCCACTCGGCGGCCCACATCATGGCCACGGCCGTGCGCGAGCTGTTCCCCGGCGCGGCTATCGGCTTCGGCCCTGCCATCGAGGACGGCTTCTACTACGACTTTCAGGTGGAGCGGCCGTTCACGCCCGAGGATCTCGAGAAGATCGAGGCCCGGATGGTTGAGGTGGCCGGGCGGGACTTTCCCTTCGTCCGCGAGGTGGTGGACCGGGCGGAGGCCAACCGCCGGTTCAAGGATGATCCGCTCAAGCTGGAGCGGATCGCCGAGCTGGGACCCGAGGAAACCATCACCATCTACACCGATGGGCCGTTCCAGGATTTGTGTCGTGGTCCGCACATCCCAGGCACCGGCCGTCTCAAGCACTTCAAGCTGCTGCATGCGGCCGGGGCCTACTGGCGGGGAGATTCCCGGCGGCAGATGCTGCAGCGGATCTATGGCACCGCCTGGTTCAAGAAGGAGGAGCTCGACGCCTACCTGCACCGGCTGGATGAATCGAAGAAGCGGGACCACCGCCGGCTGGGGAAGGATCTTGATCTGTTTGTGTTCCACCCGTTTGCCCCGGGTGCGCCATTCTGGACGCCGCGGGGCACCATCATCTTCAACCAGCTCAACCGCTACATGCAGGAGCTGCAGATCCGGGGCTACCAGGAGATCAAGACGCCGCTGTTGTACAACAAGGCGCTCTGGGAGATTTCAGGGCACTGGGGCAAGTACCAGGAAAACATGTTCCTGGTCCAGAACAATGAGACCGGTGAGCAGGACATGTCCCTGAAGCCGATGAACTGCCCTTCCCACCACCTGCTGTACCAGGCGCACAAGCATTCGTACAAGGAATTGCCGATCCGATACACCACCTACGACGTGCTTCACCGCAACGAGGTGAGCGGCGCGTTGTCCGGCCTGACCCGGGTCCGGCAGTTCCAGCAGGACGACTGCCACATCTACCTGATGGAGTCCCAGATCACCGAGGAGGTCCAGCGGCTCACCCGGTTCATCCTGGCCTACTACCAGACCTTCGGGCTGGCGGCCTCGCTCAAGTTTGCCACCCGTCCCGAGCAACGCATCGGCGAGGACGCGATGTGGGACCAGGCCGAGGGCTCGCTGCGGGCGGCGCTGGAATCGACCGGACTGGCGTACGAACTCAAACCCGGCGATGGTGCCTTTTACGGACCCAAGATCGACTTCGATGTGGCCGATTCAATCGGGCGGAAATGGCAGCTGGGCACCATCCAGCTCGACTACGCCAACGCCGAGCGGTTCGGGCTGATCTATGTCGGAGAGGACAACACCGAGCACCGCCCGGTGATCATTCACCGGGCAGTCAATGGCTCATTCGAACGGTTCATCGCCATCCTGATCGAACACTTTGCCGGCGCCTTTCCCGTCTGGCTGGCTCCGGAGCAGGTCCGGGTGCTGCCGATTTCGGATACCCAGGCCGAAGCGGCACGGGCGGTGGGAGAACGGCTGCTCGATGCTGGAGTCCGGGTCCATGTGGACGATGGACACGAGACGCTCAATTACCGGATCCGGGCCGGCGAAGTAGCCAAGGTGCCGTACATGGCCGTCATCGGGCAGCGGGAAGTCGAGAGCGATAGCCTGGCGCTCCGGGTGCGTGGGGCGGGGAAGAAGCAGGAAGTCGTGGGCGTCGATGCATTTGTGGCCAGGGTGGTGGAGGAGATCAGGACCCGGAAGCTGGAGGTGTAGGCGGGCGGGCCGGCAGGACGGGCGAGACGGGCGGCTCCGCTCGATCAAGTGGTCGAAGTGCCAGTCGCCAACCCGGTGGTCCGGTCAGGCTCTTCGGGCCACGAACCACTCCATGGCCAGGTCGTGCCAGTTCGGGTTGCTCCGGCTGATCAGTGCCTCGACCTGCGGGTACGACCAGCGCTGGATTTCCCGTACCCGCTCGAGCGCGGCTTCCACCGAGGTCCGCTGCTCGTAGTAGACCAGTCGCACCGCACCGTCCTTGCCCAGCGAGCGGTTCGGCTCCATGGCCCGGTGGCGGCCAACCCGCCGCTGAAGGTTGCTGGTCACGCCGAAGTCGAGGGACCGGGATCGGGTGGCCAGGATGTAGGTGTAATAGGTTGCCATGGCGAGCCTCGTGAAAGGGTCGCCAGCAACATGAAGCACGAGGCTCAACCGATCGTCAAATGACTGGGGTCACTCTGAGGGCTCAACGTGGTCATGGCGCCCGTTGCCCCGGAATGTGTTCGGAGTCGGCATGATTTCTCGACCCACGACCCTCGACTCTTAGCCCTCGACTCTTGTCTCTCGTTTCTGGTCTGCCGTATAGATATGCGACCTCCCCTCCCACCCTCCTGACTCCGGCTCCACCGGTCTATTTTGTCTCATCCTCAACCGACCGGCCACCGTGTCTGACGCCACCACCCCCGTAATCCTGTCTGCTGTTCGGACTCCCATCGGCAAGTATCTGGGTGCCCTCTCCTCCCTGACCGCGCCACAGCTCGGCGCCATCGTGGTTCGCGAATCGGTCGCCCGCGCCGCCATCGACGGTGCGCTCATCGATGAGGTCATCCTCGGCCACGTGGTCCAGGGTGGCAGCGGCCAGGCTCCCGCCCGCCAGGCGCTGATCCACGGCGGGGTTTCACCGACCGTTCCTGCGCTCACGATCAACAAGGTCTGCGGGTCCGGCCTCAAGGCGGTGATGCTGGCCGCCCAGAGTATCCGGGCGGGCGATCAGCAATGCGTGGTCGCGGGCGGAATGGAATCGATGTCCTCCGCTGTACACTATGTCTACGGGTACCGCAGCGGGATCAAGGCCGGCAACCAGACGATGGTGGATGGAATGATCCACGATGGCCTGTGGGATTCGTTCGGCAACAACCATATGGGGGAGTACGCGGAGTACACCGCCGAGAAGGCCGGGGTGACGCGACAGGACCAGGACCAGTTTGCGTTGCAGAGTCATCAGAAGGCCCTCGCCGCGATGGCTGCGGGCAAGTTCGCGGCCGAAATCGTGGCAGTGCCGGTGAGTGGCAAGGGTGGGCCGGTGCCGGTGCTGATGGATGAATCTCCCCGCAAGGACACCACGCTCGAAGGGCTGGCCAAGCTGAAGCCGGTGTTCCGGAAGGACGGCACGGTGACCGCCGGCAATGCTCCCGGCCTGAATGACGGGGCCAGCGCGCTGGTCGTCACCTCGCTGGCCTTTGCCAAGGCGCACGGGCTGACCCCGCTGGCAAAGATCACCGGCTATGCCACCGGCGGCGGCGAACCGAAGGATCTCTTCTTTGCCCCGATCGTTGCCGTGCAGAACCTGATGAAGAAGTTCGGCACCCGGATCGGGGACTACGGGCTGATCGAAGCCAACGAGGCCTTTGCCGTGCAGGCGCTGGCGGACGGTCGGGCGCTGGGATGGGACTGGAACCGGGTCAACGTGAACGGCGGTGCCGTGGCACTCGGCCACCCCATCGGCGCCAGTGGAGCCAGAGTTTTGACGACCCTGCTGCATGCCATGCGCGACCGGGGCGCGTCCACCGGCCTTGCCACGCTGTGCCTGGGCGGCGGCAATGCGGTGGCGCTCAGCGTCGAGCAGATCTAATGGCCGAGGGCCGGCGGTATTTCTGGCCGCTGACCATGATTGCCGGCGCGGCGGCGGTTGCCGTGGCCGCCCAGGTCAGTTTCCAGCTACCCGGATCCGCGGTGCCGGGCACTCTCCAGGGTCCCGTGGTCCTGCTGGCCGGCGGGCTGGCCGGGGCGCTGATCGGGGGCAGTTCTCTCCTCCTTTATCTATTGCTGGGTGTGTTTGGCGCTCCCGTCTTTGCGGGCGGCGCCAGCGGGCTGGGCCACCTGTTCGGGCCGACCGGCGGATATCTCTTTTCGTTTCCCATCGCGGCGGCAATCGTCGGGCGATTCGGTGCCAGGGGGCGGCCGGTCCGCTGCTTGGGCGCGGCGCTGGCCGGGATGGCGTTCATTCAACTGACCGGGGCCCTCTGGCTCAAGGTCTCGACCCATGCGCCATGGAGCACCCTGCAAAACGGCCTGGGCCCGCTGCTGGAGCAGGACCTCGTCAAGGTGATCGTCGTGGCGCTGATCCTCTGGCCACTCCACGGTGCTCTGAGGCCGGCCGCATGAGCCAGCCCATCGGCTCGGTGCCTGCGGCTCGAAGTCCCTCCCGCCAGTTCCTGATTGCCCTGGGATGGTCAATCCTGTTCTTCATCCTGGGGTACGTGGTCACGATCGCCCTCGCGATCGGGTATGCGCTGGTCTTCGGACCGGTGGGCGCCCGGCTGTCGATCTTCAATCACACTGGGCCTGAGCCGCTGCTGGTGCAGGGGCTGGCCTCCATCGCCGGTTTTGGCCTGGCCACCTGGATCATCGGGATCCGCGGCAACCGGCTGAGCCTGGTCGATCTTCGATGGAAGGGCGTAGTGTCTCGAGGCGCCGCATTCGGTGGAGGGCTGCTGATTGGCGTCGCGCCCGCGCTGCTGGCCCTGGCGCTGGCCATGGCCGTCGGTGGCGCGCGGTTCGGCCCGGATGCCGGGAGCATCGCCGACTACCTGCGGCAGGTCGGCCTGACACTCCTGATCCTGGCGCCGGCCGCGCTGAGCGAGGAGATGGTATTCCGGGGAGTGCCGCAGGTGCTGCTGTCACGCTCGATGGGCCGGTTCCGCGCGCTGATTCTGCTGTCGGTGCTGTTTGCCGCCGCCCATCTCTGGAATCCGGAAGTCGACCCGATCGCGCTGGCCAACATCGCGCTGGCGGGAGTGTTCCTCGGCGCTGCCTTTTACTTGCCAGGCGGGATCTGGACCGCCTTTGGTGCCCACCTGGGCTGGAACTTCACCCTGGCCGCGGCAGACGCCCCCGTGAGCGGGCTGCCTTTTACCATTCCCTGGATCAACTACCTGCCTGGTGGCCCACACTGGGTCACGGGCGGAGCCTTCGGCCCCGAAGGCGGGCTGGTGGCCAGTGTCTCGATTGCACTCGGGCTGACGTGGGTCATTCGCCGCATTCGTCGGGAGGACGCGTGAACAAGGTCGTCGTGGTGGGCGCTGGAACGATGGGCAACGGCATTGCGCAGGTCTTTGCGTCCCACGGCGCCACGGTGCGAATGGTGGACCGCTCGGCCGACGCGTTGCAGCGCGGACTCGATGCCATGAAGGGCAGCCTGGCCCGGGTGGTGAAGAAGGGGGGGCTGAGCCCGGAACAGGCGGCTGAGGTCATCGGCCGGGTGGTACTCACCAGTGACCTGTCCAACATCGGCGACCCCGATCTCGTGGTCGAGGCGGTCAGCGAGCAGCCGGCGCTCAAGTTTGCGCTGTTCGAGAGCTTCGAGGCCGCCTGCCCGCCGCGGACCATCCTGGCCTCGAACACCAGCTCGATCTCGATCACCGAAATCGCGTCACACACCAGGCGCCCCGACCGGGTGATCGGAATGCACTTCATGAACCCGGTGCCGGTGATGAAGCTGGTCGAGATCGTGCGCGGCCAGGCCACCAGTGATGACACGACCGCCGCGGTCATGGAAATATCCAGGACGCTGGGCAAGACGCCGGTGGTGGTCAACGATTACCCCGGCTTCGTGGCCAACCGGATCCTGATGCCGATGATCAACGAGGCGGTGTTCTGCCTGATGGAAAACGTCGCCTCGGCCGAATCGATTGACACGGTGATGAAACTGGGGATGGCGCATCCGATGGGCCCGCTGGCGCTGGCCGACCTGATCGGCCTCGACACCTGCCTCTCGATCATGGAAGTGCTGCACCGCGGGCTGGGCGACGACAAGTACCGCCCCTGCCCGCTGCTCCGCCGGATGGTGGCGGCTGGTCAACTCGGCAAAAAGACGGGGAAGGGCTTCTACAGCTATTGAAAAATTGACGGATTGCCGGATTGGGGAAGTGGATCGGAATCCTGGCCCGCTCCCCCACATCCATCAATCCGAAAATGCCAACACCTACTCCAGGGAAAACGGAACACAATGGATCTCTTCCAGACCATCTCGACCATGGGCCACGAGCAGATCGTCTTCGGATACGATGCCTCGTGCGGCTATCGCGGCATCGTGGCCATCCACGACACCAGACTGGGCCCCGCCCTCGGAGGCACCAGGTTCTGGCAGTATGGATCGAGTGAGGAGGCCACGATCGATGCGCTCCGGCTGGCCCGCGGGATGACCTACAAGTCGGCGGTGGCCGGGCTCAACCTCGGCGGTGGCAAGTCGGTCATTCTCGGCGATAACAAACGGGTCGATCGCGAAGCGCTGTTCCGGGCCCACGGCCGGCTGATCGAAACGCTGGGTGGCCGCTATATCACCGCCGAGGATATCGGGACCTCGCCGGCGGACATGGAGTATGTCCGGATGGAAACCACCCACGTGGCCGGGCTGCATGGCCGCTCCGGCGACCCGTCGCCGGTCACGGCCTACGGCGTCTACGTCGGGATGAAGGCCACGGCCAAGGTCCGCTGGGGCACTGACAGCCTCAAGGACAAGACGATCCTGATCCAGGGCTGTGGCAATGTCGCCCGGCACCTGTGTGACCATCTGCACGCCGAAGGCGCCAGGCTGATTGTCACTGATATCGACGGCGCCAAGGTCCAGCGAATGGTCGAGGCCACCGGGGCCAAGGCTGTCGGCCCTGACGAGATCTATGACCAGCCGGCCGACATCTATTCTCCCAATGCCATGGGTGCCACGGTCAACGACGACACCCTGCGCCGGTTGAAGGTCGAGGTCATTGCCGGCGGGGCCAACAATCAGCTGGCTGAGGAACGTCACGGCGATGCCCTCGAGAAGCAGGGGCTGACCTACGCCCCGGATTACGTCATCAATGGCGGCGGGGTGATCAACGTCTACGGTGAATTGCTCAACTGGGACCTTGACCGGGCCAAGCGCAAGGCGGCCCAGATCTACGAGACCCTGCTGACCATCTACGATATTGCCAGGACGCAGGGGATTCCCAGCTACCAGGCGGCCGACCACATGGCGGAGCAGCGGATCGGGGCCGTGGCCGGGCTGCGGAAGCTGTAACTGACTGGCACTACCGGGGATTCATCAATCTGCATATTTATTCAAGGGTGAATGATGCCAATGCCTGAGCCGATCCCGATCGCGGCCGACCACGCCGGCTTTGCCCTGAAGCAGCGGCTGGTGGCGGAACTGCGGAAGCTGGGATACGCGCCGATGGACCTGGGCACCCATTCGACCGATTCGACCGACTATCCCGACTATGCCCATCCGGTGGCCGAAAAGGTGGAACACGGTGAAGCCGGGCGCGGGGTGCTGCTTTGTGGCACCGGACTCGGGATGGCGTACGCGGCCAATCGACACCACGGAGTCCGGGCGGCAGTAGCCTGGTCTCCCGAGATCGCCAGGCTGGCCCGGCAGCACAACGACGCCAACGTGCTGGTGCTGCCGGCCCGGTTCGTGACCGAGCCGGAAGGGGTGGAAATCCTCCGCACCTGGCTCGAGACCCCATTTGAAGGCGGGCGCCACGCCCGTCGCATCCAGAAAATCGAGGACGGGAAATGACGCTGGACCACAACGCTTCCCTGCGCCAGGCTGATCCGGTGATTGCCGGGCTGATCGACCAGGAACTGTTCCGGCAGCGCCATGGGCTCGAGTTGATTGCCAGCGAGAATTTTGCCAGCCGGGCGGTGATCGACGCCATGGGCACCCCGCTGACCAACAAGTACGCCGAGGGCTATCCGGGAAGGCGCTATTACGGCGGCTGTGAGGTGGTGGACAAGATCGAGCAGCTGGCCATCGACCGGGCCAAGCAGCTGTTCGGGTCGGAGCATGCCAATGTGCAGCCGCATTCCGGCGCCCAGGCCAACTTTGCGGCCTTCATGGCGCTGATTCCGGTCGGCGAGAAGATCATGGGCATGTCGCTGCCGCATGGCGGCCATCTGTCCCACGGTGCCTCGGTCAACCACAGCGGGGCGGTGTGGAAGGCCACCCATTACGGAGTCAACCCGGACACCGGCTGGATCGATTACGACCAGCTGCGCCAGCAGGTCAAGACCGACCGGCCCAGGTTGCTGATCGCGGGCGGCAGCGCCTATGCCCGGATCATCGACTTTGCGGCCTTTCGCTCCATCGCCGATGAAGTCGGGGCTTTTCTGCTGGTGGACATGGCCCATTTTGCGGGGCTGGTGGCCGCCGGTCTCTATCCCTCGCCGGTGCCGCACGCGCACATGGTCACCAGCACCACCCACAAGACGCTGCGCGGTCCCCGGGCCGGGATCATTCTGTGTGGCGCCGAGCACGCCAAGGCCGTGGACAAGTCGGTCTTTCCCGGTACCCAGGGCGGGCCGCTGGAGCATGTGATCGCGGCCAAGGCCGTGGCCTTTGCCGAGGCTCTCACTCCGGATTTCAAGCGGTACGGCGTGCAGGTCATTGCCAATGCCAGGATGCTGGCCGAGTCGCTGATCGGCTGCGGGTTCAACATTGTATCCGGCGGCACCGATACCCACCTGATGCTGGTGGACCTCCGGCCCAAGAACCTGACCGGCAAGGTCGCTGAAGCGTTGCTGGGCAAGGCCGGGATCACGGTCAACAAGAACACGATCCCGAACGATCCGCAGTCGCCGTTCGTCACCAGCGGGATCAGGCTGGGCACGCCGGCGCTGACCACTCGGGGCATGGGAACCAGCGAGATGAAGCGGGTGGCCGAGCTGATCGACCGGGTACTGACCAGGGGCGACGACGAGACCGCCGCTCGGGTCAGGCAGGAGGTCGAGGAACTGACCGCCCGATTCCCGCTCTATCAGAGTGCCAAAGCTTGACCGGCTGCACGCCCGGTCCTAGCTTCGCTCTTATGCCCTCGATGCGATGCCGACCCGGCGGATGAACGAACTTCACTTTTCAGATTCGGTCCTGGCCCGCCTTCGTGGCTCCGATGAGGAGTACCACGAGCGGGCCTATCTTTTCGTGCTCGCCACCGTCGAGTTTCTGCAGACCCGGCTCGAGGCCCGGCGGCATGTCAGCGGCCAGGAACTGGCCTGGGCGTGTCGCGATTTTGCACTGGAGCGGTTCGGCCGGTTGGCCCGGCCGGTGCTCGGGCACTGGGGGGTGCGGCGGACCGAGGATTTCGGCCGGATCGTCTATGCCCTGGTCGAGGCGGGACTGCTGGCGGCGCTGCCGACCGACCGGGAGGAGGAGTTCTCCGGAGTGTATGATTTCGATGAAGCGTTCAACGTTCCCTATTCGTGGGGGGGCGTTGCGAGCAGCTGAACCGGACCACGTTGGGAGGAGGGGTGTATGGAGGCAAAAGACTGGCCGGCCTGTCGCAAATGCGGCCAAGGATCGCTGATTCCGCTGTCTGATTACGGTCGCGAAGGCGCGCCGATCACCTACAAGGCGTGGGTCTGCAACAATCCCGAGTGCGGCTTCAATCTTCGAATCGATAACGGCGAGATCTCCATCGGCAGGACGATCGGACCGAGCTTCAAGTAAAAGGAACAGCCAGCGGGGAACAGGGAACGGAGCGCGTCTCCCGTTCCCCGTTGTCCGTTCCCCATCTCCTATGCCCATTCCCGTCATTTCCCCCTCGCAGGCTTCGGACTGGGACGCCCAGGCCGGCGGACTCGGCATCTCCCTCGAAACCTTGATGGATGCGGCTGGGCGCGCCGTGGCGGTCGTACTGGCTGAACGCTGGCCCGATCGGGTGGGGCAAGGTGTGCTGATCGCGGCCGGAACCGGCAACAATGGCGGCGATGGCTGGGTGCTTGCCAGAGTGCTGCACCGGATCGGCGCGCCGGTCTGGGTCACCTGTCCGGCGGGCGAGCAATCGCCTCTGTGCCAGGTGATGGCGGAGCGGGCCCGGCGTGAAGGGGTACGTGAAGTCGCCGCGGACGGGCCCTGGCCGGGTGTGGCGCTCCTGGTCGATGCATTGCTCGGCACCGGCGCGCGAGGTGCGCCGCGGGCACCGGTTCAGGCGCTGGTTGACCGGATCGGCGAACTGGCCCTGCCGGTGCTGGCGGTGGATGGTCCAACCGGGCTCGACTTGCTCAATGGCGTTTCTCACGGTCAGCCGGTGCAGGCCGAGGTCACGGTGACCTTTGGCGGCGTCCGCCGCGGGCACCTGCTGGCTCGCGACGAGGTCGGCGACATCGTGGTGGTCGATATCGGTCATCCACCAGCGCCATCGGAATGGCCGGTGCTGGTCAGTGACGAATTGGCTGCCAGTCATATCGGGAGACTGGCCGGTTCTGCCAATAAAGGAGATCGCGGCCGGGTAGTGGTGGTTGGTGGTGATCCTGCGATGGTCGGTGCGCTGCGGTTTGCCTGCCGGGCCGCCTTTGGCGCCGGCGCCGGGCTGGTGCATGCGGTGGCGCCCGAGGCCAGTGTCGAGGTGCTGCGGACCGCGGAGCCGGACGTGCAGACCCTGGCCCATTCACTTGAAGGCAAATTGTCGGCTTCGCTGGTGGAACTGCTTCAGCGCGCCGACTCGGTCGTCATCGGCCCCGGATTCGGCCGGGCAGCCGGCCGTCGTGAATTCGTGGCGGCGGTACTTGGGCATGCCAAGGCCGCGGTGGTCGACGCCGATGCCCTGATGGTCCACGCCGGCGATCCCGGCCCGCTTGCCGTGGTGGCCAGCCGGATTCCGGTGGTGCTGACGCCACACGGCGGAGAGTTCCGGGCGCTGTTCCCGGCCCACGCCGGCACTCAGGAACTCGACCCCTGGTCGGCGGCCTCGGCCGCCAGCGCTGAGGTGAATGCCACGGTGCTGCTCAAGGGCGTGCCGAGTGTGGTGGGTTATCGCGGTGCGGCACCCTATACCATCGCGGCGGGCAATCCCGGGCTGGCCACCGGCGGGAGCGGCGATCTGCTGAGTGGGTTCACCGGCGCCCTGCTGGCGCACGGACATGAGGCCCCGCTGGCCGCGGCAATCGCGGCGCAGATGCTGGGGCGCGCTGCGGAGATCGGCGCCCGCCGGCAAACCGCCAGGGCACTCCGTCCGATGGATGTCCTGGCCGCGTTGCCGGATCTCTGGAGAGCCTGGGAAGTTCGTCGCTCCACCCGGCCTCTGCTCCATCCCCCACGACTGCTCGAACTGCTCCGACCAGCCGGCTGAGCCGAATGTGCATTCGAGTGATTCTTCGGCTGACCGCACTGTTCGGAGTCGTCGCCGCCGCGCCGCTCACGGCGCAGCGGCCTGACTGGCCGCTGCCCGACCGGACGGTGATCGGGGACGGCTCGGTCATCAACGCCGTGGCGGCTGTGTTCGACCGGGTCTACGCGGCGGGTCCGGGCGGAGTCCTGGTCCTCGATCCGCTCAACCGCGGCTGGACCGGGCCGTATTTTCCGCCGGATCCGAGCCTGCTCAGTCGAGTGCGCGCGGGGCTGATCGACCCGCTCGATCGGTCGCTCTGGCTGCAGCTCAACGACGGCTGGCTCCGATTCGATCCGCTGAGCGAATTCTGGGAGGTGGGGCGGGCATCAGGACCCGTGAGCCAGATTGCCTTTGACCAGGACAATCTCGCCGCCGGACTTTTCCTCAGGGTCGGGGCCAGCTGGTATCAGGTCCAGCGCGGCTCGACCTTCCCCACTCCTGCGTCACCGCCACGCCATCCGACCGTTCCGCTGACGGTCCAGGAGCTACTGAAGCAGGCTCCCGGCCTGGCTGGCATGTCGGGCGGAAATCTGGTGGATCCGCGCGGCCGGCCGGTGCAATACACCAGCGCCGCCGCCGATCCCACCGGCCGCGGCTGGTGGATCGGTTCATCCGGAATCGGACTGCTGTTCCTGCCGGTTGGCCAGGTCACGGCTGAGCGAGTGCCGTTCGGGCTGCCCTCGCCTTCCGCGGCTGCGGTCGTGACGGTGCCTGGCGGAGTCTGGGTGGCAATGGACCAGGCGGCGGGCGCAAGCCCGGCATTGGCGTTTCTATCGTCGGACCTCAAGACCTCGAAGTGGAACGAGGGCCCGATGGCGACCGGCTTGCCGTTCCGCCTGGCCTCGAAACTCGTTGTGCTGGGCCGGGATCTCTGGCTGGGGACTGATCTGGGACTGCTGCGGATCGATGGCGACGGCCGAGCCGAGCGATATGATGAGAGCCGCGGCCTGCCTGATCAGCGGGTCACCGCGGTTGTCGCGAGGGGTAAGCAGGTGCTGGTCGGGACGGCTCACGGACTGGTGGCCGTCAATGCAAGCGGTAACATCGTCCCTCTGGGCACCAACTACACTGACCGGGTCGATGCCATCGAGGCGCTTGGTGATACGATCTGGATCGGGACCATGCTCGGCGCCCAGGTTCTCTTGCCTGGCAGCGACCGCTTCATCTATCCCGCCGGTCTCGACAGTGCACCGCCCTATCACGCGCCGATCCTGGCCCTCGGACTCCAGGGCGACACGCTGGTGGCGCTCAATACCGAGCGACTGGAGTGGCGCGACCCCGAAACCGGAGGCTGGATCCTTGGGCCACTGCTGGAGTCGTCATTTGGCCGCCTCCACACCATGCTGCCCCGGCCGGGTGGTGCGTTCGTGGCCGGCGACCGAGCCGTGGGCTACGTCCGGTTCCAGACCGGTGGCTCAGCGCGGCCACTTACTGTGCCAATCGAAATTCCCGCCGCCCCGAGGGATCTGGCGGTGGATGATGAGTATCTGTGGGTGGCTACGAACCGGGGTGTGGTCCGTTGGCGCCTGGCCGCGATCAGTCCGTGAATTCGATCGAGCTGGGCGCCGGCGCCGAGTTTGATGCCATTCGCCGGATCGTGAATGCCCTGGGCCGCAACGCCGATGGCCTGGGCGATGATTGTGGCTTCGTTCAGGTCGGCCCCGATTGGCTGGCCATCAGCACCGACACCAGTGTCGAAGGGACCCACTTCAAACGCGAGTGGCTCAGTCTTCCGGAGATCGGCTTCCGGGCCACTGGTGCGGCGCTGTCGGACCTGGCGGCGGTCGGCGCCTCGGCGCCCAGGATTCTCGCCGCTATTACAGCTCCCGACAGCAGTGCGGCGGAGCAGCTGATGACGGGGGTCGGTCACGCGGCAGCCGCGACCGACGCGATGATCATCGGAGGCGACCTGACCCGGAGCCGCGACCTCAGTCTGACGATTACCGTGATTGGTCAGACGAGACAACCAGTCTATCGGTCCGGGGCCCGGGCCGGTAACTCGATCTGGGTTTCCGGTGAGCTGGGATTGGCCCGGGCGGCGCTGGAATCGTGGCGGCGCGGTGACCACCCCACGACCGCGGCACGAGAGCGCTTTGCTCGGCCGCTGCCGAGGCTCGAGGCCGGGCAATGGCTGGCAGCGCATGGCGCCACCGCGATGCTCGACATCAGCGATGGGCTGGTGGGGGATGCCGGCCATATCGCCGCGGCCTCTGCCTGCCGGATGGACATCGCGGTCGATCTGCTGCCGCTCCATCCTGAGGTAATCGTCGCGGCGGCCGCAGCTGGGATTTCCCCGCAGCTGTTCGCCGCGACCGGCGGCGAGGATTACGAGTTGCTGGTCACGCTGCCTGCCAGATTCAACCAGGCCGCGGAATTCGTCAGTGCCACGGGACTCTCGCTGACGAGAATCGGGGCATGCGTTTCGGCCGCCGATGGCCGGCACGAGGCCGTGATCACGCTCGGTGGCAAGCGGGTGGAGCTCCGGGGGTTTGACCAGTACCAATGATGGCATGGGTCCGCTTCCTCGTCAGCGGGATCGGGCTGACCACCTGGTACTCGTTGCAGGTGATCTGGGCGGCGATCAACCGGGTCCCCAACGATCCCGACGGCGTATACGACCGGATACCCCGGGACTGGGCCCGGGCACTGATCGGGATCAATCAGATCGGCGTCGCGGTCGAAGGTCTTGAGCTGATCCCCGCCGCGAGTCCCTGCGTCTTTGCAGCCAATCACCTCTCGCTGGTCGACATCCTGGTCCTGCTGGACGTGCTCCCGGGTCGGCTGCGGTTCATGGCCAAGCGGGAATTGAGTTACTACCCGCTGCTCGGTACCGCGCTCCGGGCTGCTCGACATATCCTGATTGACCGGCACGACCTGCCTCGCGCTTTAGAGGCATACCGCGAGGCGGCCGAGGTGGTGCGGAGCGGGATGTCGGCCGTGGTGTTCGTGGAGGGGACGCGGAGCAGGGATGGCCGGCTGATGGAGTTCAAGAAGGGGGCCTTTGTCCTGGCCATTGCCGCGGGGGTACCGGTCATCCCGGTGCGGGTTGATGGCACCTTCAAGATGCTGCCGGCCGGCTCGCTGGCTTTTCGTCCTGGGCAGGTCCGGATCAGGATTGGCCGGCCGCTGTCGACCGAGGGGCTTGCCTACGACGATCGGGACGCGCTGGTGGCCCGCTGCCGGGCCGAAATCCTCCGGCTCGAGGTGGCGTAAGGCCGCTCGGAAGTTCGATTGGTTTCCCCCCGACGTTCCGTTACGTTTCCCGCGCGTGGCTCGACCCTTTTTCACCTCTGTTGTGGACCCCATGAGCACCATCATCGAAGTCCGTGGTCGCGAAATTCTCGACAGCCGGGGCAATCCTACCGTCGAGGCAGAGGTCATCCTGTCGAGCGGTACCATGGGGCGGGCATCGGTGCCGAGCGGTGCCTCGACCGGCGAGCACGAAGCGGTCGAGCTGCGTGACGGCGACGGTGGCCGCTACCTGGGCAAGGGGGTGCAGAAGGCGGTCCAGAATATCAACGAGATCATCGGCCCCCGGCTCGAGGGCATGCCGGCCGAGGAGCAAGTCCTGCTCGACGAGGCGCTGATCGACCTCGACGGCACGCCCAACAAGAGCAACCTGGGCGCCAACGCGATGCTGGCCGTCTCCCTGGCGGGCGCCCGCGCCGCAGCCCAGGATTGCGGCTTGCCGCTCTACCGCTACCTCGGCGGACCGATGGCCCGGGTGCTTCCGGTTCCGATGATGAACATCCTGAACGGCGGCGCCCACTCCTCCAACAACGTGGATGCCCAGGAGTTCATGGTGGTGCCGATCGGCGCCGATGAGTTCGGCGATGGACTGCGGATGGGGGTGGAGGTGTTCCACGCCCTCAAGAAGGTGCTGACCAAGATGAAGCTCTCGACCTCCGTGGGAGACGAGGGTGGCTTTGCCCCGATGCTGCCGTCGAATGAGGCGGCGCTCGACGTGGTCATGGAGGCCATTCGCCAAGCGGGGTACGAGCCCGGCCGGGACATTGCGATCGCCATTGACGTGGCGGCCAGCGAACTATTCCAGGACGGCGAGTACGTCTTCAAGAAGGGCGATGGCAGCCGGCGATCGGCCCAGGCCATGGTTGACCTGTACGCCGGGTGGGTGGACCGCTATCCGATCGTGTCGATCGAGGATGGGCTGGCCGAGGACGACTGGGATGGCTGGAAGCTGATGACCGAGACGCTGGGCCAGCGGGTCCAGCTGGTCGGGGACGACATCTTCGTCACCAACGTCGACCGGTTGTCCCGCGGCATCGAGCAGACCGTCGGCAACGCAATCCTGATCAAGGTCAACCAGATCGGCACGCTGACCGAAACCCTGGAGTGTATCGACCTGGCCAAGGGTACGGGGTATGGAGTCGTGATCTCCCACCGCTCCGGCGAGACCGAAGACACCTTCATCGCCGACCTGGCCGTGGCCAGCGGGGCAGGGCAGATCAAGACCGGCAGCGCCAGCCGTACCGATCGGGTGGCCAAGTACAACCAGCTGCTCCGGATCGCCGAGGCGCTCGGCGATATCGCTCACTACCCTGGCCGGGACCTCTATTCCCTGTGACCCGGTCCCGCTGGGCCGCCATCGCCGTCGTGGCTCTTGCCCTGGTCTTCGCGCTGAACGCGGGGGAATACAGCACGCTGGACTGGTGGACGGTTCGTCGGCAGGAACAGCAGGAGCTGGCCACGGTCAAGGCGCTGCAGCGCACGGTGGATTCCCTGACCGAAGTGCTGCATCAGGTACTGACCGACCCCGCCACCCAGGAGCGGATCGCCCGGGAGCAGTACGGCATGGTGCGGAAGGGCGAATTCCTCTACCGAATCGTGCCTGAAGACAGCGCCAGGGAGCGGTAGGGCGGCAAGCGGAAGTGCGTTGGTAATGTCTTGAGTTCAGGGCCTCGGCTCTATAGGATTGTGGCCCGTGAATCCGGTGTGCGGGCAGCGAGTAGTGGAGTCGGGCTCCCTCCTTGAGGCATCCCACGATAGGTCGTTTGGCAGGGTAGCTCAGCTGGTTAGAGCACGGCACTCATAATGCCGGGGTCGCGGGTTCGAGTCCCGCCCCTGCTATGTCCGCAGATAAAAAAGATTTGTGATGGATTGAGGGTAGCAGGATGGGCATTGGCCCCCGCGAGGTGGCTTTTCTTGTCCGCAGATAAAATCGATTTGGCAGGGATTGAGGTTGGCCCGCTGAGGTGCTGGCGCCGCGACGGGGCGTGCTCCACTTTCGCTCGACCCTCGACCCTCGACCCTCGACCCTCGACCCTCGACCCCAGACCCCAGACCTTCTCGTAGCACCCACTTCAAATTCAATTAATCAGCGGACCCAGGTCGCTCCGCTCAGATCAATCCGCCATACCGGCCCGGTATACAATGGTCCCCGGACCCGCACCACGGTTGGCGCCTGCTCGGTGTCGATCCAGACCTCGGTGTTCGGTGGCAGCTTGCCGAGCAACTTGGCAAAGAATCCCTTCACGGCGCCCAATTCCGGCTTGAGTTCCCAGTGCGCCAATGTCTCGGCGTGGCTTCCCACCAAAATGGAATCCTTCCCGACATACCCAATCCGCAGGCCAATCAGCATTGGCTTTGGCGTAAAGGCGACCAGGTGCACCGTGGTCGTGTCTCCAGCCCTGAGATTCTTGGCGACGATCAGCGGCATCCCGTTGGCCAGGTCCGCCGGCGCATCCACCGCGCCCTCGGCATGATCGGTCTTGCCGTCATCATGGGAAGTCCAGGTGACGTCATACTGGCCGCCGGCACTCAGCCTGGCATCGAGGTCAAACGGAAAGGCCGGTCCCCGCTGCACCAGGCGATAGGACTTGAGCCGGAACTGCCGGTGCTGAGTGAACTCGACCGTTTCCTCGAACCGGGAGCCGTCACGGAAAAAGAACCGGAGCACGCTCTCAATGGTGCTGTCCCTGGGGACCTGGACCAACTCTCCGTGAGCCAGCATCAGGCCAGAATCAGAACGCAATTCGAGAAAGCCGTGCAATACCCCCTCGCTGTAGCGGACCGGGACGATCCCATCAGGCGGAGGTACCACCTGCGCCAGTGCGGCTGAGCTGGCCAGCACAAACAACGTCCCGGCCATGGCAACGGCACCGCGTGAGAACGGAGGGCGAATGAGCATGCCGGCAATAGAGCGGGGTGGGCGGTCAGAGGTAACCCCAGGGAAGCACCGGCATCCCGGGGTGGTTCCGCTCCGAGAGCGCGCGGGCGGTCTGCGTGCATCCAGAGAGCAGAGTAGAACCTGACTTGGCGCATCCAGGCAGTTGACGTTCTGCCGACCTCGCTCCTTGGAGCCCGATCCTGCCTGCGGCATCTCATCCTTTCCCCGCTCTGACGACTGATAGCTATACGATCACGCTGCCGCGAAATTCTGGCTCCGGGATTGTGTGCCGCCGAATCAGCGCCAGGTGGGCCTGGATGAGACCGTTCGGGAGGAAGCCATGACGGCCAAAGAGCGCGGCGGGACCGAACGAATATCACAGCCGGAAGCCAGTAGGGACGCTCCTGCATC
>JBDTTF010000096.1:0-2864 GCA_039930765.1 Gemmatimonadota bacterium | reverse complement strand
TCGCGCTCGGTGTCGCAGTGGCCGCAGGTTACATCGCGGGCCATCGCATGCCCGCGGCACTCCCGATCCGCTCCACGCTGCTGCCGCCCCCCGGGTGCGCCTATGCCGATCTCTCTGCGGGCAACGTGGCGGAGCTCTCGCCCGACGGCACCATGCTCGCCTTCATGGCCAACTGCAGAGAGACCCGGAGCCTGTGGATCCGCAATCTCGCCAGCGGTGAACTGAAGCAGATCGCGGGCACTGAAGGAGCCACCGCGCCCTTCTGGTCACCGGACAGCCGCAGCCTGGGCCTGTTTGGCACCAGCCAGCTCAAGCGGGTGGACCTGCAGAGTGGCGCGGTGCGCGACCTGGCCCCGATCGTGGCCGGTCGGGGCGGCAGCTGGAGCCGAAACGGGGTGATCCTCTATGCCCCCGATATCTCCGGGCCGATCATGCAGGTGCCCGCCGAAGGAGGCACTTCGGCGGTCGCCGTGCAGGCGTCGGACTCCACCATCACCAATCGCCTGCCGTACTTCCTGCCCAACGGCCGGGATTTTCTCTACGTCAGGGGCTCCATTGATTCCGTCGCCAGCGCGATCTGGGCCGGGCGATTGGGCTCGACCGCCAAGCGGAGGGTGACCGACTTCGGCAGCAATGCGGGATATCACGACGGCCAGCTGCTCTACGCCCGCAATGGAGTGTTGATGGCCCAGCCGTTCGATCCGGGCAATGGCAGTCTTGGCGGGATTGGCGTGAGTCTCGTTCCAGGCCTGGCCAACTGGTCATTCAAGTTTCTGGGCAACTTTTCCATTTCGAGCTCGGGAGCCCTGATGGTCTATCAGTCCGCTCTCGAGCTCCGCACCCGGGTCACCTGGTTCGATCCGCGGAGCCAGCGGATCGAGCCGCTGTTCGAGGCTGGCGGATATCGCTCGCTGCGAATGAGACCCAAGGGCGACGCGGTGCTGGTCGAACGAAAGGATCCGACCAGCGGGCTGATGGAACTCTGGCTCTACCAGATTGCCGGGCAGGGGTGGACCCGTCTGAGTCGGGGTCCGGACACCTATTTCGAGTTTGCCTGGGCACCGGATGGTCGGCGGTTTTCGATGCAGGGTGCCTCGGATACCCTCGTGCACCTCGTCTCGCTCGACGGAACATCCGAGCGGATCTTTCCGTCCTACGGCAAAAGTCAGGAGGAGGGCATGGACTGGTCGCCCGATGGCAGCTATCTCCTGGGCTGGCGCCAATCGGGGACCAGTGGTTTCGATATCATCCGCACCGACCTCACCGATGCCCCAAAGCCGAGGGTCCTCTTCTCGAGTCCCGGAAATGACATCTCGCCACGGCTCTCACCGGATGGCCGGCTGCTGGCCTACATCTCCGACCGGACCGGGCGCTACGAGGTGTATCTCACCCGGATGCCGGACGCGCGGGAGCAACGGCAGGTCTCCTTCAACGGCGCGCGCACACTGGAAGGGTTCCGCAGCAGCCTCACGTGGGGCTCGGATGGCCGGTCACTGTATTTTGTGGGGGCCGATGGCAAGCTGAACTCGGCGACCGTCACCGATCCCGCCCAGCTGGCCGTCAGCCAACCGATGGGATTCCCGGCCGCGCCGCCAGAGGTCGTCAATCTCGACGCTGCCGCCGATGGCCGGTTGTTGCTGGTCACTGACGTTTCGGCGGGCGCCACACCACTCACGCTGGTCGAACACTGGCCGGGTCTGCTCGACTCACACTGAGGTACCCGTGGGCTATCGCCGCTTCACCGACACGCAAGGCCATGAATGGGAAGTGCGCGATCTTTCCCGCTCGGCTTGGGAAATTCATCCCACCCGGGATAACCCGGGCAAGATCCTCCGGATCGATCCGCCCAGCTATGAAGCCGATCCGTTCGAGCTGAGCGAAGAGGAACTGCAGCGGCTGCTGGGCAAGCCCGGCGGTGCCACGCACGCCCGGCCCTCCAAGTCACCATTCAAGGACTGACCGCCTGACTGCTTCGGCGACCGATCTCACCCGCCTTGCTACCGCTCTCGCCGATCGCTACCGGATCGAGCGGGAGCTCGGTCAGGGTGGCATGGCCACGGTCTATCTCGCCGAGGACGTGAAGCACCATCGCAAGGTGGCCATCAAGGTGTTGCGGCCGGAGCTGGCGGCGGTCATCGGCGGCGAGCGGTTCCTCCGGGAAATTCAGACCATCGCGGCGCTGCAGCATCCGCATATACTCGGTCTCATCGACTCGGGGACGGCGAAGGTCGAGGGTCGAGAGTCGAGGGTCGAGGGTGGCGCTGAACAAGCCCTCGACCCTGGACCCTCGACTTTTGTCTATTACGTCATGCCCTTCGTCGACGGCGAATCCCTCCGCGACCGGCTCACTCGCGAGAAGCAGCTCCCGATCCCCGATGCGGTACGAATCGCCACCGAAGTCTCTGGCGCCCTCGACTATGCCCACCGCCACGGGGTGATCCACCGCGATATCAAGCCCGAAAACATCCTGCTGCACGACGGCTCAGCCCTGGTGGCCGACTTCGGGATCGCGCTGGCGGTCTCGAGCGCGGGCAGCGGCTCCCGGATGACCGAGACCGGAATGAGCCTCGGCACCCCGCACTACATGAGTCCCGAGCAGGCCATGGGGGAGCGGGAGATTACCGCCCGTTCTGACGTGTATGCGCTGGGCTGCGTCACCTACGAAATGCTGATTGGCGATCCGCCGTTCACCGGCTCCACCGCCCAGGCCATCGTGGCCAAGGTCATGACGGCCGAGCCGGCCGGCCTCACGGCCCAGCGTAAGAGTGTGCCACTGGCGGTCGAGGATGCGGTGCTCACCGCGCTCCAGAAGCTGCCGGCCGATCGATTTGCCAGCGCGGCGGAATTTGCCTCGGCATTGGAAG
>JBDTTF010000095.1:0-1577 GCA_039930765.1 Gemmatimonadota bacterium | reverse complement strand
TTCTTGGGCCGGACGTTCATGGCGTGGTTGTTGTTCAGGAAGTGGAACGGGAACGCCATGACCCGTCCGGCCCGCTGGTAATCGAGGTTCATCGGCGCCGCCCGCCCGAAGGACGACAGCAGCGAATAGGCCGGGAACGCGCCCGGCGAGAGGTCGATGAACTTCTTGGTCAGCTCGAACGGCTCCGGCCCCATGTCTCCATCCAGCCCCATCACGAAGTTGGTCTGGATGTAGGGGATGTAGCGCAGGATCATGTTCACATGATCCGACACCAGCTTGACCTTGTCCATGCCGGTGTTGCGGGTCCTGGACTTGTTGCCCAGGTCGTACCACGACTCGATGCCCGGCAGGATGGCCTGAAATCCATTGGCCTTGAGCCGCTTGAGGTGCGGCTCGGACAGCAGCGACAGGCTGCTCTCGGCGATGTGCCGGATCCGGCCCGGCTTGACCGTGGCCTCGATGGCATCCATGTAATCCTCGAACCGCACCCCGAAGTTCGGATCGTGCCAGCCGAGGATCGGGTTCTTGAACTTGGTCTGGATGAAGGTCAGGTCGTCCCGGAGCTGCTGGAAGCTGAGCGGCTGGTAGTCGACCGTGGAATCGATGCAGAAACTGCAGGTGTAGGGGCAGCCCAGGCTGCCGATCATCGGGACGATCTTGATCGTCGGCGCCTTGGCCAGCGTCGGTTCGATGAAGTCCCAGCGCTCCTGGACCGAGGGCAGGTCGGTCGGCTGGTTGGCCGCCGCCATCTGGCGTCCGAACGGCCGGTGCTGGGCACATTCGGTCAGGACTTCGTTGACCAGGCTCTTGTCGGTAAAGCCGAGGACGTAGTCGAAGTACTTGGCCGCATCCTCGGGGTAGCAGCGGGCGTGGGGACCACCGATCACGGTGATGGCGCCGCGCTTCCGGAACACGTTACTCAGGGCATACGACAGCTGGGCCGACTGCGTAAAGGCGCCGATAAAAAGGATGTCGAGGTTGGCCGGCAGCTCCTCGAGCAGGTTCTCGAGACCGGTATAGCAGACGAAGGTGACTTTATGACCGGCTTGCTGGCACCAGACGCCCAGGACCTGCGGCATGATGCTGGCGAGATTGGCGTTCATCATCCGCCCATACAGCGACGGGTTGGGACTCTTGGTGACGAGATCGAGAATCCCGATCCGAAGTTGGCGCATCCTGGGTCCTTGGGCTGAAGTCGCTCCGTCCGGGCAGAACCGTACCGGTCCGCGTCTTGAAACGGAGGTCAGGTACTCTCGATATCGAAGTCGCGGAAACCGACATCATAACTGCGAAGGCGAGGCGGGATAATCACTTGCTACACCCGCGCTTACAAGTTGCCCGCTCGGCCGCCGAATGGCAAGGTTTCGGGCCATTTCGGGGCCCTGGCCGGGATCGCATCACCGACCAACGGAAGGCAAAATGCACCCCATGACTCCATACCGCCTGTTGCTGCTTCTGGGTCTGTTCGGCTTGATCGGCTGCGGGCAGGACGGCGGCAGCACCGGCATGAATCACCACCCGGACACCGACACCACGGGAATCGGGATCAATGCCAGCCTCAACGGCCGGCGGCCCTT
>JBDTTF010000094.1:0-6848 GCA_039930765.1 Gemmatimonadota bacterium | reverse complement strand
AGGTTCCCCACGTGCAGCCCTTCGGCCGACGGATAGGGGAACATCATCAGGTTGTAGTAGGGCCGGGTGGCGCGGTCGAGATCGGGCTCGTTGGTGTGCCGTTCGGCCCAGCGGTCGCGCCACTTGGCTTCTACCGCATGCGGATCGTAATCGTAGATGTCGGGCATAGGGGCGGGAATCTAAAGGAGACAGGAGACAGGAGACAGGAGACAGGAGACGGGAAAAGCGAAAGGCGAAAAGCGAATACGAGGTCTGGCCAGGGGCCGATACCAGCCGGGTCGGTGGTGGCTGGACCTGTGCCTGTTCTCTTTTCGCTGTTCGCTGTTCGCTGTTCGCGCTGTTGCTTCAATGATGCCCAATACCTAACTTGCACTACCCCTTTCACTTACCTCTCCATCGGAGCGGCATGGGCACTCGCACCTACAAGCTGTCCAGCGCGATCGGACTGCTCGGTGTCACCGCGGCAGCGCTGTTTGGCCTGGTCGCGGTGGCCTTGACGGCGCGCAGCGCGGTCAACTTCGTCCAGGCCCGCTCCGAGATCTACCTCCAGGAAATGGCCCGGCGCACCGCCGGCGCCATCGAGCAGGAACTCAGCGCCCGACGCCAGGAAACCGAAGTGTTCGCGGCCATGCCAGGTCTGGTGCAGCTGGTCACCGCCAGCAAACCGGCCGACCGGGCCGAGGCGGAGCGAACCCTGGCACTGGTCAGCCGGAAGACGTCGTTCCGTGGCATTGCCATCGTCGATGCATCGGGCACCACCGTCTTCGCGGCCCGCAGCAAGGTGGGCGACGGCACTGGCCGCTGGGCCCAGTCGGCAATGTCGGGCTCAACCTTCGTCGGGTTGCCCCGCAACGAAGGGACCTCTGGCACTCCCGTGGTGGACATCGCGGTCGCCCTGGTCAAACCGGGCAGCGACCGCCCCAGCGGCGCCATCGGCGTGGTCTACCCGCTGCTCGAGACCGGCCGGGCCATGCATGGCCGAACCCTGCTGGGCGATTCCCTCTCGATGGCGCTGGTCGGCCCCGACGGCACGGTGCTGGCCAGCAACGACTCCTCGCTGTCGATCGGCAGCCGGTTCGACGCCAGCCTCGGAATGAGCTGGAAGGCCGCGACGATGGCGGTCGGCACCACTGGTTTGAGCCTCGCGGTCTACGATCCGGCCAAGAGCATGCAGCCCCTGGTGCTGGCCATCGCCAGCAGTCTCCGCTACGACGTCATCATCCTGCTCGGCCTCGTGATCGTGGTGGTCTCGCTGATCGTGTTCCGGCTGCGCAAGCGGGTGGTGGAACCGATGGAAGCGCTGGCCGATGTGGCCACCCGCGTCTCTCAGGGCGACCTGGTCCACACCCACGTGTCCGTTCGCAATGCCAGTCACGAAGTGCAGATGCTGATCGAGGCCATCGACACGATGGTGGCAGAGTTGCGCCAGCTGGTGGGCACCATCCGGTCCAATGCCACCGACGCCGCCAGCATGGCCGAGCAGATCTCGTCGTCGACCCAGCAGATGAGCGCATCGACGCAGGAAGTGTCAGGCACCTGCACCGACCTGACCGAGCGGGCCACCCGCCAGGCGGCGCTGGTCCGGGCCACAGCGGAAGATGGGGCACAGATCCTGTCAATCGCCGAGCACCTGGCCACCAGCGCCGGTGAGATGACCAATCGGAACGCGACGCTGGCCAAGATGGCGCGGACCCACAAGGACAAGCTCGACATCAGCTCGCAGGAGCTCAACCGCCTGGCCGAGGAGGTCGAGCTCGGCGCCGAGGAGGCGGAGGCGCTGGCCAGCGCGTCGGCGGATATCGAGAAGTTCGTGGCCCAGACCAAAGCCATCGCGCGTCAGACTCACATGCTGGCGCTGAATGCCGGCATCGAGGCGGCCCGTGCCGGCGCCGAGGGCAGGGGCTTCGCGGTGGTGGCAGAAGAGGTGAGAAAGCTGGCCGGCCAGGCGGCGCAGTCGGCTACCAGCACTTCGGAGACCGTGCGCAATATCCAGAGCCGGGTTGAAACCACCCGCGAGCGGCTGATGCGACTGGCCAAGGGCGGGGAGGCCGCGCGTGATGCCGCCCGGACCGCGGCGGAAGGACTGGGTACGGTTGCGTCAGAGGCCGAGCAGAATGACACCTGGACCAGGCAGATCGCCGAATCATCGGCGGGAGTCCGTCAGCTGATCCAGGGCATCGGCGACCGGATGGCCGACATCTCGACTGGCACGGAGGATGTCGCGGCCGCGGCCGAGGAAATTGCGGCATCAGCGCAGGAGCTGAGTGCCTCGACCACCGAAATTGCCACTTCGGCGGAGCACATGGCCAAGACGTCCAGGGAGCTGGACACGATTGTGGGGAGGTTCAGGCTGAGCTGAGGGGTGGCAGGGGGGCAGGGGGGCAGGGGGGCAGAAACTACAAAGGCACCTCATCCCGAGCGATAGCGAGGGATCGCATAAATTGGGATCGGATCCATTTCGGATCAGGGGTTCCGCATCGGCAGGGCAATCATTGAACTACCCGCGAATGAATTCGCGCCACGGCTCCGCCCGGCGTGGCTGCGCCACGGCTGCGATGCGAGTAGCTAGTACGGATTCTAGTTAGGTGGCTACGGGGGGATCACGAATGGACGTCGTTCTCCAGACAAATCTAGATGATCACAGCCTCGCACTTAGAGACGTGCGTCGTTTCGCTGGCAACGCCAGCTATGTCTCCCGGTGCGTCATTCAGTCCGGCAATTTGAGAGGCGAGGCGACATTCTACTTCGAGTCCTTCCCGTTGGGCCAATTTGTTGCGGCTGTCGAAACAATGGATCAGACGTTGAGCGGGGAGGCAGTTCTGAAGCCGATGTGGGAGCCCGACTTCATCAAATTGGTTGTGGATAAGAGCGGTGGAATCCGTGTAAGCGGTGAGTTCCAGGAGAATAGCGGAGAGCAGCTGCTTCGGTTTTCGTTTGTGACGGATCAGACTTGCCTTCGGCCGCTTGCCACAGCTCTTCGTCAGTGCCAGCAGCTTCAGCCTGAGACTGCTGTTCGAGTAGCCACCTAACCTGCGCATGTAGCTGTAGGGACTTATCGATTAGGAGTTCCCAGCTGCGATTGGGATCCACACCGCCCGCAGCTTAAGCGCGATCCGTTAGCGGACGCTCCCTTCCCGTGCTGAGGACTTCAGGAATGCCAGATGACGCCACCGATATCCCTCATGTCATCGCTCCCCCTCCGCTGATCTATGCCGTGCCGCTCGGTATCGGGCTGCTCATCAATCACTTCCGGCCCCTAGCCGTCCTCCCGCCACCGTGGGCTCACGTCCTGGGGCCGCTCGCCGTCCTGCTCGGATTCATCGGGCTCCCCGCTGTCCTCGCCTTTCGCCGTGCCGGCACCAACCCGCAGCCCTGGAAGCCAGCCACGGCGCTCGTGATAACGGGTCCCTATCGGCTGTCGCGAAACCCGATGTACCTTGGGTTTGCGTTCTTCTATCTCGGCATCTCACTCTGGGTCAATGCCGTCTGGCCCCTGCTCTTTTCCCCTTTCGTTCTCGGCGCCATGCGGTGGGGCGTCATCAGCCGAGAAGAGGCGTATATGGAGCGCCGCTTCGGTGAGTCGTATCGCTCCTACCGCGCTCGGGTCCGCCGATGGCTCTGAGGACGCCCATTTCAATGGCACATTGATTTCGTGCTGCCGGGGCTGGATCGCCCGCGGCATATGCATGATACGCTATGCCTCATTTGGAGAACTTATGGGGATGCCGCCTGGCCAGGCAGCGATCTCCCTCGAGTTCAACCGACAGTTCGGCCCTAAGTATGTTCACGGCGGGGTAACGATCGCATTCGATGAGTTGCAGCCCCATTCCTTCCTGTCCACCGCGACTTGGCCAACAAGTGACAGCTACGAGGCCGACGTGAGGGAGTCAATCGAGGAAGTGCTACAGGGACTGTTGGGAGGCCATGCGCGTGTCAGAGTCGTACGCACGGCCGCCAAGTGGAACGAAGTCAATTCATGCGCAAATGGGCTTCGACGTGCGGGGCGCGCTGCCGCGCAAGCGGTGTTCGCTGTGTAATGTGGAGCTGCGGCCGAATCACGATCTTCGCGGCATTAGCCCCCACATGAGACTGCCAGGACCAATTGATTGCGAGTTTCGGTCTGCGGTTGGGAAACGAAATTCGCCTGCGGTATGAGCAGGACGTGAAGGTGCAGGGACTGTGAGCCAGAACCTGGCCGATTGGTCGTGCAAATCGATGCAGGTTCCCTATTCGCTATGAGTCCTCAGGATGAAGTGCGGGTCAAATCCCATCGTCCCACGGCCGAGACGGCCGCGCCACCGGCTCGGGATGAGGTGCCCGTGGGTACTCTGCCCCGCTGCCCCCCTGCCCCGCCTATTTCCGCTTCGCTCCCGGCAGCACCGGCCTCGGCACCATCCCATCCCGATTGGCCAGGTGATAGACCAGCGAGGCCATCACCACCGAGGCCTGCTTGAGGTCGTCTTCCAGCAGGTAGTCGCCGACATCCATGGTGGTGTGATGGGTCCGGCGATCATAATCGACCGGATCCTGGACCATTTCGAAGCCGGGCAGGCCGACACTCTGGAACGAGATGTGATCGGTCTCGCCGGTGCTCCCCGGTATCACGTGGGCGGCGCCGAGGTCGCGGAGCGGCTCGAGCAGGGCCCGGAAGACGGGCAGGGCAGCCGTGTCTCCCTGGAGATAGATGCCGCGGATCTTGCCGGTACCATTGTCGAGATTGAGATAGGTCGAGAGCCGAGCGTGCTCGGGCAGCGTCTTCATCGTTTCGGGCGCGGCAAAGTGCCGCCGGACATATCCCATCGAACCGCCGTAGTCGTCGGCCGAATTTTCCTCGCCGTCCCAGAGCGCCATCCGGATGGTGCGGCGCGGCCTGGCACCGACGGTTTTCAGGATTCGCATCGCTTCCATCACGACGGCGCAGCCGGCTGCATTATCGGTGGCACCGGTGCCGCCGATCCAGGAATCAAGATGACCACCCATCATGACCAGCTGGGGCGCCAGCGTCGGATCGGTGCCCGGCAGTTCGGCCACGACGTTGTAGCCGGTGCTGTCGCCGGTTTCGAAATGAGCGTTGAAGCTGAGAGTGAGCTTGAATGGGCCGCCCTTGTTGGCCAGGCGGATCAGGCGATTGTACTGCTCGCGGGCGACCACGAAGGTCGGCAGCGCCCCGGGCACTGCACCGGCGTAACTCCACCAGCCATCGGCCTTGAGGAATTCGTCATTGGGACTGGGTACCAGCAGCGCAGTGGCGCCCTCGTCCCGAAGAAAGGCCATCACCTTGTCCCGCTCCCTCAGGGTGACCGCCCAGTCCTCGTACTCGGCCCAGAAATCGAACGGTCCCGGCTCGACCGGCGCCTTGGCCATGGCGTCGAGCTCGGCCTCGGTGAAGCGATGGAACAGCGGATCGGCGCGCCGAGGCACCGGACGGGACAGATCGGCCAGCACGATCCGGCCGCGGAGCTTCCCCTTGCTGCGGGCAAAATCTTTCGGCTCGGTGATCGGCGCCACGATCGGGGTGCCGCTGACAGCCAGGTGATCGCCGGCCCAGGCCCTGGGAAAGGCATTGAGCCGCAGGTAGTACGGCGCCGTCATTTCGGCCGAGTAGTCCTCCAGCACCCAGCTCCGGCCGTGGACGCCCCAGGCTTCGAGGTGGGCGCCTTCGAGGCCCCAGTTCTTGAGCTGGGTGGCCGCCCAGCGGGCCGCCTTGAGGTAGCCCGGCGATCCTGCGAGGCGGGGGCCGTTGTCGTCTGACAGCGCCAGCGCCGTCTCCAGCACCCGCGAATGCTTGAACCCCTCGTCCCGGATCCGGGCGTTCATCGCCGAATCGATCGGCTCCTGAGCACGGAGTGCGCCGAGGGGGAGCGTCGCGAGGAGAACGAGCGGAAGCCAGGATGATTTCATGGCGTGGTGTCCTTGCTGGGTGAACCGAAACGGTCCTGGCGCAGGTCGGCGAGCTCGCCGCGGAGGCGGCGGATGTTGCGAGTGGCGGGATAGCGATCGATCAGCCGGCGCAACTCGGTCATGGAGCGGCCGGGATCGTTGAGCGGCCCCTCGTACAGGTGGGCCAGGGCGGCGCCGATCCGAACGTCATCCTCGGCCTTGAGTGGGCGGCGCTCGCGTTCCTGCTCGAGCTCCGTGGCGGCCTGGGCGGCGGCACTGAGAGGGCCGGAGAGCAATGCGGCCCGCCGAAGCAGGGCGGTGGTGTCTCCATTGCCCTGGGACGCCCGCACCGCGTAGGCCTGGGCCGCGGCATCATGCTGGCCCTGGGCCACCAGCGTTTCAATGTCGGAGTAGCCACCGCCAGCCCGCATCAGGCCGACACTCTGCAGCAGGCCAGCCGCACCGTCGATCAGCGGCTCGAGCAGACCGTCGATGACTGCGCAGTAGGCACCATAGAGGGTCCAGCAGGCGGCCACCAGCTGCAGCATGCGGGGGCCGGCGCCGGCCGCCCAGAGCGCCAGGGCAACGCCGGTGGCCGCCAGCAGCAGACCGCCCCCGATCCGGCGAGCCAGATCGAGCGGATCCTGGTCCTCGTCCTGGGCAGCTCTCATAGGTCATCCAACGTTAGGGAAGGCGTGGTACAGCGGCAAGCGCTGGCCCTTGCGGGACTGCCCGGCGCCGGGTGAGGTTCTGAGCCGACCATTCCTCCCCGGAGCCGACGTGTCCGACGCCCTGTCCCGCCGAGAGTTCATCGCCGCCACTGGAGCCGCTGCTGCCGCCACCACACTCGGCGGCAGCCGGCTCGCCGCTTCAGCGCCCCAGGCGCCGGCCGTCATCATCAAGGCGCCGAGCAAGTTTGCGGCGGTGTCGTCCGCCAACGGAATCCGGGGAGTGAAAAAGGCGGTCGA
>JBDTTF010000093.1:0-2410 GCA_039930765.1 Gemmatimonadota bacterium | reverse complement strand
GGCGAAAGGCGAAAGGCGAAAGGCGAAAGGCGAAAGGCGAGCCAGAAGTTAACGAACCCGCACCTCCCGTTTCGCCTTTCTCTTTTCGCTTTTCTCGCAGGTCAGCCGACCACGATATTGAGCAGCCGGTTGGCCACATAGATCACCTTGCGGACCTCTTTACCGTCCGCGAACCGCTTGACCGCTTCCTGCTCCCGCGCGGCCGCCAGGACCACGGCCTCCACCGCATCCCGCGAGACTGTGACCGTTGCCCGGGTCTTGCCGTTGACCTGGATGGCCACTTCCACCGTGTCGTCCACCATCAGCGCCGGATCCCAGGTCGGCCAGAGGGTATCGAACACCGACGAGGTGTGCCCCAGCCGTTCCCAGCACTCTTCGGCAAAGTGGGGCGCAAAGGGGGACAGCATGACCACCAGGTCAGCCACGATCCGCCGGTCGATGCAACTGGCCTCGCGCATCGCGTTGACCAGCTCCATCATCGCCGAGATGGCGGTGTTGTAGCGCAGGTCGGCGATGTCGTCATGCATCTTCTGCTTGGTCCGGTGCCACCGGGCCAGCAGCGGCTTCGGCACCTCGGCGTCCACGGCCTCACCGACCATCAGCCAGATCCGTTCGAGAAACCGGCGGGGCCCGCTGATCCCCGCGTCGCGGAAATCGCCCCCCTCCTGAAACGGTCCCAGGAACATCAGGTAGAGCCGGAAGGTGTCGGCGCCCCACTGGTCCATGTACTCATCGGGGATGACCACATTGCCCCGCGACTTCGACATCTTCGAGCCATCCTTGACGATCAGTCCATGGGCCCGGAACCGGGTGAACGGTTCATCGAAATCGATATGGCCAAGCTCGTGGAGCACCATGGCCAGAAAGCGTGAATAGAGCAGGTGCAGCACTGCGTGCTCGTTACCGCCGATATAGGTCGTGACCGGAGTCCACTTGCGGGTCCGAGCCGGATCGAAGGGCCGGTCGTCGAACTCGGTGCTGGTGTAGCGCAGGTAGTACCAGGCTGAGTCGAGAAAGGTGTCGGAGACATCGGTTTCCCGGCGGCCGCGCGCGCCACAGGTGGGACACGGGACGTAGTACCACTCCTCGTGCCGGGCCAGCGGCGAGACGCCGGAATCGTCGGGCTTGAAGTCGTCGATGTTGGGCAGCACCACCGGCAGGTCCTGTTCCGGCACCGGCACCGGGCCGCAGGTGTCGCAGTAAATGATCGGAATCGGCGGGCCCCAGTAGCGCTGCCGGCTGATGCACCAGTCGTGCAGCCGGTACTGGATGACGCCCTTGCCGGTGCCCCGCTGTTCCAGCCAGCGGATGATCTTGTCGCGGGCGGTGTCGGCATCGTGGCCATTGAACAGGCCGCTGTTGACCAGCCGGCCACCAGCCGTTTCGGTCATCGGCTCGGTCAGTGGTGCGGCGGCGTCCTGGCCCTCGGTGACGATCACGCGGGTCACGGCCAGGTCGAACTTCCGGGCAAACGCGAAATCGCGCTCGTCGTGGGCCGGTACGGCCATGATGGCGCCGGTGCCGTACTCCATCAGCACATAGTCGGCGATCCAGACCGGGATCGATTCGCCGGTGGCGGGATTGCGGGCGTAGGCGCCGGTGAAGACGCCGGTCTTGTCGCGGTCGCCAATCTTGCGGGAAATCAGGTCACGGGCGCCGACCTGCCGGACATACTCGTCGACACTGTGACGGCACTCGCCGGTGGTAATCTGGCGGACCAGCGGATGCTCGGGCGCCAGCACCATGAACGTGGCGCCGAAGATCGTATCCGGCCTGGTGGTGAATACCCGGATGCTGCCCCCGGCCGGCAGGGCAAACTCGAGCTCGGCCCCTTCGGAGCGGCCGATCCAGTTGCGCTGGGCGGTAAGGGTGGTCTCTGACCAGTCGAGGCCGGACAGATTATCGAGCAGCCGGCCGGCGTAGTCGGTGATCCGGAAGAACCACTGCTCCAGGGCCCGCTGTTCGACCACGGCCCCGCAACGTTCGCAGCGGCCGTTCTCGACCTGCTCGTTGGCCAGGACCGTCTTGTCGTTGGGACACCAGTTGACCGGCGCCTTTTTCTTGTAGGCCTTTCCCGCCTTGAACAGCTGCAGGAAGATCCACTGGGTCCACTTGTAGTAGCCGGGATCGGTGGTGGACAGCGAGTGCCGCCAGTCGAACATTCCACCCATCCGCTCAAACTGGCGGCGGAAGTTGGCAATGTTACGGGGAATCAGCTCGGCGGGGTGGAGCCCGACCTTGAGCGCGTAATTCTCGCTGTGAATGCCGAAGGCATCGTAGCCCATCGGTTCGAAGACCTGGTTGCCCTGGAGCCGGCGGAAGCGGCCATGCACGTCGCTGCCGGTAAAGGCAAACAGGTTCCCCACGTGCAGCCCTTCGGCCGACGGATAGGGGAACATCATCAGGTTGT